>PIVK01000163.1 GCA_003354135.1 Rhodospirillales bacterium
ACAGAAAAAACAACAAATAACCCTTCAAGTAAAATTAATTGGATCTAAATCCTTCCTCCCAATCATGATTATCTTGCCGAAAGAGCCTTTTGGCAAGATATATATGTTGGTCCCGTCCAACACTGTTGCAATGATCTAAACCAAACTTTGTACATTACATGGGTTGGTACCAAGGATGTGCACAAACATTTTTTTTTTGCCCCACCCCCAGGGGGTGGGTGGGTGGCTTTGAAATTTTGAGAAATCCTAGTTTGGGCATTTCTGGGCACCAGAGAAGGAATCTAAGGTTACCTACCCCCCTTTTTATGGGGTCAGGAACTTTATTGGTGACATGACCTCCAAGGTCAGAGGTCAAGGTCATGACCAAAATTGAGGTTACACATTCCAAATCACATTAAAACACTATTCATTGATTTGGTAACCTTCCAAAACTGGTCTACAAAATTACCTGAGCCATAAAAAATAAGAAGATAAAATGACCTTGACCTTTGACCTCAGAGGTCATTGCGACCTTTGACCTTAATTAATTAATATCTAAATTTGGGCACTTTGGGGCACCAGGGAAGGACACTAAGGTTACCTATCCCATATTTATGGAGTTACTGACTTCATTTGTGACATGACCTCCAAAGTCAGAGCAGAGGTCAAGGTCATGACCAGAATTGAGGTTAAACATTCTAAATCACATTAAAACACTATTCATTGATTTGGTAACCTTCCAAAAGCAGTCTACAAAATTACCTGAGCCACAACAAAATAAACATACAAAATGACCTGGATCTTTGACCTCAGAGGTCATTGTGACCTTTGACCGTAATTTATTAAAATCCAAGTTTGGGCACTTCTGGGCACCAGGGAGGGACACTAAGGTTTTACCTATCACATATTTATGGAGTCAGGTACTTCATTGGTGACATGACCTCCAAGGTCAGAGGTCAAGGTCATGACCAAAATTGAGGTTAAACATTCTAAATCACATTAAAACACTATTCATTGATTTGGTAACCTTCCCAAACCAGTCCACAAAATTACCTGAGCCATAAAAAAATAAAAATATAAAATGACCTTGACCTTTGAGATCAGAGGTCATTGTGACCTTTGACCTTAATTTATTAAAATCCAAGTTTTGGCACTTCTGGGCACCAGGGAATGGCACTAAGGTTACCTATACCCTATTTATGGAGCCAGGGACTTCATTGGCAACATGACCTCCAAGGTCAGAGGTCAAGGTCATGACCAAAAGTGAGGTTAAACATTCCAAATCACATTAAAACACTATTCATTGATTTGGTAACCTTCCAAAACCAGTCTACAAAATTACCTGAGCCATAAAAACAAATATATAAAATGACCTTGACCTTTGACCTCAGAGGTCATTGTGATAGTGTAGGTGCTAGAGGGACCCTGTCCTTGATGATCATGCTCAACATTGGCCTCAATCTAGTAAAATCCTATGCTTCTAGGATGTTTGGTATATTATTAAAGGCAAGATCTGTTAATGCTTGCGTTGACATTTTTCTAGTTTAAAATATAAATCAATTACCTCCATTGATAGAATAGCCATGGGCATTAATCTAATTTTGCACTTAATGACCTCCTAACCTCATTAATATTCAAATGAAGTGATGGGAGTCATGGTGACCTTTGAACTACCACTTGGTGTAATACTGTGCCAATTTTTAATAGGATAGACTCGGGGAGCTTTGGAGATATCACCATTAACAATAACATTGACCTATACATTATAGGTCAATATGACCTAATTATATGTCCTACCAGTCTTCAAGGTCAAGGTCAAATCTGACCTTTATGCATATTC
>PIVK01000072.1 GCA_003354135.1 Rhodospirillales bacterium
ACCGGGCTTTTAAATCTGCTATTCGGCGAGACGGACGGCAACGTATTCGAGAGTATGATGGCCGACTTAAACGAGTTCCGAAAAGGAACGTCGATGGTCGCCCAAGTTTACGACAATATGGTTACCATGGTCGCCAATTGGATCACCGCGATAGCGGACTTTTTCGCGAGGCTAAAAGCGGAGATAACCGGATTTATTGAGAAGGCGTCCACTTTCACAAGTATCATGGCTAAGACAGGCATGTTCGGGGGGCTCGTTCAAGGTATAGCGAATCGCCCGGGAGAAAAATCGGCCGACGCGAAAGCACAAAACACCAGTAACCAAGGGGTCGATATCTCCGGAATTATTGCGGTGCAAGGTAAAGACGGGACCACCATCGAAAAAGCGGCTATAAATCTTAATCAAGGCGATAATCTCGCAACGGTGATGCCATGACGGACACTAGAGTAATTCAATTAGTATCGGCGAGCTATAAAGGCGTAGAGTTCCGGGTAAGGAACGAGGCCCAGACTCAAAGCGGACGCCGGATAGTGCTCCACGAGTACCCGAACTCCGATCAAAGATTCGTCGAGGATTTGGGACAAATACCCCCGATGTTCAGGATCGAGGCGTTTGTCCATGGGATAGATTACCTCTCGCGGGCGCAAGCGCTCGAGACGGCCTTAAACACTGCCGGGGTGGGCGAGTTAATCCTGCCTACTTTTGGGACAGTACAGGCTTACGCGCTGCCCTATACGAAAGAGTCCGGACAGACTGGCGTCGGTGAAATCGTTTTCAGCCTCGAGTTTGCTTTAGGGCGACCGACTCCGGGACCCAATACCCGCGAGAATCAGATAGAGGACCTTTACGAACAGGGAGATTTTGCCCGTACCGAGATCCAAATAGCATTAGCTTTATTGTGGGATCAACCACGCACGGCGTTAAATATCGCGACCGCAGAATATGACGTATTACAATATGTTCAAACGTCAATTAATCAATATAATACTTTGTTCGAGACCCCAAGCCTCACCGCTTACCAAAATCTAGCGAATGAAATCGCAAGGGATAGATCGTCTTTGATCACCGACGGCGTACTATTAGCGGCCGCGCTGGTCATAAATACGCCGGAGAGCCCGGGATTGTCTCAACAGGTATCGTTAGGGGTGCCGAACGGGAGAGGCACCACACAGGGTCTTCTAGGGGTTAATTTTGGGGCGGATCTATCTGTGCAATCACAGGCTATTTTTGATTCTACGCCGGAGAACGCCACGGGTGCCGGGCTTGTTCAGGGTGGTTTCACAAGTTTTATTAATACGTGGCCGGAGGATACCGCGCAACGTATCGACCGAAACAATAACCGGGAACGTTTATCGGAAGTTTATCGGGTTACGTCTCTCGTCGTTGCTTATGAACAGGCAGCCGCCGCGGACTATTCCACAGAGCAGGAGATCGTCGAGACCCGGGAGCTTTTATACCAAGCTTACGACACCGTAATGCGAGAAGGACTAGAGCACTTAGGGGACGAACCGTCGATCCAAGTACAGCCCGGCGTTAGATTTGCGGTCGAAACCGTTCGAGGTATTGCGGGCGAAATTTTAGAAAGAAAATCGCAATTTTCCCCGGGGATCACTTCGGTGGATTTACCGGCACCGCGATCAGCTTTAGAACTGGCCTACCTATTGTATGCAGAGGATCTAACCACTACGGGGGATCTAACGGCTGCGGCGATAGACGTCCGGGGTCTAAATCCTACTCAGCCGTCTCTCTCTTTGAAGGATTCCGTTTCCATATTTGATAGGGTGCCCGTCTAATGGCTTTCGAAATACGAGTTAATAGCCAGCCTTTCGAGCTCTGGGAATCGGCCACGGTTCGGCGTTCTATTGACGCCAATTCTGGGGCGTTTCAATTTAGCAGCACGTCCCGGGAGGGGGTCAAAGACTACCCCGTAAAAGCCGGGGACAAAGTACAGGTTTTAATTAATGGGACCGCAAAAGTTACGGGTTTTGTGGACATGGTCGTACCAAGTGGCGACGCGAATAGTCACACGATCACCGTCTCCGGGCGCGATGTTACTCAGGACGTGATCGACAGTAGTGTGCCCGACGCGGCGAAATCGTTTACCGGTCCGGTCACTATGGTGGAAATTTGCGAGAAGATAATCGCGGCCATAGGTGCGACTATTCCGGTCGTTGATGTAAGCGACGCGGATATAACTTTCGCCCAACTCAATCAACAATTCACCAGCGACAGCGGCCGAAATGCTATGCAATTTTTAGTTAATTTCGCTCGTAAAAAACAAGTGTACTTAATTTCAGACGGGGCGGGTAGGCTACTAGTTTACAGGCCCGGGGCTGATAGTGCGGTCACACCTTTACAGCACACCGGCGACAGTACGGACAACGTCAAACGCTACCGGGCTCAATACAACATGCAAAACCGATTTAACACCTATAAGGTGCGCTCTCAGGCGGGTCTCGGGTTTGACGACCTCGCCGATTATGATACCGACGAAAGTGTGGTAAATAGTCAAGGGGACTCCATAGACAGCCAGATCCGGGCGAGTCGCTACCTCGAGGTCCAAGGCGAGGAGGCCATGGGCGAAGTGGAGACAGGAAACCGCGCAGAGGAAGAGAACAACATACGCCGGGCGTTATCGTCCGTCTATGAGGCAGAGGTCCAAGGAGTAGCACAAGAGGACGGCACGCTATGGGATATTGGCCAAAAAGTTAAGATTGACGATCCTTTCGCCGGCGTTCGTGGCCTTTGGTTAATTAAAGAGGTCGAATATTCGGTAGATCTGGGAGTGGGTACGACGACGACAATTATCAGCGTTCCACAAGATGCGTACACCGTCCGCGGGGAATCAACCGCGACCGACGCCCGTAAGACTTCAATAGGCGAGCGGTTCCAGAACACGACCGGAGAAACGGGGAGCTCTTTCGTAAGATGAAAAAATTATATTACATGATCAAGAATTTGATCAAGATTGCGCGCCTAGTCTCCACCGATGATTCCGGAAACTTTTCCCGGGGCGTTGCTTCATACATGGGGAAAGAGGTCCCCATTTTAGATATGAAACCTTACGGACTTTTGCACCGTCCCCCGGCGAATAGTTTGTGCCTTATATTTTCACAGAATGCACAGGAGAGCAGCGCGATCGCTCTCATTGACGACCCCAAGCGTCGCACCTTGAAAAATTTAGTCGAGGGAGAAGTGGCCCTTAATAATCAAACGAGCGAGGATTACATTTATTTAAAAGACGGGAACGCTATCGATTTAGTCACTAAGACTTTCACGGCCACCACGGAGGATACTACGGCCACTATGACCAACGGGCAAATAGAGTTCGACATAGGAGGCGCGGTAGACACTACGGCCACTATGACCAACGGGCAAATAGTGCTTGATGTCAACGGAACGAAAGTGACAATAGTCGACGGAGCGGTTACTATAGACGCAGCGATTACCACTATGAACGGTAATTTACAGGTTAACGGAACGATCGACTCGACCGGAAATATTACGAGTGAGGCCACAGTTACAGGCGAAACCGAAGTCGTATCAAAAACGGGCGGTTCTTCTGTCACATTGTCTACGCATTTACACGGTGGGTCAGCTACAGCAGTAAGCGGTCCGGTAAGTCCGACTCAAGGGCCTACCGGTGGAACTTAAAAAAGGTTTTAGATTATGCCAATAGAACATCCAAGTTTTGACGATTTTGTGGAATTGGTCCGGGCGGAACTTCGGCGCCAAATTCCAACGATTGACCCGACAGTCTTCGGATCATGGTCCCGGGGGTTTACCGACGGAGTCGCGGCGGCAGCTTCCGCGCTCGATTTAGTTGTTCGAGACGTAGAGACCCAACTATTTCCGCAAACCGCACAGGGCGAATTTCTGAATATCTGGGGCGACTATGAGGGCTTACCTCGGAATGCCGCTGCCGGGGCGATCGGTCTCATATCAATTCCGGGGGTGTTAGGCACTGTCGTTTCCGCTGGGACTATCTTTACTTCGGCGACAGGTTTCGAATATGCGACCTCCGAAATATCCACCGTCACGGATCCCGATCAAGGAATAACAGGGATCACCCGCGTGGGGACTACTGCGACCGCTACCGTAGCGGAAGGGCACGCGTTAGCTACCGGAATGGAGGTAACGGTTTCGGGTGCGGATCAAGCCGAATACAATATAACGACGACGGTGTCGGTATTGTCTAGTTTAACTTTTAGCTATGAAGTATCAGGATCGCCAACAACGCCGGCGACGGGGACCATTGGCTACAATGCGGCTTTTGCGGTCGTAGACGTCGCGGCAATACTGACAGGGGCACAGACGAACGCCGACGCCGGCGCGCTATTGACCCTTACCACTCCGAGCGAGATTACCGATATCGACGGCGACGCTTATGTTCAAATCGATGGGTTATCGGGTGGTTCAAGCATAGAAAGCGACGAGGACTACCGGGCGCGGATCCTTCTTTCTCGTTCAATTATTGAGGGAGTTTTTACCGAAGATCAGGTTATCCTAGCTGCGTTAAGTCTTTCCGGAAATACTCGAGCGTTCGTAAAACGGCCGACCGTGGGTGGCGCGGGTGGCGCAGAGGACCCATATCCGGGACAGGTTGCAGTTTATATAATGAGGGACGACGACGCGAACCCTATTCCTCCAACTACGGTTTTAGATGCTACAAAAGAGCTGATCGTAGCGGACGGCGCGATGCCCGCGCATACCGCCGAGGCTGATATATTTGTGGAGGCCCCGGATCCCGTATCTGAGGTTTTTGATTTTAACTCGCTTGAGCCGAACACGACGACTATGCAAGAAGCTATCCGGGCACAGCTCACGGCGTTTTTTCAGGACTCTGTCCAATTTGAGACAAATGTCACTGAGAACGCCTATATATCCGCCATCCAAACGACACAGGATACGCAAACAGGGGATTTTATAGAGAGTTTCGCCCTCACTACCCCGAGCGGCCCTATCGTGGTCACAGATGGGGAGATAGCGGTTTATGACGATACGACAACCGTATTCCCGACATAATAGAGAGGTTTAATTTATGGCAACATGGGGAACAGGGTCCGAAGTTTGGGGACCGCCTAACGCCTTGATATGGGGGGATGATGTCTCGCCGGTGGCTACTGACCCGAGCGAAGGATTAGTACCATTATCGATTCTTGATGCCCCGCCCCTCCGGACGACGCTCCAACAATTGAGCCAGCATCTACCAGAGGGGAGAGCGTGGGCCAATAAGTTAACGGTCGGATCAAACACACACGCGCTATTGATATCGTGCGCCGCAGCATTTAACCGAGTTCAGGCACAGATCCAAGAATTGGCAAACGAATATAATATTAATTCATCCACGAGCGCACTATTGACCGGAAGCGGTTTACTTGAAGAATGGGAAACGTCGGTAGGGCTCCCGGACGAGTGCATTAATACGCTGGCGAGTCTGACAGAACGGCGAGAAAATATTATATTTAGATTGCGCCGAGTACCGATTGTCACTAAAGAAGAATTCGAGACTTTAGGTACCGCTCTTGCTGGTGTGACCGTGACCGTAACGCCCGGGACCGAGGTCGATGTATCTCCGGACTCGCAAAGCGCTTTTAAGTTATATGTAGGCTTTCCAACATCAAATACGGGGTTCCCGTATGATTTCGCGATAGGGCCGCCCGCGGGGCTTCCTTTCGGCGGTTTTCAATCCGATGTCGTGGAATGTATTTTTAATAAAATTGTACCGGCTAATGTAGTCGTAATTTTGCAATAGGTGAACTAATGGAAGATATCAACACTAAAATAGACGACGACGGGGCAACGGCGGACGGGCGTCTGTCTGCGGCGGAATATAATGATCGTAATGAGGAGCTAGAAAACGCGGTGACTCGGAGCGGTCAAGCGTTAGCGTCTGCTAGTACGTTACAATTATCCGAATCTATATTCCTAAACAGCATTAAAGGGCACGCGTTCGAGGATGTCGGGGTGGTTAACGTCGTCGATTTGCGCCCAGTGAGTGGCCCGAGCGGCGTAAAAATACCAACGACTTACGACGACATGGAAGGCGCGCTAGTTAGTTTTAAGCCGGCGGTAAATAACACCGGGCCGGTTACATTAAATATAGGCCAGACCTCGGGGATAGGCGCTAATGCACTTGTGTTATCAACCGACGGATCGGCGTTAGTCGGCGGCGAATTAGATACCACACAGACGGCACAGGCGCAATATAATGCCTCTTCGGGTGAATGGGAGCTTTTACCGTGGTCTATCCCGGCCGCAAGTATCAGCTTGCCGCTTATCGTTTCCCAAGGTGGAACCGGTGCGACCACGAAGCCAGACGCGCGGACAAGTTTAGAAGTCCCGCATACTAGTTTTGCTATCGGGACGACAGGCGGCATTTTGACGGGCGGGGGCACTTTAGCTTCGCCGTTTAACATAACCGCGACTGAGACCTCCGAAGTCGAAGCGAAGGACGACACGACAACGGAAAGCTCCACTGTTATGACCCCGCGCCGAGTATGGGACGCGATCGGAGAGGCTACTCTTGGACTCGGCGGGATAGCCAATGTTCAAACGTTTACGGCGGGCGGTACTTATACAAAATTTAATGATGATGTTAATAAAATTCTCGTCATAAGCACCGCGGGCGGCGGCGGAGGAGGATCGGTCACTGCTGTATTTACCGAGGTCGCAGCCGGTGGAGGGGGAGCGGGCGCCTCTGCAATATCTTTTATTGACGTATCGGGGGTCGCTTCCCTAACTGTAACTATCGGGGCCGGAGGCGCCGGAGGCGTGGCCAGTGTTGGTTCTCCCGGAGGAGACACGGTATTAGCCGACGGCGGCACCCCTTGGGTGACAGTGCCGGGCGGTCTTGGCGGCGTAGGATCTAGCTCTACGACGTTTAACGGTGGTCTAGTAGGAGGGGGGAAAGTCACCCCTGTGTCGAGCGGAGAACCGGAAGTTTCCACCGCCGAAGTATTAATAGACGGGATGCAAGGGGATAACGGCAGCGTCTACAATTCAGAGACATCGTTGAGTATCGATTTTCCCGGAGAGACTTTTAACTTATTAAATCAGCAAGGATTGCAAGGCGGGAGAGGGGGTTCCTCTTTTTGGGCCGATGGAGGCCGGGGGTCTGCGCATTTCTACCCGAGTTTAGATAACCCGGCCTATGTGGGCGAGAAGGGGAGCGGCGGCGGCGGCGGGTATCGATTTGAGGCAGGCACAGCCAGTAGGCCCGGACTTGCCGGCGGAAACGGCTATATGTTAATTCTTGAGTACCTCTAATATTATCCCCTCCTCGTTTTAGTACGCTAATATCATCTTAGCGATACGAACCACTAAAACGAGGGTCTTTCCATGTCTACAGCGCTAGTCTCAGTTAATCAAACTTGGCAAATTGTACAG
>PIVK01000073.1 GCA_003354135.1 Rhodospirillales bacterium
CTTGGCGACGCCCCCTGGGCCGACCATGAACCGGCAAAGGACTGGTACGCCCGAGTCAAGTCCCGGCCGAGTTTCCGCCCTCTGCTTAAGGACTACATCGCCGGCGCCCCGCCCGCCAAACACTATTCCAACCTGGACTTCTAGAGATGGTCGCGAGAACTCGGCGCCACGAAGCAGCTTCGATTTCTCGCGATCCGCTTTAGGATCCGGCAGCAGCCTCCCGAATCTGTTGCAGGGTCGCCTTTCCGTCATGGTCGAGAACTACGCCATCGATCCACCAGCCGGGATAGACGGCCTTCACGGCCTTTTCCTGGCGCGACCGAACCTCGCCGGTCATCAGATCTGCGTAAGCGAGGGGCTTCCGGCCTTCGAACCGTTCATGTTCGGCCACCTTCAGGAACGTGCCGCGGGAATTGGTAAACACGTCACCCACGCCCGGAGACCCGCCGGCCGCCTCTCCGAGAACGAAACGAAACTGGCCGGCGCAAGTCATCACTTCGTCCTCGGGATCAAGATAGGTCAGGCCCGCCCCGTCCGCAGGCCGGGGGTCGAGAGGAACGAGGTAATGGCGCACGAAATCGAGCCCGCGGCGCTCGACTTTCATGCAAACGGCAGGGCCGTCCTCGCCCTGGATGATCAAAACAGCGCCGGCCCGTGCGGCAAAAGCCGGTCTGGAAACGACTTTGATTGTCTCGGTCATGGTTCGTTGGTTTTCCGTTGGACGGGGTGGGACCCTACGGCATGGCCTGGAAAGAGCCAAGGGGGAAGCTGCGGTCCGGTCAAGGAAGTTTCAAACTCCATTCCACCCCACGATCCAACGGCTGTGCGGGGGATGGTCCACAACCTCATCGTCTGAACGCGAAAGGGCTTGTCGAAACCGGAAATGATGCCATCCTGGCGCAAACGGGCTTGATGGCGTGGGGAATTTATGGAAAACAACGTCCCCTTCCTGCAGCTAACCGTCACCGAAGCACGCGAAGTGGTGGAGGAATTGGAAGAAGCGCTGGCCGCGCATCGCCGGTGGCTGAAGCGGTTCCAGACCACGCTGGTCTGCCGGACCAAACCCGAAAAGTTGGACATGCGCGAGGACTCCCACTTGGTCGGCGAATTCGGACGCTGGTATCACCGGCGCGCCAATCCGTATCTCAAAAAACATCCCCTCTTCGCGACCGTGGGTGAACATCACCGCAAGATGCATTCCCGGGCCCGGGAGCTGGCCGTAAAGGTGGCGCGGAAGGAAAAGATCTATGCGGACCCGTATCAAAATTTTGCCGCAGCGGTGGACGCTTTCAAGCATTCTCTCAGATCCATGTTCATCCAGCCGCGCGAGATGCTGCGCTATACGGACCCGTTGACCGGAGTGGCGAACCGTTACGCCATGCTGCGACGCCTGGAACAGGAACGTGAACGGATCAAAAGGATGGAAGAGATCGGCTGTGTCGTCCTGGCCGATCTGGACCATTTCAAAAAGGTCAACGACACCCATGGCCATCAAGCGGGAGATATCGTTTTGTGCGAGGCCGCGTCGTTCCTGCAGGAACACCTGCGAAAATACGACCAGATCTATCGCTATGGCGGTGAGGAGTTCCTCATGCTCCTGCCAAACACGGATCCGGTCAAGGGACGGCGGACCGTGGACCGTCTCCGCACCGGTCTCGCACGGCTGGAGATCGAGATCGGGAGAGGCACGTCACTCAAGGTAAAGGCCTCATTCGGGATCACCGAACTCGATCCGAGCCAAACCGTCCAGGCCGTGATCGAACGGGCCGATCAGGCGCTCTATGCAGCCAAGAAGGCCGGCCGCAATCGCACCTGCATCTGGGATGAAGCAGGAAGCGCGTAACGGGCGTTGACGGAATTGCTGTCGGCACCTAGGTTTCGGGCCTTCCTCGTCAAACGGAACTCAAAGGAAGGCCCGCGATGGCCCAGCAGAAACTCGGACCCCGGCACCAACACCTCGCCGAACATGCCCATCATTCGAACGCCTGGCCGTTTGCGGAAGCGCGCGCGCTTCTCAAACATATCGGCAACACGGCGCCCGACAAGGGGTACGTCCTGTTCGAAACCGGCTACGGCCCGTCCGGACTGCCGCATATCGGCACCTTCGGCGAGGTGGCGCGAACGTCGATGGTGCGCAACGCCTTCTCGTTGTTGTCCGAGATCCCGACCCGGCTCTTTGCCTTTTCCGACGACATGGACGGTCTCAGGAAGGTCCCCGACAACATCCCCAACAAGGACATGATCGCCGAACATCTGGGCAAGCCGCTGACCGCCATTCCCGATCCCTTCGGCACCCATGAGAGCTTCGGCCATCACAACAATGCCCGGCTGCAGGCGTTCCTGGATATTTTCGGCTTCGATTACGAGTTCAAAAGCGCCACGGAATGTTACAAGGCCGGCGGGTTCGATGCGGTTCTGCTCAAGGTGCTGGAACGCTACGACGCCGTGATCAACGTCATTCTGCCGACTCTTGGCCCCGAACGGCGGGCAACCTACAGCCCATTCCTGCCGGTCTGCCCGAAGACCGGGCGGGTTTTGCAGGTTCCGGTGGTGGAGCGCGACATCAACGCCGGGACCATCGTCTACGAAGACGAGGACGGGTCGCGTGTCGAGACTTCGGTCACCGGCGGGCACTGCAAACTGCAGTGGAAATGCGACTGGGCCATGCGCTGGACCGGGCTCGGCGTCGATTATGAGATGTCGGGCAAGGACCTGATCGATTCGGTCAAACTGTCGGGCAAGGTCTGCCGCATCCTCGGCGGGAAACCGCCCGTGGGCTTCACCTACGAGCTGTTCCTGGACGAAAAGGCGGAGAAAATCTCCAAGTCCAAGGGCAACGGCCTCGCGGTCGAAGAATGGCTGCGCTACGCCCCCCCGGAGAGCCTGGCGCTTTTCATGTACAGCAAGCCCAAGGCGGCCAAGCGGCTTTATTTTGACGTCATTCCGCGCGCCGTCGATGACTACATGAGCCACCTTGCGGCTTTCCCCGGGGCCGAGGACAGGAAGAAGCTGGACAACCCGGTCTGGCACATCCATGCCGGCAGTCCACCAGAGGCCGAGAAGGGGGTCACCTACGGCCTACTTCTGAACCTGGCCAGCGTCTGCCATACGGAGGACAAGGCGGTGCTGTGGCACTTCATCAGTCGCTACAAACCCGACGTCGGCCCGGAGAACGCGCCCCTTCTGGACAAGCTGGTGGAGTACGCCATCACCTACTACCGGGACTTCGTCAAACCGGCCAAGCGGTACCGCCCGGCGACGGACGAAGAGAAAGCGGCGCTCGGCGACCTGGCCGGTGTTTTAGCGGAATTGCCCAAGGAAACGGAAGCCGCCGACATCCAGACCGAGGTCTACGAGGTCGGCAAGCGGCACGCCTGCTTCGAGGATCTGAAAGCCTGGTTCAAGGCGCTCTATGAGATCCTGCTCGGCCAAAGCCAGGGGCCGCGCATGGGGTCTTTCATCGCGCTCTACGGCCTCGACGAAACGGTGGCGCTGATCCGCCGCGCAGTGGCGGACGAAGACCTCGCCAAGGACTGAAGTCCCCTGAAGACGGCATCCGCCGCCAGGGCGTAGCCGTCGGCGTTGTAGTGCGACCCGGCATAGACAAACAGCGTTTTCGGGTCGGGGTGGGCTGAAAAGGCCGGGTGGACATCAATCACCGGAAGATAAATCTTCTCCGCGATGGCGAGGACCCGGTCCCGGATCCGGTCACGAATTCGGCTATCACGGGCGGATGCGAAGTATCGCGGACCGTCGGGAAGATAGACGAAGACCAATTGTCCGCCCCAACTCTCCGCGCTGCGCCGGGCCTCTCCGAGGACCTCTTCGAAAAGGGCGAGATTACCGTCAATATTGTCACCGACAACCCCCAGGCCGATCATATCGAGCCCAAAAGTCTCGCGTAGGCGCCAGAGTTGCAGAAAGTCGAGGACTTCTTCGAAAGGGTGAGACACCCGGGCTACGGCTGTTTCCATCTCGGCATCAAGATAACGTTCGAATAGAAGCATGATGTCCTCCCGACCCGCCACAAGGTCCTGGGTAAACTCGGGACGGAGATAGTTCCGCAGAATGGGAGAGCGCTTTTCGGTGGTCAGATCCCGGGTGACATCGTTGCCTTCGAAGAACATCCAAAGCACAATTTCAGGACGGATCGTCGGCAGGTACTCCTTTAGGGACGCCAGTTGAGACAATGGGCCAAAACCAGAAGTTCCCAGATTGAGCGCGTCCAGGGATTTTCGGCTCAGATGGGCCGCGATGTTGTGTTGTCGGGGCAAGCAGTCGCCTTCCGTGAACGAGTCGCCGACCAAGGCGATCTTGCCCGGGGCCGGCACCCAACGACCCGGGGGGTTGTTGAATCCGAACTCGTCGCTCTCAAAGACCATACGCCGACCGGTTTCGTTGCAGGCGACGATGGTGCGGCCGGGAAGGTTGGCCAGGGGGAGGATTTTCCCAGTGCCCGTATCGAGGACGGAAACAAGGGCCCCGCTTTCGTCCTCGGCCAACATTGACGTGGCCCGCATGGATGGGTAGGCCCGCGCACCTTCCTGGCGCAGGTCGGCAATCACCTGGAGCTTGCTTCGACGGTCGAAGTCCGCTCCCACAGGATCAAGCCGGTGGAAGTAGCGGTACCAGAGATAGCCCTCCATGGCATACAGGGCGGGCACAACCATGACCACGCAGATCGCCAGCACCTGCCTGTTCTCTCTGGTCAACAGGAATCCGGAGAGCAAAACAACCGCCGCCGCCGCCGGCAGAACATAGTGGTAAAGGATCGCGGAAACCGAGTCCGTATAGGCCCAGGCATTGCCGAGATTGAGGACGAAAAGGCCTGCGAAAGTAGTGGCCGCGCCCACAATGACGAGACCGGGGAGTAATGCCCCCGCGATGCCGGCTTGGCGGTTCATGATTAAGGCTACCGGTCAAATTCGAAATAGAGCGACCGGGCTTGTTCGTAGACCGGCCCCACCTGGAAGGTCCGGTTTTCAAGGCGCGTACAAGGATGAACCTTGGCATAGTTGCCGGTGGCGAATACCTCGTCGGCTTCCAGGAGTTCCTCAAAGCCGAGTGTGCGCTCGATAACCTCCGTTCCGGCGTCTCCGAGCAGGGCGATAACCCTCTGGCGGGTGATCCCGTTGAGGAACGTGCCGTTGGGAACCGGGGTATGAACGATCCCGTCCTTGACCATAAACAGGTTGGTATAGGTGAACTCGGCTACGTTGCCGTCGGGGTCGCAGACCACGCCCATATCAAACCCCTTGGCCGTCACCTCGCGGCCGATGCGCGCGATATTGGGATAGAGGCAGGAGGCCTTGGCCTCGGTCGGTGCCATGTCGGGCGCCGGACGGCGAAAGGAGCTGAGACAAGCGCTGAAGCCGCCGGGGGCCGGCAGCGCCGCCTCGAAAACGGTCATGACGAAGCGGGTGCTCGCGGGATCAGGGCAGATGAAGCCCTCTTCGGCATACATCATCGGACAGATGTAGAGGTCCGCGTCGGCGGCGAAACGGCCGATGCCGTCCCATGCGATCTCTTCGATCTCGGCGCCCGAGAGAACCGGCTCGAGCCCCAGGTGGCGCGCGGACGACACCACGCGGGCGCAATGGCGGTCGAGATCAGGCGCCCATCCCCGCAATGCGCGGGCTCCATCGAAGACGATGGAGGACAGCCACATGGCATGATGGCGCGGCCCCAGGACTGGCGGATTTCCGGGCAACCAAGTACCGTCCGCCCAAGTGATCGTCCCGCCGCCGTTGGCCTTGCCCATATCCTGCCTCCTCCGGTCGCTGAGGCAAGCATACCACAAACGACGCCCAGATTGGCCCCCGTCCGAAAGATATCAGGAATCGGTCACTGACTGGCCCAGATTACGCGGCCCAACCACATAAGATCGTCGAATTCGAGTGTTCGATCCGGGTATTCGGGATTCAGGGATTGCAGGTCGATCTTGCGGGCCGAACGCCGGCGCAGTTCCTTGACCATGACCTCGCCGTCGCGGGTCTTGATCACCACACGGTCCCCGCGGCGGATGTTGGCCGACGGGGCCACGACGATGACATCGCCGTCGCGGTAGACCGGGGCCATGCCGTCGCCGCTGATCTCCAGAGCATAGGCATGGGGATCGCCGATGTCGGGAAAGGGAACCTCGTCCCACGTTCCACCCACCGGATAGCCGCTGTCGTCGAAACAACCCTCGTTCCCGGCCTGCGCCAAGCCGATCAAGGGAACGTTGCGATAGACGCCGCCGGCGTCCTCCTCGCCTATGAAGACCACGAATTCACCGATCGTCGTCCCGGTGGAATTGAGAACCTTGGCCAGGCTTTCCGTGCTCGGCCAGCGCAGCTTGCCATCACGGGTGGTGCGCTTGCTCTTGTTGAAGGTCGTCGGGTCGAGCCCCGCCCTCCGGGCAAGGCCGGATACGGACAGACCATGCTCCCGAGCCAGCCGGTCAAGGGCCGACCAGATGTGGTTATGCTTCAACATGGGAGTATTGTCCTGCATGGCGGATTGACGCGCATTAGGAATATATGGCTGTTTTAGATGACAGCAGAGACGCCGCGAGATCCTCCCGTCCAGGCCCCTGCGGGTTCTGGGGATTTGACCGTGGGGGGCTTCCGCCCCCCGGCAGCTCTTTCTCAATCTCACCCGGCACGGCGCCACGGTTTTCCTTTCTCCGTGACGGCAGCCCGGGCGGGGTGCGCCTATTTCAGGGCGCCACGCAGTTCGCCGATGGTGGCGCGGTAATCGTCGCCGCAGAAGACGGCGCTGCCCGCCACCACCGCCGAGGCCCCGGCATCGACGACACTCTGGATGGTCTTGGCGTTGACGCCCCCGTCCACCATGAGCTCGATGTCACGGCTGCCGATCATGGAACGCACCTTGCGGATCTTGTCCAACGAGGCGGGAATGAAGCTCTGGCCGCCGAAACCCGGATTTACCGACATGATGAGGATCAGGTCCAGGCGGTCCATCACGTATTCGAGCACGTTCGCGGAGGTCCCCGGATTGAGGGCCACCCCTGCCTTTTTGTCCAGGCTCTTGATGAACTGGAGCGACCTGTCGAGATGCACGTCGGCCTCCGCGTGGACCGTGATCAGGTCGGCCCCGGCCTTGGCGTAGTCTTCAAGGAAGGGCTGCGCCGGATCGATCATCAGATGGACGTCGAACGGCAGCTCGGTCCAGGAACGAATGCACTTGATGATCGGCGGGCCGAAGGTGAGATTGGGCACGAAGTGCCCGTCCATCACGTCGATGTGGATGTAATCCGCTCCGGCCTCGTCAACGGCACGCACCTCCTCGCCCAGGCGGGCGAAGTCGGCGGACAGAATACTGGGGGCGATCTTGACCATGGGGCATCGTCTCCTGTGTTTGATTGGGTGCTTCTAATGTATCCGG
>PIVK01000032.1 GCA_003354135.1 Rhodospirillales bacterium
TCATCCTCGATCTCCAGCAGGTTGCGCTCGTCCTCGCGCCTCTTGTACTCGGCGTGGATGTTGCCGGCGGACTCGCCGACGGCGGTGACGGTCTTGGCGATCTTGGCCATGTGATTGGCGTCGCCGCCGCCGAAGGCATCGATGGGCGCCGTGAGGTCCTGGGTCACACGGGGCGCAGCCTCGGGATCGATTTGGCCGGGACTATAGGTGGGAACGGTGGGCATGGGCTAAGTCCTCGTTTCGTATTAAGCGTAGGCTATGTTTGGGTTGTAACCGGTCTGGATGGGGGCGCTACCGCCGGAACCGCCGCCAAAGCTCCCGCCTCGCGAGTACCATTTGCTGGCCACGCTCCCGGCGCCGCTGACCAACGTCGTCAGGCCGGCCAGCAGCGGGGATTGGTTTGACGCGGCGTTGGAATAGAGCCCGGCCTGCGCCCCGGCGTTGTTGGCCGCCAGCTGGTGCTCCCAGACCTTCATCATGGTGTTGTGGCGGATCATCTGGGCGTCCCATTCGCCCATCTCGGCCGTGTCGGCCAGGATGTCGAGCGCCGACCCGCTGTCCACCTCGACGCCCGAGGCGGCGAGGCTGGTTTTCTGCTTGTCCTTCAGTTGCCCGACCCTGATGCGGTGCTGCTGTTCGACGATCTTGCCCTTTTTGCGGGTCGAGTCGGCGGCGTAGTTGGCGGCGGTCTGGTTGTTGCGGGCCATGGCCGCCTGATAGGCGTACTGGTTCTGCTTGGCCTGGGACTGGCTGTAGGCCGACATGGCCGACAGGCCAACGCCGATTGCCTGGACTGCGACGATGGCTGTGGGATCACACATTTGGGAACCTCATCTCGGTCTTGTGGAAGGGCAGGCCGTCGATGCCGTCCAAAACGTCACGTGGCATGGCGGCGGGGCTGAGTTGACCGGGGGTAAGGGTGGGGACGGTGGGCATCGGCTAAATCCTCGTGTCATTTGGTGGTCGGAGTTCCATAAGGTCCGTCCTGGGGTGTTCAGGCTCGCGCGTACCATTTGTCGGCCACGCTGCCGAGGCCGTTCACCAGCGTCGTCGTGCCGGCCAGCAGCGGGGATTGGTTTGACGAGGCGTTGGAATAGAGCCCGGCCTGCGCCCCGGCGTTGTTGCCCGCCACCTGGTGCTCCCAGACCTTCATCGATGTGTTGTGGCGGATCATCTGGGCGTCCCATTCGCCCATCTCGGCCGTATCGGCCAGGACGTCGAGTGGCGAGCCGCTGTCGATTTCGACGCCCGAGGCGGCGAGGCTGGTTTTCTGCTTGTCCTTGAGCTGCGCGACCTTCATGCGGTAGCGCTGCTCCTCGATCGTGCCCTGCTTGCGGGTTGAGTCGGCGGCGTAGTTGGCGGAGATCTGATTGTTGCGGGCCATGGCCGCCTGATAGGCGGACTGGTTCTGCTGGGCTTGGGATTGGTTGTAGGCCGTCATGGCCGACATGCCGGCGCCGAGCACGCTGGCCACTTCCATGACGGTGACCGTGTGGATCAATGCTACGGTGCCGGCTTCCACCGCTGCGGCCGCAGCAGATGCCGACATGATTCCGGCGGTGGTAATGGAAACCAACTCACACATCTGGGAACCTCATCTCGATCTTGTGGAAGGGCAGGCCCTCGGCGCCGAAGGGCTCGGGCTCCGAAATCTCGAACCCGAGCCACTTGAGCCATCGCAGGCTGACCGTGTTGCGGGCGTCGACGTAGTTGGACAATTTGATGTAGACAGTGGAAATGATTTCAAGAAAGCGGCGGCTTTCGATCAGGAACTTTTTGGGATGTTTCTCGATCACGTCGGTGCCCAGCAGCCAGATGCCGCCGGTCCCGCCGAATATGCCGAGCGGCCCGGCGCCCCACATGCAGGCGGGCTCGCCGTCCACCAGGGCGGTCCAGGCCTCGCGCGAGAACTCCAGGCTTTTTTCCAAAGCCTCCAGCGGCCGGGAACGCGACGCGGCCAAGATCTCGTCCACATCCGCCTGGCGCAGGTTGGGTGCCATGCGCTTGGCGTGGTCCAGGGTGGCGGGGACGATGTCGATTTGCGTCATCCGCCGAACTCCACGTCCTGGATGATGGCGAGGATGGTGGCGGGCAGGGGATCGACGCCACGCAGGAAAACCCGGCCGTCCGTGTCCCAATCGCCGATCAGGGTAGGGAAGATGTCGCCGGTCTTGAGCGCGATCGGGTCGCCGTAGGCTTCCAGGGCGCGGTCCTTGTATTCGCCGAGCCGCTCCTCGCCGGGGCCGACCCAGAGGCCGCGCGTGTTGTGCACGCGGACCACCAGCGAACCGGTGCTTTTCTTGCGTCCCTGCAGGGTGCCGGAGGGGGTCGCGACATCGATGTTGAGGGTTTCAAGATCCCAGGTGTAAGGCAGACCCACATGCACCCGGCCGGCCGGTGTCGGCAGGGTCACCGTCCCTTTGTCGACCGTCAGGTCGTGGACCACGTTGCCGTCGGCCAGCGCCACCAGCGTCGCCCCTTCCAGGTGCCAAAGACCGGAAATTGTGGTGACCTGTTCGCGCACCTTGCCGCCTGAGACATAGGCGGAATACCCGGTGCCGTCGGTGGTCCTGTGGATCCGACCGCCCGAGGTATATTCGCCATGGCCCGTGCCGTCGATGGCCGTATGGATATCGCCGCCGGACCGATACGTCGCGTATCCCGTGCCGTCGACGCCTGACAGTTCAATGGTGTCGGCGGCCGCGTTGGCCACGGTGAAGCTTTTGCCGTTCAACTCGGTCATGCCCGAGACATCGAAGATGGCGATGGTGTCGCCGTCGGAAAGACCATGGCCGGCGGCGGTGATCACCACCGGGTTGGCCCGGGTGGCCTGAGTGATGCCGTCGCCGATCCGATCGGTGCTGAACAGATCGAAGGTATCGGCGTCCATGTTGGCCGGCGTGAAACTTCTGCCGTTCAGTTCTGTCATGCCGGAGACATTGAAGATGGCGATCTTGTCGCCGTCGGAAAGGCCATGGCCGGCGGCCGTGATGTTCACGGGGTTGGTTCGGGTCGCGCCGTCGATGCCGGTGGCGATCCATTCGGTGTTGATCAGCTCGAAGGTGTCCTCCGTCACGTTGGCGATGGTCTGGCGGGTGGCGTTGATGTCCGTCATCCCCTCGACACCGTCGATATCGACCAGGTCGGCGTTGGCGAAGCCGTGTGCCGGCGCGGTGACGACGACCGGGTCGACCTGGGTGGCCCCGGTGATGGCGATGGGGTTGTCCAGCGTCAGCCCGGAGTCGACGAAGAACGCGTCCTTTACGGTGGCGAAGAACCGGTTGTGGAACCTCTCGATACAGCGTTTTGTCACGCCGCCGATGGTGCGTTTGACGATGACATAGGCGGCGTCTTCCTGCCCTTCCGAGATCGAACAGACGCTTTCGAAAAGACCGTCCGTTTCGTGCCGGTGCCAGCCCCAGACCTCGTGCTCGCGCATATAGGTGAGCCCCAACAGCATGCCGTCGGAGCGCACGCACCAGACGATGGAGTGCGGCGCCTGCGCATAGGCCCAGTCGTCGATGGTGAGGCCTTCGAACAGGTGGTTGGACAGGATGGACAGGTCGTTGCCGGTGTACCCGTCGCTTTCCAGGGCATAGGCCAAGTCGCGGACGATGGCGCCCTTTTCCTGCACGAACAGGACCGTGTTGCCGATGATCAGCGGCGCCACCTCCGACGCGCCCCGGTATCCCTGCGGCTTGACCCGCAAGGAATCGAACGCCAGCGCGTCCGAGTTGCTGCCCGGGTCGACCCGCCATTCGCCGCCGCTGGTCAGCAGGATCATGTCGTTCAACGATATGATATGGCGGACCCGGTTGACCTGGTTGGAGGCGATGGTGAAGGTGATGGCGTCTGCCGACTTGGACGGGCTCGACGTGGTCATGTTGTTGTAGGCGCCGGTCTTGGTCGTCCAGACCGTTTGCGGGTCGTCGTCGGTGGCGGCGAACACGCGGCGCTGTTCGTGATAGGCCACGGTCGAGGGATAGCTGTCCGGCACGTCGAAGGGGTTGCGTTCCTTGGGCGGCGTGTCGGTGGTGTCGGCTTCGATGTTGTCGTCGGTGAATTCCAGTTCCTCGGACGAACCGATGAAGCCGTAAAGTCCGTTTTCATATTTATAGACGTTGTACTGCTCGGCCTTCGCCGCGGCGTTCCAGGAAATGGTGTTTTCGGGCTCCGAGTTTCCGTTGTTGATGGTGACGCCGTTTTCTTCCTGGGCCGTGCCGCCGGAGGTGTAGGCCGTGAACTCGGAACCGTTGACCTCGAGCGTGATGGTGGTGCCGCTCACAGCCGTGACGATGTACTCGTTGTCGTTGAGCTGCGTCATGCCGCCGACGTTGCGCATGGTCACCTTGGCGTTTTTCTTGATCGGGTGCGAGCCGATGGTCACCACGACCGGGTTGGCCTGGGTCGCGCCGCTCACGTTGCTGGACGGCCCGAACCCGACCAGGGACTCCTCGCCGGTTTCTTCCGCCACCGCCGTCACCTTGTAGTGATAGGTTTCGCTGCCGGTGGATTTCGGGTTGACCGCCACGTTGACCGGACTCGCCTGCTTGGGCGCGAAGGTCACCAGATCCAGCGACCAGGCCGCGTGTCCGGTGCGGCTCAGTTCGCGGACCTCATGCGACGGATGGACGAGGCTCAGCACGTCGGCCGATTGGGTGAACTTGATGTAGGGGATCTCGGCCTCAAGGTAGGGGGTCGCGATCTCATAGACCCGGGACACGGTGCCGCTGTCCGGCGTATAGGTCCCGTACCGGGTGCCGTCGATGCCGTTGCCGCCCAGGTCCTGCAGTTCCAGGGTGTCGGCTGTGACGTTGGCCACCCGGAAGTTGCGGCGGTTGATCTCGGTCATGCCGCCGACATCTGCGATATAGCCCTCGTCGCCGTCGGCGTAGCCGTGCCCGGCGGCGCTCACCACCACCGGGTTGGCATGGGTCGCGCCCGTGATGGCGATGGCGTCCTCGATGACCTGGCCGCCGTCCTTGTGCACCCGCATGTACTGATCGCCGAATTCCAGCGCATAGGTCTGGGTGGTGTTGAAGGCGAATTCGATCAGACGCGATTTCCTGTCGCGGTGTTTGGCTTCGGCCACGAATTTCAGGCCCGGACGGTTGGAAACCCCGCCGTGGGCATGGACCATGAAGTTCCGGCACCGCTTGAGCCCGTTGGCGTACTTGGCCAGATCGACGCGGGCGTGCAGGCTGGGGGCCAGTTCGCCGCCGGTAAACGAGGATTGAATCAGCCAGACCATCAGAGCCTCGCTTGGATCCACTTGGCCTCGCGGGGGATGTCTTCTTCCCCTTCGGCGCTGTCCACGGCCCGGGCCTCGGCAATGATGCTCTGGTAGATGCTGAGGCACTCGTGGTGCTTTTCCTTCTTCTTGGTCAGCGCCGGTGCCAGGCGCGCGGCCAGCAGCCAGGACAGCGCATCGATGAACAGCGGCGGGAATCGATTGGGATCGGTGATCTTGGCCGTGTAGGACAACTCGGCGTTCTTAACGTCGGTCAAGATGACGGTGATGTCGTTGCCGCTCCTGTCTTCGCTCGATGCCACGCGGAAGGGAGCGGGCTCGGCGCCCTTGACGGGCGCCAGCAGATGGCGCGCCGTCAGGCAATCGGTGGGGAACTGATACCGGTAAAGGTAATCGGACGGTGGCGAGCCGAGACCGGCCAGCACGATCCGCTTGTTGGCGAAGTTCCAGTCGTGCGCCGCCAGGACCGCGTCGCGCGTCTGTTCATAGAGGGCTTCGCAATGGGTAGATTCGTCGCTGATGTCGCCCGGCGGAAAATCCGAGATCGTCGTCCCGTGCCCGAGGTTGATGATTGCGAGATTGCAGATTTCGACAACGCTAGCCATGACTGTCTCCGCGAAAGAGGGAAGGTGGGGGGCGTGATGCCCCCCACCGGATTATTTGGCGGCCTTTTTCGAAGGCTTGACCGCCGGGGTTTCGGAAGTCTTCTTCCTCAACTGCGGGGCCGTACTTTCTGCGACGGTCTCCATCCAGGAAGCGGGCTTATCGCCCTTCCAGGTACCGCCCGTGAATCCGGCCGGTTTTTCGGCCGGAGCGAAGTCGAAGACTTCGCCGGGCTCACGGAGTTCGCCGTCGTAGTAACCGCGTTCGGTGGCCTTGACTTTCATGCCGCCCTCTTAGCTGGTCTGAGCACCATGGGTGATACCCGCGGTAACCTTGCCGGCGCCCGGCGTGGTGCCGGTTACCGTGTAGTAGAGCCGCAGGTAGCGCTCGTCCGTGCCGTGGGGGACATAGTTCACTGGGAACTTGTAGCCCGCGGCCAGCGAGGCCAGGGTGACGTCCACTTCCTGAACCGTCTTGGCCGAGGAGAACGAGTCGTTGTCGTCCACCTGGATCGAGACCTTAAGGCTGGTCAGGTTGTCGAACGTCTCGGTGACCTGGATCAGCAGGTTGAGGGGGCGGCCGGGACCGATGTCGCGGGTGAGCGCGGTGGTGGCACCTTGGACGGTGCCGGGCGCGCCCAGGTCGACGACGTTGGTCGAGGCCGTGTTCGCCGTGATCTCCTGATCCTCGGAGAACGTCAGGTTCTTGGAGAAAATCATTTTACTACTCCTCTCTTTCAGGTTCAGACGACCTGGGATTCGGTGTTGACGATGGCGTCCGTCTCGCGGATCGGAATGCCGCGGTAGGTCAGCACTTCCTCGCCCTCGATCTCGCGCGGCGAAAGGCGCACGAAGCTGTCGGACGCACCGGCGTTGACGGACAGGGCGTCCAGGGCTTCGAGAACGTCGCGGTTGCAGTAGATGGCTTGACGACCGCTCGACGCGTTGCCCCGGCGGACGCGGGACTGCAGCTTGTAGAAAGCCTGGCGCAGGTACTTGTAGAGGTCGACGTTGCCTGCCTGCATTTCCGAGATGTCGATGTTGGCGATGCGGGCGTTGTAGCGCCAATCTTTGACCGCCATGCCCAGGTGCCAAGTGAACTTCTCTTCCTCGACGTAGTAGGCATTGCTGTCCTCGTCGGTGACGCGCTGGCGCCCCATGTCCTCGCGCTGAATGCCGGCTTGCGTGCCTTGCGGGTAGAGGAGATGGGTAAAGCGGTCGCCCCAGGTGACAAGCCAGATCGACGTGTTGTCGGACCCGGTGCCGCCGGCATCAAGGACCTGATTGCCGCCACCGCCGCCGCCGATGGTGTTGTAGCGGGCGGACAGGCCCTTGAACTTCTCGGGCGTGGTGGCGATGTCGTGGTAGAACAAGCCGGTCGCGGCTTCCTGGTTCATCGCTTCCAGGTAGCTCATGGCCTCGGTGAGGCGCACGGCGGCCTTGTTCTTGGCCAGTTTCAGGACACGCTCGTCGATGGACGACAGGCCTTCGATAAAGCCGGTGGTGTCCGTTACCTGCTGGGTCGCGCTTTTGGACTGGGGAATGCCTTTGTAAAGCTTGCCCCAGGTCACGGCCGGCAGACCGGTGCGGATGGTGTGCAGATGCTCGCCGCCCTTGTTGCATTCGATGGCAACGGCATCGTCCAGGATGGGATTTTGCTGCTTGAGCAGCTCGATGACGGTGGCAGTGGAACCGTCCGGATCCTGCCGCCGGTAGATGTCGATCAGATCGACGTAGGTATTGCCAAGAGTGGCCATGGTTCAGTTACTCCTTGTTGGGATAAAGGGTTTCGGCAGCGTCCTTGCGGCGGACACGGGCGCCATTGCCCGTAACCAGCGTGTCGTCGGACATTGCCTTGCTCATACGGTTGAGAAGCCGGAATAGACCGGGGCTGTTGCCGAGGCCCGCATCCAGTTCTCCGAGAAGCCCGTTGTCGCCAAAACGCGCCAGGACCTGATTGGCTGCGCCGATGCTCGCCTGCAACCTGTTGCCGCCAAAGACGGGGTCCTGCGTGATTTCGCTCCGTTGGGTTTCGTTTGCCGCCGTTACCCGTTCCCGGTAGTCCTTGGTATAAAGGTCAAGGATTTCCTCCGCTTGACTCCTGGAAAGACCCATCTCGGCGGCCTGGCTCTGGAACGTGCCCAGGCGCGGGTCGTCGGGATTGATCTCTTCCGGTAGAGCCATGTCGGAAAGGCCGGAATTCTCCTCGTTATTTTCGCCGTCTTCATCGTCGTCCCTGCGGGACTTGGATTCCTCGTCGGCGTCGTAACGAAGAGCTACGTCATCGGCATCAGCGGACGCCGCTGCGCTTCCACGTTCAGCCGGGACCTCGTTGCCCTGCCCGGTCATGATCGTTTCGTCGTCAGACATCTGTTTGATTCTCCAACATCATGGTGGTGAACAACTCCGGGTCGGCGTCCATGATTTCCGCCATGACCTGGAGACCAATGTTGCGAATGCCCTCGTTGAACGAAGTCATCGCCGCATTGGCGCCGAAACTCGATTGAAACAGCCGGCAGCGTTCCAGCAGCGACCACATCCAGCGCCGGCCGGACTCGGTCTGCAGCACCGCCGTAAGATCGTTGATGAGGGTCTGCGTCTTGTCCTCGGCCTTTTCGGCCTGCGTTGTGTCGGATGCGTCGTAGGTCATGCTGCCCCCATGCTGCTCATCAGCGCTTTGAGAGCGCTATCGGTATCCACGTCGGTCTCGGACAGCATCTTGGCCGCCTGCGCGCCCTGATTGGCCATGCCGAGCATCTGTTGGGCCTGCTCGGCCTGTTGCGCCTGCTGCTGTTCGGCCGCCACCCGTTCGGTGGCTTCCTCGTTGGAACGGATGACCCTGGCCGGGGTGCCGAGCGCGGTGGCGTATTCGTCGACCGCCTGCATGGCGTCGAACTTGTGCCGGACCTCGGGGAACATGGTGACCAGATTGCCGACCATGCCCGCCGTCCGCTCGATGGACCCGACGCCGACCAACTGCTGCGCCTGGTGCAGCAGCGAGATGTATTCGACGCCCAGCTCCGTGCCCTGGATCTCCTGGGGCGGGGGCGGCAGGATTCCGGCCTCGGCCGCGCGGATGAAGACATTGTCGATCAGCGGGTCCAGCAGGTCCTCGTTGATCCTGGACAGCACCGGTCCCAGCATGATCAGCTTTTCCTCTTCGCGCGCCGCCACCTCGGTTGCCGTCATGTCGCGGCGGTCGGACGTGATCAGCATGGCGAACAGATCGGCATAGAACGCGCGGTTGATGCGCTGCTGCACCGCCTCGATGTCCTGAATGAGGTATTGCAGCGGCAGGTTGACCTGATAGGCCGGTTGGAATCCCTGTTGGCCCTGCTGGACGTCGATATAGGTGACCTTGCCCGGCAGCACGGTCGCCGGCCGCCCCTTGAGGGACGACGGCCCGGTCATGGGTGGGTTGATCATCTTCTCGATGCCCTGACCTTTTTGCTTTTCCTCGGTCTGGAGCTGCTTGATATCGCCCAGGGCGTCCATGCCGGGCGACATGCCGTAGACATCGGTGCCGGTGGTTTCCCAACGCGGGGCGTAGATGGGGAAACGGTCGAAGCCGCTTTCGCGAAGCAGCGTGTCCTCGGAACAGTCCTTCTCGAAATAGATCGAGGCCCAGGCCTTGTTCTTGGCATCCAGTTTGCCCGTCTCGCGCTCGGTGCGCGGTTCGACGACGTGGATGATATCGACCCACTCGTCGTAGCCCCCGGCCTGATACCGGTTCTGGACATTGGCAGAGCAGTTCTCCAGGTCGAACTCGGCCACCACTTGGGCGATGGTCATCGAGTATTCGCGGTACAGCGTATCGATCTGCAGTTTTTCGTTCTGCGCCAGGAAGTACTCGCCGGCCGTAAAGGGGTAGAACCGGACCACCGATTCGAAGTCGTCCATCTGCATGATGGGTGCGGTGCCGAACAGGCCCAACTCGGTATAGGCCACGGGCATCACGTTGTAGATATTGCTGTCGGCGAAGACGGCGTAGAGGATCTTCTCCACCTGGGCCAGCCAGGCCTTGACCTGCCCGAATTCCATCATCTCCGGATCGGGTGTGCGTAGGCGGAACCAGGGACGGGCCGGGTTGGTGATGCCCGACATCAATCCGGAGCGCAGGGTGCGTAGCGCGTCGCGTCCCGTGGAATTGATGATCGATCCGTTGCGTTTGCCGCCCTTGTTGCGGTCGGACAACAGGAACCGGCCACGACGCGGCTGGATAAACTCGCTCAGCTCGCGCCAGTGGGGGACCCAGCTCTGCCGTTCGGTGCGCAGGCCCTCAAGACGCCTGATGTACGGTTCTCTCTTGCTTGTCACCTATCTGAACCTCCCGAAAAGGAACCAGATCGCGAGTTTGATCCGGTTTTGAATGGAGTAATGCTGCGGCGAGAACAGCCAGCGGACGCGCCAGATATGTTCCCGCAGCAGCAGATCGGCCTGCGATTGGGTCAAGTCGAGCCTGTCGAACACCTTGTCGATGGCCGAAGCCCAGTGTTCCGGCCAATTCAGGCCCAAGCTCGCGGCGTACTTCCGCGCGTCGTCGTAGCTGTAACGCGGTTTCATCGCTTAACTGCCCAAGAGGTCTTTTTTGCCGGTGCGGGGCCGATCTTGAAGGCTGGACCCGCCGGTCAGGATGGTGCCGGCGCGACCGGACGCCAGGAGGGCTGCTTTTTTCTCGTCGCCGCGCGCCTTCTGCACGGCCCTGTCTACCTTCCTCGGCGGCTCTGGCGGAGGAGGGGGGGGAGGGGGAGGGGAAGGAGGAGAGGCGCCCATACACATGATAACGAACTCCGTTGATTTAATCTCAACCAACTGTGCCATCAAATTAACGGGCTTGCAACACAATAACGCAAAAAGTTTCAAAAATCTCAACACCAAGGTCGGCAAAAGGCTTCCAGCGTGTGCGCTCCGGGTCCGAGAAAGGGCGGAATCAGAGGCGGCTCGGGTCTTCCGCCCCATCGTTGATAATGATGTCGTCCTGATCGAAAAGGCCACCGGGACAATTCTCGACATCCTGTCCGACGTGGTTACGGGGGGGAAATAGCCGATAAAGCGCGAGTGCGGCCGAGACACCGGTACGCGGCCGGCGCATACGGCGGGGGAAAGATGGTTCCCTACGCTATTTCGACCTGATGGCCATGCGCTTCCGCCGCCGCTCTCACGCATAGGGATCGAAATCGGATTCGCAGTTGCCGTTGGGGTTGGTGCCGAAGCCATGTCCTCCATGGTCCTTGCGCTCCACGTGGTAGGCAAAGGTGAGGGCCAGGGCGTCGGCGATGTCCGGCGAGGCCAGGCCGCGTTTTTTCATGTCCCGCTTGCTTTCCAACTGGATCATCATCTCGTCGTTGCGGTAGCCGTATTCGCGGGCCGTCAACTCGTCGATCATCTCGGGATCGTCCGGCAGCACGCCGCCCGATTTGATCCAGGACCGCATAGCCGCCCAGATTTCCGCCGCCTTGTTGCTGTATTTCTCGCCCTCGTTGCCGGTGAGATAGAGCGCGCCGCCGTCGGCCTTGCCGCCGAACTGCACCTCGTAGACATCGGCCAGTCCGGTATCGAGCCGCCTGAGCAGATCGACCACGCCGCCGCCGACGCCCCCGCCGTCGACGACGATGGCGTCGGCCTGGTGCTCCCGCGCCCAGGATGCCGCGCGGTTGGCCAACTCGACGGTGTCGATCTCGCGGAACTTGATCGGCTGGATCCCCCGGGCGTCGCGACCGATGCGGGGATAGAGCACCGACCGGTCGTCCCCGAAGCGCGCCACGTCGACGCCGAGGATGATGGGCGTGCGGTGGTCGTAAAGCGGGCGGCTGCGCTTGATCGCCTCGGCCACCGTGTCCGACGGGATGAACTGCATGGACCCGGCGCGGGGGAACATACCGCGCACCCGGACGCGCACGAAGTCGCTGTCCTCGCCGTAGTCGTCGACCCATTGCCGGATCAGGGTCTTGTTGGTGATCTTGACCGTGCGGCTGTCGATGCGCCGCGTGATGTAGCGGTGTTTCAACCGGTTGTGGGCCCGGAAGAAGGCGCCCGTGTTGCGGGTCGGGTTGCCGAAGTCAAAGGTCATCGGCTCGCCGTCGGTGGTACCGCCCTCGCGGACCTCGTAAATCTTGTCCGGCACCGCCGAGGCCTCGTCGAAGATGTAAAAGGGTGTCGAGTTGGCGGCATGCAGGCCGGCGAAGGATTCCGAGTTTTCTTCCCGGCAGGTCTGGGCGTCGCAGCGCCAGGTCTCCACATGGTCGACCTGGGCCAGGCTCATGTTGCCCTGGCCGGAATTGTATTTGAACCGGCCGGCCGTGACGCTCATCTTGTGCCACTTGCCCAGTTCGGCCCAGGTTTTGGTGCGCAGTTGGGGCGCGGTGTTGGCGGTCACCACGCCCTTGGCGAAGGGCCGGGTGTCCATGATCCACTTGATCAGCCAGGCGGTGAGGGCCGACTTGCCGATGCCGTGGCCCGAGGCGGTCGAGAAGCGGATCGGCTCGACGGCATGGATGCCGTCGAAGCCGCGTTTTTTGACCGCGCCCCCCAGTTGATCGAGAAAACCGCGCTGCCAATCGTCGGGACCGTCGCGGCCCACGAGCTGCCCCTTGCCCCACGGGAAGGCAAACATGACGTATCCGAAAGGGTCGGCGTAATAGTCGCTCAGGCTCGCCGAGACGAACTCGTCGAACTCGGCCGCGCCGGGAACGTCGATACCACGGTCTTCGCAGAAGACGTGGAACTTCTCTATGGCGTGATCGCCGAGGTTATCCGCGCTCAGCATTTCTCTTGCGGCCCTCAAGCAGGATGTTCACCGCATCCACCTTGCCCGAGACTTCGATCTTGTCGGTGAACATGCCGAGATGGCGCGCGATGTCGACCAGGGCGGCGCGCTTGTCGTTCAGCTTGAACTTGATGCGTTTGACGTCGCGGGCGCCGTCGCCCCGCCCCTCGGTGTATTCGTCGACCACCATTTCCCGGATCGCCGCCGCCCGGCCCCGGTCCAGGTCCGTAAGATCGACGACGACCGACCCGTCATCCTGGACCGTCACGTAATCCAGCATGTTGGCGAAGCCGATGCGCGCCAGTTCGTTCAGCACCATGTCCTGGGTGATTTTGGTGCGTTTCGAACGCTTGGCTCGCGCCGCCGCCACCGCTGCGGCAACCCCGGCATATTTCAAAAGACGGGACCCCTGGGAACAGGCCGTCCTTTCGCTGTACCCGGCGCGGATGGTCGCCTGGGTCGCGTTGAGGTCCACCAGGTACTCCTCGACGAATCGCTGTTGTTTATCGTTCAATGTCATGTTGTGAATATATCAACGTCTTCGGCAAAAGAAAAGCCCCGGGTGGGGTGGGCGAAGAGATGGCGCCGCCGTGTGCGTGGACTGCCCGTGGCGGTCATCCGAACTCATCGTTTTCGATCTTTGTGATAATCCTCCGATAGGGGGTTCGGTTACCGAAGGGGCGGCTCTTCGGCGAGAATCGTGATCATCCCACTGTTTTTTGAACTGTGTCGGACATGAAACCCGGCTTCCGCTAAAAGTTGGGCGACTTTGTCTGACGACAAGCGTAGTTTTGGATACACGCCTTTTTCCAGCCGCCACCCGTCGTCCTCCCGGAAATAGATCAGATCATGGACCTTCACGGTTTCCTCTTCGTATTCCAGGAAACAGATCATCACTTTGTCCGATGAACTCCGTACTGGGATAAACCGATCAAGGCCGGTCAGTTCGTGCCGGAGATCGCGGAACGTGAGAACCAAGCGGCCATCCGGCGCCACAGCTTCGGCACAACCAGCGAACAAGGCCGTGACGTCATCAACCGACGGCAAATGTGGAAGCGTGTCGCCCATGCAAACAATCAGGTCGACCGGCTTACGCACATGCGATGGGAATCCAAGATATTGGCTTCGACGGCCCTGATCGGCTGCCCTTTGGATCGTTCGTTGAGCTCAGCTAGCAGGGTCTGGCTACTGTCGATGGACACGACCTCGTATCCCAAAGCCGTCAGGGCGAACGATTGAGACCCCGGTCCGCATCCGAGATCGACGGCGACCGTGCCGCCCGTGGCCTCCAGACCCAAGTCTTCCAGCAGGGCCCTCTGTTCCTCGACCTTGCTGTCGAAGTCGCCAACCATCCATGAGTAGTTCGCCGCCAGAATGGTGTCGTAATGGTCTTTAACTGAACTCATCCCGCAGTCCTCCGATCCCAATTCCATCCGGGTAGCATTGCAAACTTGGACCCAAGCGTTTTATCCAACTCAAACCGAAGGAGGCGCCTTATGTTATGCCGCCTGCCGGGGCTGAACAGCGGTGGCGATCCGCTCGCCGGACTCGATCTCGGTGTTCTCCAGATCGAAATCCCGCTGCATGTTGAGCCGGAGTTCCGGCGTGGTGCCGAAGTAGCGGGCGGTGGCGTCCGGGCTGGATTGCAAGCCGCGACCTGAAGCATTTGGCCGATGAGGGGCTTTTGGTCCCCAAAGGCGAACGGCGCTGGCGGTATTACGTGGCTTCGGATGAACTCCGGGCTCTCTATAAGCGAGAGCATGATCGCGAACCCCGGGTAGAGGAAGATCCCTTCGCTGAAAAGATACCGGAAACCTTGCCGCTTCCCGGTTTCGAGAATAAATGAATTCAAGAGGTTTGAGGTGCCCCCTATTCTCTCTCCCCTGTCTCGGGGAATTTCCAGGCAAGGAATTCCCTTACCTGGATCGAGAAGCCCCCCGCCTTGTGGTCACCTTGCGTTTCGTCAGTAGTTGAGGTGGATCGTGTCACCCGCACTGAAAACGGCGCCTGGGCCCAGGGATGGGCCCTTGGCCGTGCCGGGGCAATTGTCGAATTTCTCCACCTGGAACTGAGCAGAGAGCTTCCCGTCGTTAAAACGGGTGCAAACGTTGAAGTCGACGACATCACCGCTCTTTGCGCCCGGAGCGTCTTCGGTCAACGTGCACCGACCGTTCTGGGCCACGGGCACCGGGTCGCCTTTGTTGTCCTTGGCGCCCTTCAGCTCCAGGTCATGCATCAGGCGGCAGGCGAAATAGGTCTTGTCGGCCGGTTCTCCCGCGATGGCATCTCCGTATGGCAATGACATCGTAAGCGCGATGCAGGTGGCGAGAACAAATTTTGTCATGTCATTTCCTTACGTGCCGAGGGCCATTCTGTAGGTCCGGTATCGTCGCCGTCCGAGGATCCGATGTACAAGGTAGTCCCGCCGGGCGTCGGCTTCCAATGTTTTATTTTCCGTCGGCGTCATCGATGCCGTGGTGCGTTCTGTTGCGGTTTCCATGGGCCGCTACTTAAATAATGTCATGTGCATGGTCGTGCGCTTGGCGCAAACCTTTCAAGGTCACCTTGTGCCGTTCACGAGCCGTTGACCGCCAAGCCGGTCTCGGTCCGGAGGTTCAGTGGAAGAAGGGTGTTGCGCACGGAATGAACGATTTCTACAATAATAAACTAGGAATTTCAGGGTGTTGTAATTTTTCCTCAGGGGGAGTTGCCAATTATGAAAACCATCATGGCCTGGACCCGGTTTCTCGGCTCGACCGCCGTAGTTCTTGCATGGCTTTGCGGCCCCTCTTTCGCCGGGACCCTACCCTCGAACGGAGAAAAGGCTTCGGCCCCCATCCAACCGATTTCCGTAAACAGCGGCCTGGACAAGCGTAAGGTTCTCCTTGGTGACAAGCTGTTCCACGACCCACGCCTTTCCGGCGACGATGCGGTTAGCTGCGCCAATTGCCATGACCTCGCCACCGGCGGCGGCGACGGGTTGGCCCGGTCGGTGGGCATCGGCGGCAAGAAGGGGGGCATTAACGCACCGACCGTCTACAATGCGGGGTTCAACGTTGCCCAGTTCTGGGACGGTCGGGCCGCGACGTTGGAGGAGCAGGCGGCAGAGCCGGTCCACAATCCGCTGGAGATGGGTTCCGACTGGCCCCAGGTGATCGGCAAGCTGAAAAAGGACCCGGAATACGTCGCGGCTTTCGGTCGAATCTATGACGGGAACATCAGCGGCGAAACCATCGTCGATGCCATCGCTACTTTCGAGCGTTCCCTTACCACCCCGGATTCCCCGTTCGACCGTTACCTGCAGGGCGAGAGGCAGGCCATCACAGAGGAACAGAAAGAGGGCTACGGGCTGTTCCGGTCGTACGGCTGCGTGGTCTGCCATCAGGGAGTGAATGTTGGGGGCAATGTATTCCACCGCATGGGTGCCGTGGCGGACTACTTTGCTGACCGCGGCGGAGAAATCACACCGGACGACCTGGGCCGTTACAATGTTACCGGCCAGGAAGCCGACCGTCATGTCTTCAAGGTCCCGAGTCTCCGCGTGGTGCGGCATACGGCACCCTATTTCCACGACGGCAGCGCCGAAACCTTGGAAGAAGCCGTATCGATCATGGCGCGCTATCAATTGGGTCTCGCCATTTCCGGCGAGGATATCCGGCGAATTATATCTTTCCTACACTCATTGGAAGGGAGGCACGAGCGTCTCGTTGAGTAGAGACGTAGGCATTGCAAATGGAAAAGGGAACGCCTTGGTCCAATCTTTGTTTCTCCTTCTGATTGCAACGCCGGTCGTATCGGTGCTTGCCCCGTGCCGCTGCCGTCCTTCAGCTTACCGCTATTGGACACCTTCATCATAAGACAAGCATGATCGGAATGATCTGGGCCACTTCGTGACGCGGCTTCGATTTCTCACGATCCGCGCGTCTTACGAATTTCCGTGCCGACAGGCGAAAAGAGAACCGCCGGGAGAGGGGGCCGCCCTTTCGACCGCCACAGGGATCGAACCCGGGATCCATCTGGGAAATACCGGGCGAGGTGTGCCCGAATGAGGTGGGACCGGCTCAAATTGAGTGGTTCCTAAAGAGGGGGCTGTTCGGCTACCATTGACGACGGATTTGGAGGCTATCCAGGGAATGTTGGTTTATGGCTGAAATCTTGATCGTCGACGACGATCCAATCGCCAGGAGTATGTTGAAGTTTCGACTGGGCGACGAGGACGGCCACAACGTTTTTCTCGCCGAGGACGGCATGGCCGGCCTCAAGATAGCCCGCAAGATGCTTCCGGATATCATTCTGTTGGATTGGGTGATGCCGAAAATGAGCGGCTTGAAGGTCCTCAAGGCCCTGAAGGATGATTACAAAACCAAGCACATTCCCATCTACATGCTGACGGGCAGGGGCAAAATGAGCGATGCCGAGAAAGCCTTTGATTTTGGTGCGGAAGGCTACTTCACCAAGCCGATTTCGCCATCCGAGATCAGCAAACGGATCGACAAGGCCTTGCAAGAACGGAATTGCAAGTAGATATCGGAAGAAACATGGTTCCCATGAGTGCAATGCAGATGAACTCATTAAGGCGAGCCGGGAAGGCAGGGCGTCTGTTGCTGGCGCTTGCCTGTTTTGCTATCTTCAGCGTTGCCCTGATCGATACGGTCGGTGCCGGTGAAGAGAAAGCCGAAGTGCCCGGCGACCTGCCGGGAATCGAAACGATCGATGGCCGTTCCATATTGTTTTTCATAGAGAACGACGAAGCTTTCCTTGTGGATTCCCGCAAAGCTGCGGATTTCAATGTTGCCACCATTCCAACGTCGGTTAATTGCCCCATCACCTCGGGAAGGGCGCTCGACGACGAAGCCGAAGTCGAGGGGGCCGTTGCCGATCTTTTTGCCTGCCAAACGGTTTTCGACGCCCCGCGGGAGGGCAATGTTGTTGTTTTCTGTAACGGCATCCATTGCTGGCGTAGCGTCAAGGCGGCCATGGCCCTGGAACGGATGGGGTTCACCAAGATCTTTTGGTATCGGCTCGGCATGAATGACTGGAAATCAAAAGGATATCCGATGGAATAACCGGGCCCATCCATCATGATTCGAGACCACAGAAGATTACGGACAAAGTTGGGGCTTGTTGGCGCGTTGCTGATTGCGGTAATCGCGGCGACGTTCCTTGCGTCGCTTCTGTGGCTCGAAGGAAGAAACATTTCCGTTACGCAGGATGCCAACTGGAGCTTTTACAAAAAATTGTGGACATCATTGGTTCACGAGAAATCGAGGGCAATGGCCCAGAACGCCAATATCGTCCGGCAAAATAAGAAGCTGATCAAGGCGCTGAAGAAACGGGACCAGGCAGGTATAGGCGAGAACGTCGAGAACGTCTGGAACCAGCTGTCCGGCACCGTGTCCGTACTGTTCTTCTGGACTCCGGAAATTCCGGATGGCGAGATATTGTTCTGGATAGACCACCATAAAGGCAGCGGGGAAGAACAGTGGAACACTGTGCTCTATCAAGCCCGGCTTCTCGGTCAGGTGGCAAAGACACGACAGGAGCAAACCGGATTCGAGTGGTCCCATGAGGGCCAGCTCCTGCTCATCACGGCGACGCCTTTTTTCGGTGGGCCGCGAACCCCCTACAACATCGTTGCCCAAGGCGTTGACGTCAATAAGATCGGCGAGGAGTTCCAGAAATCCGCCGGCGTGGAATCCGTGACCCTGATCCGCACGAACCAGGCCGATTTTCAAGGCAAGGAATTCAAGGATTCGGACGATCTGGCGATCTACCGTTATCCATTATCGTCGATTCACGGCGAGGTCATTGGGATTGTCGAAGTAAGAGAGAGGATGAGCCTGACGACCGAGGCCTTCTCGCAGGCGCAAGTGGTTCTGGCCACCGTCTTTGGCTTGACCCTGATTGCGTCGACTCTGTTCATCTACCTTTTCATCAGTCGTTTGATAACCCGAATTACCGGGATCCAGGAAACCCTGAGCGCCATCACTCATGGTTCGCCGGTGCCGGAGTATAAGAGGCCGAAAAGGGAGGACGAACTTTCGATAGTCGAGGCCAATATTCTACGGCAAGGAAGCGAATTGGCCGACAAACAGGAACGTCTCGAAAGCGCGTTGCGGGACCTGGAGATGGAACGGGACAAGGCGACCAAGGCCAGCGAGGCGAAATCCTTGTTTGTCGCCCATATGAGCCATGAGTTGCGGACCCCCCTGAACGCCGTCATCGGCCTAAGCCATCTGGCCCTTAAGACGGAACTGAACAACCGGCAACGCGATTACGTCAATAAGACCAAATTGGCGGGCGAGAACCTTCTCGGCATCATCAACAGCATCCTGGACTTCTCCAAGATCGAAGCCGGCAAGATGACGCTGGAGAGCATCGATTTCGACCCGTATGAGATCTTGGAGAACCTTTCCCATATGGTCGGCGTCAAGGCCGAGGAAAAAGACATCGAGCTCATCTTCTCGACGCCGTTGGACATTCCGTGCCGCTTGAACGGAGACCCCCTGCGCCTTGGGCAGGTCCTCGTCAATCTGGCGAACAACGCGATCAAGTTCACCGAATCCGGCGAGATCATCGTCAGCACAAGGTTGCTGGAAGAAACCGAAGACCGGGTAAATCTGGAATTTTCCGTACAGGACAGCGGCATCGGGCTTACCGAAGAACAGATGTCCAACGTGTTTCAGAGTTTCAGCCAGGCTGACAGTTCGACCACCCGGAAGTACGGCGGCACCGGGCTGGGCCTGACGATTTGCAAGCAACTGGTGAACCTCATGGGCGGCGACCTCTCCGTCGAGAGCGTCCCGGGCGAGGGCGCCACCTTTACCTTTTTCGCCCCGTTCGCCAAACCGGCTGCCGCCTACCGGATGGTCCCGGTTGCCCTTTCGACCGATATTCGCGGAGCGAATGTCCTGGTGGTGGATGACAACAAGATTTCCCGGAGAACCCTCCGGGAAACCCTGGAGGCCATGTCGTTCAGAGTCACCACGGTGAATTCCGGAATCGCCGCGCTCGCCGAACTGAAGTTGAACGGCAATACCCCCGGAGCCGTACCCTATAAGCTGATTCTCATGGACCGGCAGATGCCCGATATGGATGGCATCGAGACCACCAGAATCATTAAGAACGATGCCGATCTGGGCCAGATGCCGGTGGTTGTCATGGTTACCGCCCATGGAAGGGAAGCGGTGCGGGAACAGGCATATGAAGCGGGGATGGACGGCTTCCTTGTCAAACCCGTGAATCCGACCGCCCTGCTCGACAGCATCATGGCCGCATTCGGGAACGAAATCGCGCGGCCCCAGGCTTGGCAGGCCGGGGAATGTGAAGCGGAAGTCCAACAGTTCCTCGACGGGGCACGGATCCTCTTGGTCGAGGACAATAAGATCAACCAGTTGGTGGCGACCGAACTCCTTGAAGGGGTGGGGTTGGTTGTGGAGATCGCCGGGACCGGCCGCGAAGCGGTTGAGATGGTGCGCACGCGCACCAAGGACAACGCTTTCGACGGGGTTCTGATGGATCTACAGATGCCAGATATGGACGGCTATGAGGCAACCAGGACAATCCGCCAAGATCTCGGCGAGACAGAGCTTCCGATTATCGCCATGACAGCCCATGCGATGGAGGCGGAACGCCAGAAATGCATTGACGCGGGAATGTGCGACCATGTGGCCAAACCCGTCGAGCCGGAAACCTTGTTCGCCACCCTGCTTAAACGGATCAAGCCCAGGACCGACCGCCCATCGGCAGCAACGCAGGAAACAGCGCCCTTACGGGCCGGCGATGAGGTTCTTCCCGGCATCCTGCCTCCCTTCGATATCGAAGCGGCCTTGGAACGGGTCAGCGGGAACAGAAAGTTTCTTGGCGAACTGATCCTTTATTTCCACGACGAGTACAACGACTTGATCCCCACCTTAAACCGAATGATCGAGTCGGGAGAGCACCAAGACGCCAAACGCCTGGCCCATACGCTAAAGGGCGCAGCCGGCAATCTTGGGGCAAATGACGTATTCGAGAAGGCCGGAGCCCTTGAATGTGGCCTTGATGACGGGCTCACGAAGGAAATCCCGGAACTGATCTCCAACCTGGAAGCGGCCTTGTCATCCGCTATCCAGGCTGCTGCTACGCTGCAAAAATAACGGGGACGGTGTTCTTTCCGAGATCCTGGTGTATGCGGCGGCGATCAAACCCTTGTCGCCGGTCTTTTCGCCGAGGGCCAGGACCTTGCCGTAGGCGCCTTCGGCGGTGCTCAGATTGCCGGCCCGCATCAGCAGGTGGCCGAGGCGGTTCCAGCCCTGGGGGTTGCCGGGGCGAGCCGGACGGCTTCGCGATGGGCGGCAAGGGTATCGGCGCCGGTGCCGCCGAAAATCCGCCAAGATATCCAATCCGAACCAGCGAACGATCCATTGTTCTCCGGCCCCGATTCTTCGGTTACAATCGTGGCCGGAACGATCCGTAATCCGGAGGGTGTCGAAGACCATGCTCTTTCCTACTATTGAAACGATCGCCACCACTCATGTCGTCACCATGACCTCCAAGGCATCTATCCTTGAGGCGCTTGAGTGCATGCTGGAACACGACATCCGGGACATCATCATCGAAAAAGACGACAACAACGACATCGGTATCCTGAGCGATGCCGACATCATCCGCCTGAAAACGGAGGGGGTTGACTTCTCATGTCCTATTCGGGACATCCGTTATCGACACGTTCCCCAGGCTCCGAGACAAGAAAACATTCTGGAGGCGATGCACCGTTTTTCCGACGAGGATGACTATATTTGCGTGATGGGCGACCATGAACGGCTCTTCGGCATCGTTTCCTATACGGATATCGTCACCAATATCGATCCACGGGTGCTGATCGAACAGCAGCGGGTCGGCGATCTCATCACAAGGAACGTTATCCAGTGGGTCAAGGCCGATGACCTGCTGGCTAATATCCTGGATCGATTGCACAACGTAAGTGACGCCTTGGTGGTCGGAGAGGACGAGAAAGCGGTCGGCGTCATCACCACCAAAGATGCCATGAAGGTGATAAGGGACAGGCAGGATATCCGCCGCCCCGTCTCCGTCTACATGTCCACGCCGCTCAAATCGGTTCCCAGCGATATCACCATCCGGGAAGCCATCGACTTCATCGGCCATTGGCGGTTCAAGCGGATTTTTGTCCACGATTCCGAGGAAAATCTTCTGGGCATGATCTCCCAACGCGAACTGGTCACGCTGGCCTATGCCAAGTGGTCGGACATCCTGACCAGTCAGGTGACGGAGATGGAGGAGTTGATCGGCCTGCTGAAAGAGAAGACACACTACCTGGAACGGCAGGCGACGACGGACAACCTGACCGGGTTGGCCAACCGGGCCCACTTCGAAACCGTTCTCAATGAGGAAATTCAGCGTTTCAAACGGTATGGGCGGGAGCCGTTCTCATTGATCATCCTGGATTTGGATCGCTTCAAACAACTCAATGACAGCCAGGGGCACATCGCAGGTGACAAGGCGCTGAGAATGTTGGCCGACATGTTGAAAGAAAACAGCCGCGACGTAGATTTGGTCGCACGCTGGGGGGGGGATGAATTTGTCATTCTTCTGCCGAACACCCCTTGCGATGGGGCCAAATTACAGGCGGGACGCTTTTGCGAGGCATTCAACGAAGCCTGTCGACCGGAGTTCCCGCTCCTATCCGTCAGCGCCGGTACCGGGGAGTACGCACGCAATGAATCGTTAAGCGCGTTTTTCATCCGGGCAGATAAGGACCTTTATAAAGCCAAAAATAGAAATAAAAGTGGGGAGTAATACATCCCATACATATCATCGCATCGGCGCCGCACAGGGTGCGGCATGGCCATGAACGAGAGGGCTGTTTTGTCGGAGCGCGTGTGCCTCAGGCCTTATTAAAGGGCTTGCCCCCAGGTGCCCGTTCAGGCATCTGAAAAAGAAATGGGCGATCAAGCTCCAGCGCGATTTTTGGCTCAGCTGTTACCCCGGCCGCCACCGAAAGCCCGCCATATGAACATACCGGCCCCAATGATAGCGCTAAACAAGAAAGCGTTCTTGTAGGATGCAGGGGGGGCCAGCCATTGCCACTCTGTGTGGGTCATCATGCCCCAACGGGCGTGTGCTGCAGAGAAGTTAAAACCTTCCAGCGCAAGGGCCAAGAGGTAAGCCCCTGCATCCAAGGCACCATTAATGGCCCCGAACCCGATCGGAATTAAAAGGCAGGCAAGAAAGCCGTCACGAACGGCTAGAAAGGCGCGACGCCGAAATTTCCGAAAAGTCATTACACACCCTTATTCAAAGTATCTGAAGGTCTTTCCTTGGCTCCTTCGTGGCGCCGAATTCTCGTATGAACCCACCCTGTCATATTGATGTAGAGGACGATTCACGGAATAAACCGCGTCACGAAACGACCCGGATTATTCCGATCGTACTCTAATTCATAGCATACAACCAGTAAGCCGACCATGGCGTTGCCGCCCCCAACACCGGCTGACACACGGCAAACGCAACGCCGCTGCGACGAAGTCGGTTCCTTCGGTGGCGGGAGTGTAAAGGGACGGCTTCGATAGAAGTGGGCGTCCTCAGGCATCTCCCATATCGGCTCGCAGGGTGAAGAAGAACGTGCTGCCTTTGCCCGGTTTCGATTCCAGCCATATGTGGCCGTTGTGCCGTTCAACGATCCGTTTGCTCACCGCCAATCCGATGCCCGTACCCTCGTATTGGCGGAGACCATGAAGGCGTTTGAAAACCAGGAATATCTTTTCGAAGTTCTCCGCTTCAATGCCGATGCCGTTATCGGCTACCGAGAATACCCACATGTCGCCCTCGCGCTTGGCGTCGATGCCCACTTTGGGCCGTTGATCGTCGGAACGGTATTTGATGGCATTGCCAACCAGATTTTGAAGGAGGCGGACCAACTGGCCAAAATCCCCCATGACCTGCGGCAAGTCACCCGACGTCACCTCTGCCCCGCTCTCGCTGATGGCGGCCCGAAGATTGACAACCGCGCCCTCCATGACCTCGCCGGCATTGACGGGCACCAATTCTCCGCCGCTGGTTTGGACCCGCGAATAATCCAGGAGGTCTTTGATCAACTGGTTCATACGCTTGGCACCATCGACCGCAAAGCCGATGTACTCGTCGGCGTTTTTGTCGAGCTGCCCACTGTACCGGCCCTCCAGAAGCCCCATGTAGCTGGAAACCATGCGCAGGGGTTCCTGAAGGTCGTGCGAGACCACATAGGCGAAATGCTGAAGTTCATTGTTGGAACGCTCCAACTCCTCTGTCTTCGTGGCCAGTTCCTCCTCGGCCTGCTTACGCTTGGTGATGTCCTGGAATGCGACTACGGCGCCGATGGGGTTGCCGTCCTTGGTAATGGGAACCGAATGGTACTCGACCCGAAAACTGGTGCCGTCCCTGCGCCAGAAGACCTCGTCATCCATTTGAGTGCCGTCGCCTTTTCTGAATGCCCTGTAAATATGGCATTCGGTTTTGGGGTAGGGCGATCCGTCTGCATGGGAATGGTGCATCATGTCGTGCACGGTTTTTCCCAGAAGGTCTTCCTCGTCTTCGTACCCCAGGATTTTCAGGCAGGCCGGGTTGCAGAACGTGCAGGACCCTTCCAGATCGACGCCGTATATCGCTTCCCCGGTGGAGTCCAGGATCAGTCTTAGCTGTTCCCGACTTTTCCTGATTTCGACGTTCATGGCGTGGATTTCGTTTTCCGCCAGTATGCGCTCCTGCGCGGACTGGCGATTCCGCCAACCAACGGCAAGGATCGAGGTGATGCCCAGGATCCAGATGGAGCCGTGGAAGACGAACTGGGTGTTGATGCTACGCTGCTCTTCCGCCAGATAGATACCCATGGGGACGTACACCGCAACGCCCCCGCGGATGTCTCCCACCTTGTATCCCTGTTGGCCGTGACATGTCAGGCAGATTTCTTCGATAAAGAGGGGGCGCATCGCGCGCAGGTGCATCGTGCCGTCGATCTCGCCAAACCCGAGAACCTCCTCTTCCCCCCGTTCAAAGGCTTTAAGGGCCTCAGTCTCCCAGGCGTCGGGCGCGTTCTCGGGATTGAACAGTTTGAAGCTGGTGATCTTGCCTTTTATGCTCTGGACTTCAGAATTTTTGCCCTTGACTTGGCGCAAGATGAAGTTCGGGTTCATCAGGGGCACGCTCTCGCCGGTGGAGGGAGAAGGCTTCCGGTTTATCAGTGGGGCCACCTCGCCATGGGAATCCGCCCAGAAACTGAAGGCATTTTCCCGGGTGAAGCTGGCGCGGGCGTCGTTTGTCGCCAGCACACGGCTGTGTTGCCCTTCCCTGTGAATGTTCCAGGCCAGGGAGCCCGCAAGAAAGGCAGTCCAAAGGACAACGCTGATTACGATGAACCGGAGGTAAGGCCTCAGCCTTTTTCTTACGTCAGCCTGCTGCGCATCCATGCTTTCACCTCCGTGCGTGCCCGCCTCACCCTGGTTCGTGCGCGGGGACCTTTACGGCTGGATCGCATCCAGTAAACCCAATTCCCACCAGGACCTCGATTTCCAAGCCGACAATCCCCATATGGCTCCCAAGTCGGCCCCGATTGTAACCGAACACGCCGGACCGGAGAACCATGAACTGTCCGCCGGCCCGGCCGGACGGGCTTTCGACGGCCGAGTCGTCCCTTGGCCGCTCAATTCGGGTGCCTGGACACACTTCCCCCATCGTCGCCCGGCGTTCTCCCCGTGGCTTGGCCGGTTGCCGCGACTTCCGCCATCAGGAACGTGACGTGGCGGCCATTCCTTAACTCTACGCTTCGTCTTCCGGTGTTTTGTCGAGGACCTTCTCGCCGCTGAGCATAGCCGAGACGAGGCCGGATTTTTCCCGGACTTCCAGAACGGCGATCGCGGCCACGTGGACGACAACGCCCACCGAGAGAACCCAGAACAGGTTCTTGTGGAGCCATATGAAGGGAGCCCGGAACCGGCGCATCTCGGCATAGGCCGTGGGGTCCTGCATGGTCTTGATCCCGGCGACAAGGGTGCTCGGATCAATCCCCGGCGCGGCCACCCACTCCCTGATCCAGGCCCCGAACGGCGGCATGTAGACGTCCGTACCTGCGAGGACGAGGCCGGTCCCCGCCATGACCGTCAGCAGCAGCAGCAAGAAGAAGATCATCAGCCTGCCCGGAGGTGTGTGCCCCACATATGCCGGAGCATCGCCCGCACGCAAGCCTTGGAGATAGTCCCTGGTTTCGGAGACGAGACCACGGCGGATGGGAAGGAAGGCGCTCCATCGTGCACGCTTGTCGCCGGCGAATGCACCGACGAGACGGACCGCGAGATTGGCGGCAAAGACATACCCCACCCAGACGTGGAGCGTTTTCATCGCGATCTTGCCTTCTCCGGCAAGGCCGATGGAGCGTCCGAAATAAATGACCAATCCGATGGCCGCGAGGGCAACGATGCTGAGGACATTGATCCAGTGGAACCAACGAACGGCGGCGCCCCATGACTTGTAACGTTTCATCTCGTCCCTCCCGGACCCCTTTGTTGCTGATCACTGCACTCCAACGGCTTCCGATGATATTTCGGATCGTGCCCCGGGACTTCGTCGCCGCTTGTTGTTCTTCCGTCGGGCGGCACGCCGGGTCACGCGGTGTTCCGAAAGCCTGTTCCGCGCCCCCCCAACCAGGGCGCGCTGTTCCTCTTTGGGCAAAAACCAAGGCGAACCCCGGCGCTAACCGCGGAACCTTAAGAACCGATTCGCGGCACCCGTCAACCAATCTCTCTTCTTCTCGGGTCTCCGGCGAGCCGGGGTGTATTTTTATTCGGATTAGGGGCCGTGCCAAACGGAGGTCGGGAGTCTGTTCATGGCGTTGACGTCAGAACAACGGCCGGGAGGTGCCAACGGCCAATGATCCGATCGTCAACGAAACCAAGGGTCTGGAAATTTATCCGGAAATAAATCAATGAATTCAGCATCAATTCGAAGACAATAAAACACACGTAAAAACAACGTCATATCATGTGCGGATGGGGACCAGACCCATTTAATCCGTTTTTCTTAAGAATCCCGGACTCGGAACCCGTCATACGCGGGGAGAACCTGAGGATGGGTAACGGATTATAAAAATAAAAAACAAAACAAAGTATGTTTCTTTTGCCTGAACCCCTGAGTCACCGTGGGTTTCCTGCCTCTCGAATTGTTTGGGGCCGTGTCCCGCAAGCAGCAAAGGGTTGGTCTAAAATCAATCACGTTGACAAATCGACAACGCATGGAGTATACGGCGTATTCGTGATCCGACATCGATGACTGCGGGGGTAACGATGAACACCAAGCAACAAGTCATCTTTTTGTTAGACCCCGGTGAACTCGAGCGCGTCGAGACCCTTCGCTGGACGCTCCGCATGACGAGAAGCGACCTCATCCGCACGGCTCTGCGTGAATACATGGACCGTATGGAAGAAGGCCGCGACGATGGTTGACCTGCGGGTCTTCGCGCCAAACGGCATCGACGGCACCAGACGCATCGAACTGAAGCCGGTCTACGAGGACGGCAATCCACGAACGGCGTTCCTCGGCGAAATGCGCCAATACGGTTTCGAGACCCCGGAACTGCCCCTGATCGGGCACCTTGAGCGCATGCCGGCGCCCGGCGACAAGGGCAGGAAAAAATCGGGCTGGTACATCTACAACGAAGTCGCCGACGACTATCGCCCCGGGAGCAGTATCGGCATCGGCGTCTTCGGGTCCTGGCGCGGCAATCCCGAGAAGGTGGTCTGGACCTCCAAGCGCAAGACCTCCATGAGCAACGCCGAACAGGTGCGGCTCAACGAACAGATCGAAGCCGCCAAGATCCTGCGCGACGCAGAGACGGCGGCCCGCCAGGCCGAAGCCGCGGCCAAGGCGGAAAGGATCTGGTCCGAAACCGGGCCCGCGCCAGCGGACCACCCCTATTTCCTCGGGAAGGGCATTGCGCCTCACGGCACCCGGATCAGCCGCGGCACGATCGTCGTGCCGGTGCTTTTCGCGGGCGCCCTGGCGTCGATCCAGTTCATCGGCCAGGACGGAGACAAGAAGTTCCTCGGCGGCGGCAGGACCAAGGGCTGTTGGTGCAAGATCCAAGGAGAAGACTGCGAGGCCGTCTATGTGGCGGAAGGCTTCGCGACGGCCGCGACCATTGCCGAAGCCACCGGCCGCGCGTCCTATGCCGCCTTCAACGCCGGCAACCTGATGGACGTGGCCAACGCCGTCAAGGACATGCACGCGTCAGCCCGGGTGGTCATCTGCGGCGACGACGACCGGTTCACGGACGGCAACCCCGGCCGGTCCAAGGCCGCCGCGGCGGCCGACGTGGTGCATTGCCGGGCGGTCTTCCCCGAGTTCTCGGATCTTTCCACCAAGCCGACAGATTTCAACGACATGGCCCGCCTGGAAGGCATAGACGCGGTGCGCGAGTTGTTGACCGTCCGGCCCGTCATCTATGTCGCCACCGGCAAATACGACGGCATGCCGGGCCACCTCCTGAGCCCGCCGGGGATACTGTTCGATATCGCCAACTTCTACAACGCCACCGCCCGCGCGCCGCAATCGGGCTTCGCCGTACAGACGGCCATCGCGCTGGGCAGTGTCGTCCTCGGCCGCCACTTCCGCACCACCAAGGCCAATCACGCCAGTCTCTATCTCCTGAACGTCGCCAAGTCCGGCACCGGCAAGGAACACTCGAAAACCGTGATCGAGGATATCCTGACCGCCGCTGGGCTGGAGGATATCATCAACGGCGGCGGATACACCAGCGCCGGGGCCGTGTTCTCGACCCTGCTGCGTAAGCCCCGGCACATCACCATCATCGACGAATTCGGGCGGTATCTGGAGGCCAGCAACAGCCAGCGCAACGCCAACCTGATGGAGGCCAATACCCAGTTGATGGAAGCCGTCGGCCGCTGCCACGGCACCATGCGCCCCACCGCCTATTCCACTATGACGCTCACCAAGGAAAAGGCCGACGAATTCGCCGCCCGCAAGATCCGCAATCCGGCCATCACGCTCCTGGCCATGACCACCCCCGCCGCCCTGTTCAAGAACCTGGACAGCGACAGCGTCGCCGATGGGTTCCTCGGCCGGTTCGTCGTTCATCAATCCAACATTCCGCGCATGGTGCACGACGACAAGGACATGATCGGCGTGCCGCGTAAAATCATCGACTGGGTGAATGCCGTCACCCTGCGTTCGGGCTACAACGCCAAAAGCGGCGAGTTGGCGTCCGACGAACCGCCGTTCGTGACCGTTCCTTTCAGTGCCGAGGCCCTGACGATCCTCAGGGACTTCGACGAGAAGCGCGTCCAGATCTGCAACGAACTCGAACAATTCGGCCTTGAGGCCTTGCCCGGCCGGTCGAAGGAGATGGCCATGCGCCTGTCCCTGATCGTTGCCTTGGCGGAAGATGTACACGCCACAGTAATTTCACAAACCCATGCATTATGGTCCGTGCAGTACATCGGATACGCCCTGGAGCAGACCATCGACAGCCTCAAAATGCGCATCTCCGGGAGCGATTTCGAAAAACACAAAAAGGAGTCTTTGATGGCGATCCGCAATGCCGGCGAACAGGGAGTGACCTGGACCGAAATGCAAAAGCGCCCGCCATTCTCGAAACATCGGCCCCGCGATCTGCGCGATATTCTGTCGTCGCTCCAGGACTCGGGCCTGATGGTTCTCGACCGGGTGCACACGGGAAAACGCGGCCGCCCGCGCGAAGCCTACATGGCCGTTCAATGATTGCTCTCGGGGAAGGTTGATATGAGAAAGAATGCAGAACAAATCAATAATCATGAAAACGGGAGGGCGCACTGTAGTGTGACGGAAAAAATGCAAGAAGCTATCTGGATTGCACACGCCTTGGAGGCATACGTATGCGAAGCATACTTAAATGGAAGAATCTGTACGGAAACATATACCTCGTTAAGGTGCGGTCTCTTCGATTTATTTGATGTTCTGCATCAGGATGACGAAGACGCGACACCCGTCGAGCCGGTCGGGCCGATAGGCCGGCCCGTATGACGTTCCGGGCCGCAATCCGGGCCGGTCCGAGCGCCCCATCCCCAGCCCCGGCAATTCGTGATAATGATCTGGGCAAAAATGTTTGTTCAGATTTCGTCCGGCATTCGGCGAAGCGGATCCCGCCACGTCGTCCACATAGCCTGCGGGACCATGGGCCGCTTCGGGCAGGATATCTACGCTGTTGATGAAATAGACTCTGGCCCAGAACAACCGCGTACGCTCTTTCGGCGCGACCTCCAAGTCAAAGGAAAGACGGCAGAGCAGGCGAAAAATATCCGGGGCATGGCGGACAAATAACCGCGTTCCGGGCGAGGCCTCCGTTCCCTCGTTCAGCCAAGCGTCGATTTCGCGCGACAAGGAGAAGAGAAACCGGCGAGAGCATCTAAGAGGTTGCTGGGTAACATGAAGGGGCGCCCAGTGCGAGAATCGCCTTGGCCGGAAGACCCTATATTCCGGGATGAGCCTCGGTTCCCGCCAGCGGAACCGTCCGACACGGGCATGCCCGGGAGGAGAAAATCCTGCGGGTCCGCATAGCCGGAGATTATAGAATAGTTGTATTCAATTGACTCGGCAAAACAATAGTACTTAAATATTTCCGACGTTATAGAGGGCGTGCAAAAACGTCCTCCGAAGAACGGCCTCGTAGAAAGGCAACCGGCAGGAAGGGATTCCATTCTAAGGATTTGATGCCGTGGCCCGTGTTGGGGCAGCGTTTGCGATATGCCCGGGGGCCTTGTCGGAGGTTGCGGGTAGAGGATTAGGTTTTTGTTTCTGAGGTAAAAACGAAGGGGCGCCGGTAGGTTGGAGATGGGGGAGTGTTATGGTCCATCCGATCAGACAACTTGCCGGAGAAAGGCAACCAAAAGGGGCCGCATACGAAAGTGGTGAGGGTAAAATGCAAGCAGAGATCGATATCATTCATATGCTGGAAGCGGAGCTGTGCCGCGCCTATTCCAGTCAAAGAATAGAGACCGAAACATATGCTTTGCTTCGGTGCGGGATTTTCGACCTATTGGAGGTCCTGCAACCGAAAGACGAAGACGCTACACCCGACGTGCCAGCCAAACTACTCGGCCGATCAGCGTGATCTCGTCGGCGGCCATCTCGGCCGTCGAATGCATGGCGTTATCGGAAATGATGCGGAGCAATCCCTGGCCGATCACCGGCTCGATCCGCTTCACGGCGATGCCGATGCCGTCCCAGATCGCGAAAAGGCCCGGTGGCGATGGCGCCCTGTCGGCGGTGTTGACCATGACCCGGTCACCGGAGCGCAGCGTCGGTTCCATGCTGTCGCCGTGGACCTCGATGATCTTCGCGGCGTCCTGACTCACGTGCAGTTCGTTGTGAACGTATCCGTCGGGCAGCGCCCAGGTATCCCGCACCGCGTCCTTGGGCAGGCCGCTGTGGTTGACGGAGATCGCCTCGCCGCCGCTGCCCATGCCGCCCCGGACATCGACCTCGGCGATGGATTTGATTAACTCTTGCCTCCCTTCAAGGTGATCGGCGCTGGAGAGAAAGCCGCCATTGCCGGCGCCGTTAAGATCATCGACACCCCTTCCCTCGGTAACGATTGTGATTCCCGCCGCCTTCAACACGGTCGCGACGCGAACTTCAAAAAAATCGGCAAGCGGTTCCAGGTCCTCCAACTGCAACCGCCGCCGGCCGTTCAGCATATGGTGAACCGTCGCTTTGTCCCAATCAAGGTACCGGCCCAACTCGGCCTGGCTTTTGCCAACCCTAATCAGGCATTCCTTAAACCAGCTCGAATCAAACTGTTTCACGTCAACACCCGCAGCTTTCGATTTTGCAATGTTCGTTGACGTTATCGCATTGACATTGATTGTTCTAGGTGATATTTTCTCAACCGAATTGGACGGCATTCCGCCGCCGCTCCTTGGAGGATAAATCAGAATGAGCATTCCCAATACGCCATCCCTTGGGTCGATCAAGGACATACCGGTTTCCGAGATCATGGCCTTTTCGGGCGAGACGCTATCCGCATTGATCGACGAGGCAAGGGCCATGAAAGCCGAGGCCGAACGGGCGGTTGAGTTCCTATACATGATCGTCGGCGAGAAGTACCGGGATCAAATCAAAAGGGAATATTCGCTGAAAGTCGACGCTACTGGGGCTGTTCGCGTCGTTGATAATAAAACAACTATCGTTGTCAATACGCCAAAACGCACGCAATGGGACCAGCAAGAGCTGCGCAAGGCCTTCTATGTGCTGGGCGAAGGCGCCGATCACTTCCGCAAAGTCGTGCTGGGCGTTGACGAGCGCGCGTATCAGAACGCGTC
>PIVK01000007.1 GCA_003354135.1 Rhodospirillales bacterium
ACTTCCTTCCAGGGAACGGAAAGGGCTTCACGGCGCCAACTCGACCAAATCCTCGTATGCATGCCAAGTGGCGTAGCCGAGTATCGGCAGGGTGACTGCGATGCCAACCAGGAACAGGCCCAAGCCCAGGCCCGCCGTGTGATGGCGACGATCACCGCCCATCCCCCCATCCCCCCATCACGGGAGTTCTGGAGGTTTCCATGGGTTCAGCTTTTTCAGCCTCCGGTTTCGATGCCGGCTTCTCTCTCCCATACGGTCGGACTTCCAACTTCGCCAAATTTACGCCCTGAATTTACATGCAAAATTAAACGGCTGGAAAACAGGACCGGATTGGCGCGCACAACAGCTTTTGAGAGAAGAGTTCCGGGGAGAAACGACACAGCGCCGGTCAACAGATTCCTGCCCTAAGGCGTGTGGAACCAGGAGTTTCTGGGCACTCTAAACCGGCTAAAAAGCTAATAAATTCAACTGGTTGTTTGCCTATAAACTCATAATCCTTCGGACGAAATCAATCTTTGTCTCGCACTCGACGTCGATGGCGGGCCAGATAGAGCGGTGTGCGTGAATGCGGAACCTTGTGGACGAAGTTCCACCGCGCCACGTGGTAGCTGGGATCGAAGCCGTAGAAATTGAGGCGCATGCGTTTCAGTTCCTCCGCTCGATAGGCCGCCAAAGGCTTTTGGGCCTCGTCTTCCGCGCGCCGCGCCGCCTTATCTTCCAGTCGCCCCTCCAGATCCAACGACATCGCCAGGTGTTCGACCTCGGATAGGTCCGAAAAGGTACCGTCGATGAGGCCGATGTCCGCCGCTTGGCTTGCTCCGATGGGAAGGCGACGGTTCATGACGGTGTCCGCGCCATCCTTACCGACACGCGCGGGCAGCAGGTAGGTCCAATATTCGGAGCCGTAGAGGTTGCCCATGTTCTTGTAGTGGGGATTGAGCACCACGCCGTCCCGCGCCAGCACGTGATCGGCGGCGAGCGCCAGGAAAACGCCCCCGGCACCTGCATTGCCCTGCATGGCGGCAATAACATATGTGTCCTCGGCCTCAATGATGGCCCGGCAAAAGTCGTCCATGGCCTCGATGTTGGCCATCGACTCGTCGGCCGGGCTGTCGGCGGCCTCGATGAGGTTGAGGTTGATGCCGTTGGACCAGAAGTCCCCGCCGCCCGCCAGAACCACCACCCGGGCGCCGTTGGCCACCACTTCGCGGAACGTTGCCTCCAGCTGCTTACAGTCCGTCGTTCCCATGGCCCCGTTGTAGAAGGGGAAGTGGAGGACGCCGACCCCGTCCCGCTCCTCCCACCACACGCGGCGCCAAGTGGAAGGCTCGGCTTCCGGGAGAGCCGCAAAGGCTTCGCCCAAGACCAGGCGCGAGGGAAGCTTGACGCCTCGGCCCCCCTCTTTCGCCGGTTTCCGTTTCATGTGGCCGATCCAAACCGCGCCGTCAGAGGTGGCGCGGCAGACGGCGTCGCCGTGGCGTGCGATCAAATCCCCGGGAGAGCCGGCGAGGGTCTCTTCCGGGTGGGCGTCATACAGGTAGACCGCATGGCCTGCCATCTCGTCCAGCACTCCGGGAAAGCCGTCGGCGGCGCGGATTTTCTTCAGCACCGTTTCCGTGGCGTCGGTTTGCCAGTCGATGTCCCTGTTCTCTTGCTTCAGGAATGGACGCCAAGTGCCTTCGGTCCGAGGGGCCGGAGCGAAGGAATTGCCCTCGAACTTCTCCACCGCCTCCAGGGTGCAGGCTACGGCGGCGGCGGTCACTTCGCGGCGGTAGAGGCTGGCCTTGGTGGCACCGGGGCGTAGCGGGAAGGCGGTGTGGGCCCAGATCGGGCCGCCGTCCATCTCGGCATTGGCTTGGAGAACGGTGACGCCCCAGTCCTCCGCCTCTTCCGTCACCGCCCAGTCCAGCGCCGACGGCCCCCGGTCCCCCAGCGGGCCCGGATGGACCACCAGGCAGGTATAGCGGGACCAGGCCGCATCGGGAATTGCACGGCGGAGGTAGGGAGCGATGACCAGATCGGGCTGGAACAGATCCGCCGCCTCGATTGCCACCTCGTCCTTAATGTCAAACTCGACGGAGAGTTCGTGGCCGCGGCTTGTCAGCTCGACGTACAGCCGCTGGGTCAGACTGTTGAAACTGTGGGTGAGAAACAGGATGCGCATGCGCCAAGCCTAGCAACGAACGGGGCGAAGTAAAACTGTCAGCGCCGTTGCCCCCAACATCAGCCAACTGGTTCGCTATCCGTCCGTTTGGGTCGCGTGGATCAATGGAAACCACCGTGCCGGGGATAGGGTCATCAGCAGATCCTGGGAAGTTGCTCGCCGGCCAGCCAGTCGACGATGCGCGATCCGCCAAAACCGGTTTCCATCTCGACGAAGCGGTGTTCGTCTTCCGCGGCCTCGCCGATAAGGGCCGCGTCGCGGCCCAGGGGATGGGACCGCATGACTTCGAGCAACCTGTCCGCGTCCTCTGGCGGGCAGAAACAGACGAGCTTGCCTTCGTTGGCGACGTAGAGGGGGTCGAGTCCCAGGAGTTCGCAAGCGCCATACACTTCGGGCCTGACCGGGATGGCGGTCTCGTGAATGCGAAAACCGACTCCGGAAGACGCGGCGATCTCGTTGAGTGTCGCCGCCAGGCCGCCGCGGGTGGGATCTCGCATGGCGCGGATGCCGGGCGCCGTGGCCACCATATCGGCAACCAGGCCGTTCAATGCAGCCGAGTCCGAGAGGATTTCGGTCTCGAAATCCAGGTTCTCGCGCTTCGACATTACCGCGACCCCGTGATCGCCCAACGTGCCGGAAACCAGGACCTTATCGCCGGGGCGCACCCGTTCGCACGAGATATCGACCCCGTCCGGCACCACGCCGACGCCGGCGGTGGTAATGAAAAGGCCGTCGCCCTTGCCTTTTTCAACGACCTTGGTGTCGCCCGTGACGATCTCGACCCCGGCATCGCGCGCCGCCCCGGCCATGGATTCGACGATCCGCCTCAGATCTGCAAGTGCCAGCCCCTCCTCGAGGATGAAGCCGGCCGAAAGATAGAGCGGCTTTGCGCCGCCCATGGCGACGTCGTTGACCGTGCCGTGCACGGCGAGGCTGCCGATGTCGCCGCCGGGGAAGAACAAGGGCGAAATGACATAGCCGTCGGTGGTCATCACCATGCGACCGGCGGGCACCTCGAACATCGCCTGGTCGTTGCCGGCCGCCAGGATCGGGTTGTCGAAAGCTCGCGCGAACAGGCCGTCGATCAGCCGCGCCATCGTCCGCCCGCCGGCACCGTGGGTAAGATCCACGCGGCCGTTCTCCAGATCCAGTGTCGTGGCGAAGCGTTTGTTCATAACACCTTTCATAAAGCCAAAGGGGGGCAACGGGAAGCATGGAGCTTGATCCCGAACCGCAGTAAACTCGCGAAGCTCTGTTGAGAGCGATACTTCGGGAACTTTCCGGCCTCCCGGAAGATGTTGAAATATTATTGCCTTTGAGTGGGTTTCTCGGGAAACGAATGGACTTTTCCGGATTTTTTTGCTAGACTCTTTAACTGCCACGAAAGGTGGCGGTATACGCGAAAGCACGGAGAATCCGTCGCAAGAAAGTCTGCGCAAGCCGCCGAGAAACGGGCGGCTTTTTTTGGTCCAGAAAGGAGCAAGCCATGCGCCCAATGATGATCCTCCTCAGTGTCCTGCTCGTCAGTATGAGCGCCCTGTCCGTCCAGGCGGGCCAACTGCTGTGCGGCAAACATGCCGATGTGGTGGCCAGCCTCGAGAAAGCCCATGCAGAGAAACAGGTTGCTATCGGGCTCGCCGGCAACGGTTCGGTGATCGAGGTCTTTTCCTCGCCGGACGGCGGCTTCACCATCACGATGACCCAACCCGAAGGCCTAAGCTGCCTCGTGGCGGCTGGCGAAGGCTGGCAGAATATCGTCCAGAAGGTGGCGACGAAGGGCGAAGGAATCTAGGTTGCCGTTCCGCCGAGACCGTTTGGCAATGAACCTGAAAAGCTGAGTTCATCGCCATCTGTTCCGAGAGCATGCGCGGCTCCATTCCTGTGGCCGGCGGGGGGCGCGATGTCCGGATGAAATCTTTCGGTTGCAACCATCTCTACCTCGATGGTTGTCCTCCCGGCCATCTCGGCGATCAGTTGGAAGACCTCTCCGCATCCACATTTTCTTTGGAACTAAGCCTTAGAAGGCTATATCAATCTTATTGCACTAATGGTTGATCCCATCCTCTTTTCCTCTTTGGAATGACGGTGCTCTTATGGACAGCGTTCAGGTGATGAAGTCGATGCTGCCGAGCTTGGCTATTGCAGCCCTGATCTTTTTGGTTGATCTGGCTTTGCCGCTCGGTGTCGCGGGCGGTGTTCCCTACGTGGCCGTCGTTTTGCTCGGCATTTGGTTTCCGGAACGGCGAGTTTTATTCTATCTGGCGGGTCTGGGGACGGTCTTGACCATCCTCGGCTACTTCCTGTCTCCCTCCGGAGGCATCCCCTTGGTGGTTCTCACCAACCGGGCGCTGGCATTGTTCGCCATCTGGACGACGGCATTTCTGGCCGCCAACTACAAGAAACGGGTGTCCCCGACCGAACCGTTCAGGCTGAAGGCAACGCGCATCCACCGGCGTGTTTATGCTCTGGTCCTAATCATGACTCTGGTTGTAGCAATCAGCAGCGGTGGAGCGATTGCGATCCTTTACGACACCGCTTTCGAGGGAAAGCGCCGTGACTTGATCCAGACGGCCCGAAGCCAGGCGCGCCTTATGGAAGCGGTTGCCCGTTTCGATCAACAATACAGCCGATCAGACATTTCAGGCGGCGCGGCCGCCGCCACCATCGCGCAGATCAGGGACGCCCACGAACATTATAGCGGCCTGGGCGAGACCGGCGAATTCGCATTGGCGCGGCATGTCGGCGGCGAGATCGTGTTCCTGCTCCGCCATCGCCACCAAGACCTGGACGAGCCGAAACCGGTCCCGTTTGCCGGCCCTCTGGCCGAGCCCATGCGCCAAGCCCTTCTGGGACATTCCGGGTCTCTGATTAGCCGCGATTATCGGGGAAAAATGGTATTGGCGGCCTATGAACCGGTCGCGATCCTCGATCTCGGGATCGTCGCCAAGGTCGACCTCGACGAGATCCGCACCCCATTCATCCATGCGGGTGCGATCGTAGCTGTCTTTGCATTCGTGCTCATTGCGGGCGGAACGGCGCTGTTTTTCCGTGTCAGCGGGTTCATGATGCGCCGGATTGCAGAAAGCGAACGCAATTTCCGCTTGGTGGCCGAGAACATTCCGAACGTGTTTTGGATATGCACGCCGAACCTGGACAAAGTAATTTACGTGAGCCCAGCCTACGAAACGGTCTGGGAACGGAGTTGCGAGAGCCTTTACCGGAACCCGGAGTCTTTCCTCGATCCCATCCATCCGGGAGATAAGGAGGACGTCTTCCGCAAACTGGCCGAAACAGAAGGAGGGAAGTGGAATCTCGAATATCGGATTATCCGGCCTGATGGGACCGTCTGCTGGATCAGCGACAAAGGTTTTCCAGTTCACGATAATGCGGGAAATACGATTTTAATGGCGGGCTTGGCTCAGGATATCACGGAAAGTGTGACGTCGGAGAAGGAAGTCTTCCAGGCAAAGGAGGAAGCGGTATTGGCCAACCGTGTAAAGTCGGAGTTTCTGGCCAACATGTCACATGAACTACGGACACCTTTGAACGCGGTCCTGGGATTTTCCGACGTGATGCAGGAGGGGGTCTTCGGTGACTTGGGCAACCGGAAATACGAAGAATACGCCCGTGACATCCACGAGTCCGGGAGACACCTTCTAGAACTAATCAATGACATTCTTGACCTGTCCAAGATCGAGGCGGAAGCCCTCCTTCTCGATGAGGAATTCGTGCGGCTTGGTAACGTTGCAGAAGCCGCCTCGCGTCTAATCCGTCCGCGGGCCGAAAATGGGCGGGTCATCGTGCTGAACAAAGTTGATGACATTCCACTTCTCGTGCTTTGCGATGAACGGCGGCTGAAGCAGATCCTGGTCAACTTGCTGTCGAATGCGGTCAAGTTTTCCGATGCGGGGGATACGGTGGTTCTCGACGCCTGCGTGGATGACGACGGGGGAGTATCGATAACAGTGTCCGATATGGGAATCGGTATGGACGAAGAGGAATTGAATATCGCGCTAACGCCCTTTGGACAGGTTGACGGATCGCTGGCAAGAAAACACGAAGGCACGGGACTAGGCCTGCCGCTGACCGAAGCGTTGGTGAAGCTTCACGGGGGCACGATGGTTTTTGAAAGCAGGAAGACCGAAGGAACAAAGGTGACCATTCGTTTCCCTGCGGAGCGGGTGTCCCGGGAAGCGGCCTAATCCTCGTCTTCGACCTGCCCTCGGGCGACGCAGAGAAGGTGCTCCATTTTGTCCCGCAGCTGGGTTTCCGATACGGATAGGCCTTTGGCCTTGATGTCAGCCATGACCTTGCGCACGACATCCTCGTCGCCGGGCTCCTCCAGGTCGGCCACCGCCACTTCGACGGCGTAGGCATCGGCCCCGTCTTCATCCAGCCCCATCAGGTCCGCCAGCCAATAGCCGATCAATTTGTTGCGGCGCGCCAGGGCTATGAACTCCAATTCGGCGCGCAGTGCGTGATCGATTTCGTGGGTGCAACTCAGCTTCTTGTTGGGCATTGCTGTCCTCTTCGATTTGTTGCCGGCGCAAACGTGGGGTGTCAAAAGCGCCATTTGTTGCGGGGTCGAACTATACCAGGGAGATTATGACAATGAGAAGGTGCCATACCTATCTGGACGGAAATTTCTTTGCCGCCCCGCGGAACTTGTGGCCCTACGCCCCGACCTTCGCCCGGTCGCGGAAGCGGCCGAAGGTATAATACGCCGCGCAGGCCCCTTCCGAGGACACCATGCAGGATCCCAACGGGTTTTCCGGCGTGCAGGCTTTGCCGAAGGCCTTGCAGTCGAGTGGGGTCTTGAGGCCACGGATGATGGCGCCGCACTCGCAGGCTTTGTTGTCGGGCACCGAGCGCTCGGGGACGTCGAAGCGTTTCTCTGCGTCCCATGCGGCGTAGCCTTTTTTGATGCGGAGTGCCGAATAGGGCACCTGGCCGAGGCCGCGCCATTCGAACAGCGGCCGCAATTCGAACACCTCTGCCACCAGGGCCTGGGCCTTGAGGTTGCCGTCCCGGGTCACCACGCGGGTGTATTCGTTCCCGACCTCCGCCCGGCCCTCGTTCATCTGGCGCATCAGCATGAGAATTGCCTGCATGACGTCCAAGGGTTCGAAGCCGGCGATGACCACCGGGCGCTCGTATTCCTCGGCAAAAAACTCGTAGGGGCGCGATCCGATCACCGCCGAGACGTGGGCCGGGCCGATGAAACCGTCCAAGGGCAGGGTGCCCAGCTTTCTCACTTCGGGGCTTTCCAGGATGTTGGTGATGGCGGCGGGAGTCAGCACATGGTTGCAGAGTACGGTGAAATTCTTCAGGCCGAGGACCTTGGCCTGCCGGAGGGCGACGGCGGTGGGAGGCGTTGTCGTTTCGAATCCGATGGCGAAGAACACCACATCGCGGCCGGGATTGTCCCGGGCGATCTTCAGCGCATCGAGGCTGGAATAGACCATGCGCACGTCGCATCCCTCGGCCTTGGCCTTCAGCAGGCTCAGGCGCCGGGACCCCGGGACCCGCAGCATGTCACCGTAGGTGGCGAGGATGACATTCTCCTCCTTTGCCAGGCGGATCGCGGCGTCGATTCTGCCTACGGGCAGCACGCAGACCGGACAACCGGGGCCGTGAATCATGCGCACGTTGGGGGGCAGAAGGTCCTGGATGCCGTACCGGAAGACGGCGTGGGTGTGCCCGCCGCAAAATTCCATGATGTGGTAGCGGCTCTCCGGCTTCGCCGCGGCGGCGATCTTGGCCGCCAGCGACTTGGCCAGTTTGCCGTCGCGGAATTCGTCGATATACTTCACTCCCCGTTCCCCGGGGTTTCGGCCAAGGCCTCTTCGAACGTTTCCATCTCGGCGAACAGCTTGAGGGTCTTCTCCGCCTCTGCCGGGTCGAGCTTGGACAGGGCGAAGCCCGTGTGCAGGATCACCCAGTCCCCGACATCGACACCGTCGAGAAGGGCTAGCGAGATCTCCTTCCGCACCCCGCCAAGATCAACCACGGCCATGTCGCCCGGAGTAAGTTCGGCCACCTGCACGGGAATGGCGAGACACATGAATTTCAGACCTCCCTCATTATGGCGACGGCCCAGGCTTGGCCCAGGCTGACCGCCGGATCGCCAGGACTCAAGGCTTCGGGCAGCAGGACGCGGAGGCCCTTCCCGGCCAGGGTCGCCGCCAGACCGGCGCGCAGCACCCGGTTGAGGAAACAGCCACCCGAGAGCACCACGGTTGGAATGCCGGTTGCCTCGGCGGCTTCGCCAACCCAGTGAGCAAGAGCCGCTTCGAGCGTGCCGTGGAAAAGATCGGCGCCTTCGGATGCGTCCATGTCGGTCAGGGCGGACAATAGCGGCAGCAGGTCCAGCACGCCGTCCTCCAGGCTCCAGGCGCCGTCCATGACCTTCGGTTTGCCGACCATGGCTTCCAGCGCCATCGGCGCCTCCCCCTCGAAAGCCGTGACGGGCTTCAATCCCAAGAGTCCGCAGGCGGCGTCGAACAAGCGGCCGGCCGAGGTGGTGGTCCGGTGCCCGGTCCCGCGTTCCAGCATGCTCTGCAGCATGGCAGCCCCGGGGATAGCCGAGAACCGCTGTGTGATCTCCTCGCCCCGGCCCAGGGCATGAAGCGCCGATGCCGCCATGCGCCAGGGCTCGCGGGCCGCTTTGTCGCCGCCGGGAAGGTACAAGGGGCGCAGGTGGCCCCGGCGCTCGAAGCCTCGGCGGTCGACACGCAGAAGTTCGCCGCCCCAGGATTGACCGTCGGTGCCGAGGCCGTAGCCGTCCAGCGCGAGTCCTAAGACCGGGCCACGCTCCCCGTGCTCGGCCATGACGGCGGCGACGTGGGCGTGGTGGTGCTGGACGGGGATTGCTTCGGCGTTGAAGTTCTGCGCCCGACGGCTGGAATAGAAATCGGGATGCAGGTCGTGGGCGACGGTTGTCGGGGCCGCTTGGCGGAGCAGGCTTTCGATGGCGCCCTCGAAGGCCTCGATGGCCTTCCGGGTATCGAGATTGCCCACGCCATCGGACACCAGGGCTTGACCGTTGGCGACCAGGGTCACGGTGCTCTTAAGAAACGCGCCGAGCCCCAGAACCGGAGGCCCGTCGTAGGGCAGTGGAACTGTATGGGCGATCACGCCGGCCTAGCCCCCGCAGAGATCCAATCGTACCAAGCGGCGAGCCCCTCGCCACTGGTCGCCGAGAGCGGAAGGACCTCCAGGTCAGGGTGGATGCGCCGGGCGAATTCGATGCAGAGTTCCACGTCAAAGCCGACATGGGGCAGCAGGTCGATCTTGTTGAGGACCATCAGGTCGGCAGCATGAAACATGTCGGGATACTTCAACGGTTTATCCGCGCCTTCGGTGACCGAGAGCACCACCACCTTATGGGCCTCGCCGAGGTCGAAGGCCGCGGGGCAGACCAGGTTCCCCACGTTCTCGATGAAAACCAGGCCGCCCTCGGCCGGGGCCAAGGTCTCCAGGGCGTGCCCCACCATGTGGGCGTCCAGGTGGCAGCCCTTTCCCGTATTGACCTGCACCGCCGGCACGCCGGTCTCGCGAATGCGCTCGGCGTCGAACGAGGTCTGCTGATCACCTTCGATGACGGCGATGGGCCAGCGATCCTTGGTGTCGGTGATGGTGCGGGTCAACAGTGTCGTCTTGCCGGCGCCGGGGCTGGACACCAGGTTGAGGGCAAAGGCCTTGCGTTCCGCCAGATAGGCGCGGTTGACGGCGGCCAACCGGTCATTCTCGGAAAGGATGTTGCGCTCCACCTCGACGATCCGGGCTTCGTCCATGCCAGGCACATGAACCCCGCCGATGCCGCCGCCATAGTCGTGGTGGTGGTCATGGTTGTGGCCGTGGTGATGGCGGCCCTGGGCGTCTTTCTCTATTGCTGCTTGGCCGCAGCCGCAAACCGTGCACATTCAATCGACCTCCAAGTCCTTGATACGGAGTTCATTGCCGCCGGTGACCTGCAATTGGTGCCCGCCGCAGCGGGGGCAGGGGTCGTAGCGGGCGGAAACTTCGACCGTCGTGCTGCAGGTCATGCACCAAGCCTGACCCGGTGGGCAGAGAATTTCAAGCTCCGCGTCTTCGGCGATGGTGCCGTGGGTCACGGCCTTGAAGCAGAAGCGTATGGCCTCGGGCTCCACGTGGCCCAGTGCGCCGACTTCAAGGTGCACAATCCGGACCTTGGAAAACTCCTGGCGTTTGGCCTCATCTTCGATAATGCGGAGCATGCTCTCGCAGAGCGACATTTCATGCATGCGCCACCTCCACCCGGCAGGTGACGCAAGGATCCAGCGCCGCCACCAGGAGCCGGGCCCGGGTTTCAATGTCCTCGGCAGGGGCCCCTTGCAGACCCTGGACCAGGGCCCCTTCGGGGTGGAAGTTCCATTCGGTAGGCGCCAGAATCCGATAGCGGGAAACTGTGCCGTCCGCCACCTCGACCCGGTGGACCAAGCGTCCGCGGGCCGCTTCGACGACACCCAGGCCCGAGCCGCTGCCCGTGGTGTCGCCACCGCCCGTGTCCGCGGCAAGGCGGGAAATTAGGAGTTCCATCTCGGCGAGCACGGCCTCAAGTTCCACCAGACGGGCGATGACGAAGGCCAGGAGACCTACGCCGAACCGCTCGCGGATTCCGGCAACGATCGGCGTCTTCCATTGGCGGGCGAGGGGGCCGGTATGGAAGACCTCGCCCTGCCAGCGCGGCGCGGCGGCAAAGGCCCGGTCCTCATCGGCAACTATGCGAAGATTGAGTTCGGATCGGTCAAGTCGGGGCAGCGGTTTTACGCAGGTGGTGCCGAATCCGGCCAAACTCTGATCGAGGATATGGCGTGCCAGGCGGGCCGGCGGGGTCCGGGCGGCCTCGGCCCAGGCCTCCACCCCTGTCTCCCAGGCGGTCCCGAGTAAGGTGTCCCGTATGTTCCGGACCAATGGCCCCAGGTCCGGCGCTCCAGAGACCAGGCGTCCGCCGCCGGGGCGATTCCAGTCGCCATCCGGGAACAGCGCTTTCGTAATCTGACCCAGCGGGCGTTTGATGGCGGCCAGGGCTGCGACACCGGTTTCCTCGCCGAGGAAGGGCGGCCAATCCATGAGAGACCTCCAGCAATGCTCGCCGGTCGTTTCCGCCAGCAGCAGCAGACGCCGTGCGGCCCGCTGAGGATCGGCCGGGTGAAGATCCAGGGCCGCCTCTATCGCCTCAATCCCGGCATGGGCTTGGGCGGTGCCGCAGATGGAGAACATGTTGGGCAGTAGCCGCAGAACCTCATTGACGGGACGGCCTTCGAGGGCCGAACTGGCGCCGAGGGGACGTTTGGATGTGATCTCCGTGGTTGCCACTCGGTCCGCCTTGAGCGTCAGCCCCAGCGTTATGCCGCCTTCGATCTCCATCAATTCAGTGTCTCTTGGGAAGTGTGAAACAGAAGTGCGGGTCCTTCCGGGCCATCATCCGCCCTATTTCCGATCCCTTGGGAACCCCGTTGGTCCCATGTCAAAGCAATTCTGGCGGCACGTCAACCGGAATGGCGATTGATTTAACGGGACATGCGCAGCATATAAAGCCCCCATGATCCAGAAAGCCAATCCCAAAGTGGGTATCGTCAGCCTTGGCTGCGCCAAGGCGCTGGTGGATTCCGAGCGCATCCTGACCAAGTTGCGCGCCGAAGGCTACGATATCTCCCAGAGCTACGACGGTGCCGACGTGGTGATCGTCAATACCTGCGGGTTCCTGGACAGCGCCCGAGCAGAATCTCTGGAAGCCATTGGCGAGGCCATGGCCGAGAATGGCCGTGTGGTGGTCACGGGATGCCTCGGCCTCGACGAGGCCGTCATCCGCAACGATCACCCGGGTGTTCTCGCCGTCAGCGGCCCCCACCAGTACGAGGCGGTCATCAACGCTGTCCATCAAGCCGTCCCCCCGGCCCACGACCCGTACCTCGATCTGGTGCCGCCCGAAGGTATCCGCCTGACGCCCCGCCATTACGCGTATCTCAAGATTTCCGAGGGATGCAACCATCGGTGCCGGTTCTGCATCATCCCGGGACTGCGGGGCCCGCTGGTAAGCCGCTCGGCCGTGGACGTGCTGGAAGAGGCCGAGTGCCTGGCCGAAGCCGGGGTCCGGGAACTCCTGGTCATTTCTCAGGACACCGGGGCCTATGGGGCGGACTTGAACCATGCCCAGAGCTCCTGGCGCGGGAACCCGATCAAAGCCCGCATGACGGAACTGGCGGCGGCGCTGGGACGGCTCGGTGTCTGGGTGCGGCTGCACTACGTTTATCCCTATCCGCAGGTGGACGAACTGCTGCCCCTGATGGCCGATGGCAAGGTGCTGCCCTACCTCGACGTCCCCTTCCAGCACGCGAGCCCTTCGGTGCTCAAGGCCATGCGCCGTCCGGCGGACCAGGAACGCACGCTGGAGCGCATCGCCAAATGGCGAGATGCCTGCCCGGACCTCACCATTCGTTCCACCTTCATCGTCGGCTTCCCCGGCGAGACGGAGGAGGACTTCGAGGGTCTGCTTGACTGGCTGGAGGAAGCGAAGCTGGATCGCGTCGGATGCTTTAAGTACGAGGACGTGGAGGGGGCTCCGGCCAATGACCTGCCGGACCATGTCGAGGACGAGATCAAAGCCGAACGCTGGGAACGCCTGATGGAACTCCAGCACGGCATCAGCGAAGAAAATCTGGTTGCTAAGATCGGGCGACGCCTGGACGTCCTAATCGATGACGTAGGCACCGATGGCGCCGTTGGCCGCACCCAGGCGGATTCTCCCGAAGTCGATGGCAGTGTCCATCTGCCGGGTGAAACGGGGCTTGCCCCCGGCGACCTGGTGACGGTCGAGGTTACGGACGCGGACGCTTATGATCTGTGGGGGCGGGTCCGAGACTGAGATCGGCCTCGAACACGTATTACGCCGGGCGCTGGTTGTCGGGCGGGTTCTCCGGGGCCATTGGACCCTCGGTGCGGGGGCCCATGAGGGCCACGCGGGCTGCCTTCAAGGGATGCGAGAGCGTATCCTCGACCGCCGTCGGTTCGTAGCCGCAATGCATCATGCAGTCCGCGCACTTCTCGTACGCCCCGGTGCCATAGCTGTCCCAATCGGTGTCCGCCATCAGGGCGGAGAAGGTGGGGGCGGTGCCCTCATTGATCAGGTAGCAGGGTTTCTGCCAGCCAAAGACGTTGCGGGTTGGGTTGCCCCAAGGCCGGCAGCGGTAGTCCTGGTTGCCGGCCAGAAAGTCGACGTAGAGGCTCGACTGGTTGAATCTCCAGTTCCGCCCCTTGCCCTTCTTGAGGAGTTCGCGAAACAGCGTCTTGGTGCTGGTTCGGGTCAGGAAATGGTTCTGGTCCGGGGCGCGCTCGTAGGCGTAACCGGGGGCGATGGTCACGCCTTCGCTGGCCAGTTCGGCGCAGGCGAAGGTCAGGAATTCGGCCATTTCATCCACGTTGGAATCGACGAACAGCGTGCAGTTGATGGTGGTTCGGAATCCTCTATGCCGAGCCGCCTTCAAAGCCGAGACCGCCTTGTCGAAGGCTCCTTCCCGGCTGACCGCCTTGTCGTGGTGTTCGCGCATGCCGTCCAGGTGAACCGAGAAGGTGAGGTAGGGGGACGGATCGAATCGGTCCAGCCGTTTTTCCAGCAGGAGCGCATTGGTGCAGAGGTAGACGAACTTCTTGCGTGCCGTCAGCCCCGCGACGATGGCCTCGATTTCCGTGTGCAGCAGCGGCTCGCCACCGGCGATGGAAACAACGGGCACGCCGCATTCCTCGGCCGCTGAAATGCAGTCTTCGGCGCTCAGGCGCCGGTTCAGGATTTCGGGGGGGTAATCGATCTTACCGCATCCGGTGCAGGAAAGATTGCATCGGAACAGCGGTTCCAGCATAAGGACCAGCGGATAACGGGCATTGCGGCGGAGACGCTGCTTCACAATGTAAGCCCCGACCCGGAGTTGCTGGATCAGGGGGACGCTCATGGCGCCTCGGCCTTTTTCTTCTGTTCCACGGCGCGCGCGAGTTCTTTGGGCAGCTTGAACTGCATGTTCTCATCGACTCCGGGCAGGGATCCGAGGCAGAGCGTCCCGAAATTTTTCAGTCGGTTCAGGAGTTCGGCCACCAGTTCCTCGGGCGCCGACGCGCCGGCCGTGATGCCGACCGTTGTCACGTCGTCGAACCAGGCTTCGTTCAGGCCCTCGGCATCGTCGATCAGATATGCGTCGACGCCCATCTCGGCGCCGATCTCGCGCAGGCGGTTGGAATTGGAGCTGTTCTTGGCTCCCACAACGAGCAACAAATCGACTTCCGACGCCAACTGACGGACCGCACGCTGCCGGTTCTGGGTAGCATAGCAGATGTCCTTGACGTCGGGGCCGCAGATGCGTGGGAAGCGCACCTTCAGCGAGTCGATGACGTCCTTGGTTTCGTCCACGCTGAGGGTCGTCTGGGTGACGTAGGCCACTTGCTTGGCGTTCTTGACCTTGATTTTCTCCACGTCCTCCGGCCGCGTCACCAGAAGGACACCTCCCGGGATGCGGCCCCGCGTGCCTTCCACTTCGGGGTGGCCGTTGTGACCGATGAGGATTACTTCACACCCTTTTCGGACGTGCAATTGGCCTTCCTTGTGGACCTTGGAGACCAGCGGGCAGGTGGCGTCGATCACCGGCAGGTTGCGGCTTCTGGCTTCCTGCTCGATGGCTTCGGAGACTCCGTGCGCGCTGAAGATAGTCACTGCCCCGTTAGGGATTTCGTCCAGTTTCTCGACGAATACCGCCCCCTTCTCGCGCAAGGTTTCAACGACTCGTTTGTTATGGACGATTTCGTGGCGCACATAGACGGGCGGGCCGTAGATATCGAGGGCCCGCTCGACGATTTCAATGGCGCGCTCAACCCCGGCACAAAAGCCCCGCGGCTCAGCCAGGATGACATGCAATATCCGTTCTTCCGTCATGACCCGAGGTTTTGCCCCACCGGCGGGTTCTGGGCAAGAGGAAGCTTGGGCCTTCGGGTCAACAGCCCCTGGGCGTCCAGCCATAAGATCTCGTCTTGCAGCGCGTTTACCACGGCCCCGGAATCAAAACCGAGCTCACGGGCTGCCTTGGTGCTGTCGAACGCCATCGGTGTGTGGACGAGGCGGACTCCCGTCAAGGGGGCGACCGGTGGCCGGTGCGTGATCCGGTCGGCGATGAACTCCGAGACTGCACCCACGGCGAACGCCAGCCAATAGGGAATGGGGGTCGTGGGCATGGGAAGCCCCGTCATCCGGGCCAGGGTTTCCAGCAGATCTCTGAGCCGGATGTTCTCACCGCCCAGAATGTAGCGTTCGCCGGGCCGGCCGCGTTCGGCGGCCAGCACATGGCCGCGCGCCGCGTCGCGGACGTCCACCATGTTAAGGGTGCAGTCGAGATAAAAGCGGCTGTGCCCATTGAGGAAGTGCAGCAACATGCCGGTCGGCGGCGTGACCAGGTGATCGCCGGGCCCCACGGGCAGGGTCGGATTGACCACCACGACGGGCAGACCGTCTTTGCGCGCTGCCTCAAGTGCCCGCCGTTCCGCCAGGAACTTTGAGCGGCAGTAGGGACCGGGCATGTCCTCCACCGTGAGTCCTGTCTCCTCGTTGATGACAAGACCATTTTGGGCGCGGCGGCCGCCCCTCAGGACCGACTCGGTGGAGGTATGGACGATGCATTCCAAGCCGGCCTTGGCGGCCGCAGTGAGAACGATCTCGGTGCCGCGCAGGTTACACTCCTCGAACGTCTTCTTGTCGGCCGCCCAGAGGTTGGGATTGGCGGCCAGGTGGTAGAGACGCCGCACGCCATTGAGCGCCGAGGCGACGGTCGACGCGTCGAGGATCGATCCCTGGACGGTCTCTGCCTCCCGAGGAAGATGCGACATATCGCGGATGTCGAGGACCCGCACCCCCTCGCCCCGTTCCAACAGGTAGCGGGCCAGATGACTGCCGATGAACCCCGCACCGCCCGTAATCAGATTGCGCATGGCGGTCCTTGTCCCGAACGCGTTCCCAGTTCAGCAAGGTAGCAATGTTTTCGTCCTTGGTGTATCCGGGATTTCATGCGGGAGGTTGCGCCATGACGATTCTGGTGACCGGAGCGACGGGGTTTGTCGGCTCGGCGGTGGCGCGGCTGCTTCTGGAGCGTGGCGAGCGCGTGCGGGTGCTGGCCCGTCCGGGTGGCGACAGGCGCAACCTGGACGGCCTTGACGTCGAGGTGGTCGAGGGCGATCTCATGGATGCGGATTCCCTGCAAGCCGCCGTTGCCGGATGCGGGGCACTGTTTCATGTCGCCGCGGACTATCGGCTTTGGGCCCGTGATCCTGGCGTGATGTTCGCTGCCAATGTCGGCGGCAGCCGAAATATCGTCCGTGCCGCCCAGGCTGCGGGAGCGGAGCGCATTGTCTACACGTCGTCGGTTGCCGTGTTGGGGATTCCGAAGGACGGAACGCCGGGCGACGAGACGACTCCGGTCGCCTTTTCCGACATGATCGGCCCTTACAAGCAGTCAAAATTCCGAGCCGAGGAATCGGTGCGCGAACTGGTCCGGAACGAGGGGGCCCCAGTGGTGATCGTCAGCCCCTCGACCCCCATCGGCCCACGCGATATCAAGCCCACGCCTACCGGACGCATGATCGTCGAGGCGGCGGCGGGACGCATGCCGGCCTATGTGGATACCGGGCTTAATATCGCGCACGTCGATGACGTGGCTCAGGGGCACCTGCTGGCCTGGGACAAGGGGAGAGTGGGTGAGCGTTACGTGCTGGGCGGCGAGGACATGGAGTTGAAAGACATCCTGGCGGCGATCGCAGAGATTACCGGAGGCAAGGCGCCGTCGGTGAGAATCCCGCACCGTCTCATCCTGCCGATCGCCTATCTGGCCGAGGCCTGGACGCGGGCGAGCGGCGGGGCCGAGCCTTTCGTGAGCGTTGATGGGGTGCGGATGGCGATGAAAAAGATGTTCTTCTCGTCCGGCAAGGCCCGGCGCGAACTTGGATATGCCCCCCGGCCGGCCCGTGAGGCACTGGCCGATGCCGTTGCCTGGTTCCGCGGCAACGGCTATCTCCGCTGACGGACGGATCATGGGACACTTCTCCGCAGCCACGATCGCAGCCTGCGGCGTGCGCCGTCCAATCTTGAAATTTTCCGCAAAAAGCCTACCTTCGCCCCCGCGCCGAAGTGCGCCAAGGACGGAAGGGCAGTCATGAAAGCCATCATGCTGGCGGCGGGCGTGGGCTCGCGGCTCTACGGAGACAGCGGCGGCCAGCCGCCCAAGGCGCTCCTTGAATTCGAGGGCAAAACCCTTATGCGTCGCCACATCGAGACCCTTAGGCGCCGTGGTCTTGAGGGTATGACCCTGGTGGTGGGCTATCGCGCCGACGAAATCATGGCCGAGGCCAAGGCGGCGGGCGGAGATTTTGTCCGGTTCATCCACAACCCCGACTTTCGGCGTGGCCCCGTGGTCTCTTTGTGGCTGGCGCGCGACGTGCTGCGTGACCATAGCGATGCCCTGTTCATGGATGCCGACGTGCTCTACCATCCGAGCTTGATCGAACGCCTGATCGATTCCGAACCCGAAAACTGCTTCCTTTACGACGAGGCATTCGAGCATGGCGACGAGCCGGTCACACTTTGCCTCAACGAGGGCGAGCCGGTCGAATTCGGCAAGGCCGTGTCGGGCACCTTTGATGCCAAGGGGGAATGGCCCGGGTTTCTGAAGCTGGGTCCGGAGATGGGGGCCAAGCTGGCCGATGCATTGCAGACCTATATCGATGCCGACGATCTCGACGCCCCCTATGAACCGGCAATGCGCGACGTGCTGTTGGCCGAGCCCAGGGGCACCTTCGGCTATGAAGACATCACCGGCGAACCCTGGATCGAGATCGATTTCCCCGAGGACCTGGAACGAGCCCGCGGCGAGATCCTGGAGAGAATAGGGACAATCTGACCCGCCGGTCCCATCCGGCTACGTTCATGCCAGGGCCGGGCCGGGCGCGTATCTTGAGTGATGTCGGCGAGATATCCATTGCACAACCGGATGCCAAGGCTTTAGTTATTCGTGTACGAATGCAGCAGACCTGGAATGTCGGCAGCCAGAGAGGTTTAGACCGGGCACCCGGCGGAAAGTGGGAAAGGAACGGCATGATTATCAGCGACGAACAGAGACGGACATTCGAAGAAACGGGCTTTCTGGTGATCAAGGGCTTTTTCGATTCAGACGAAATGGTGAAGATCTCAGCCTTTCTCGACCGGCTCCGCGATACCGAGCCCCAAGACGGCGGCGAGGCGAAGTACTATGAAAGAAGCCCGATTTCGGGGGATACCGTCCTGGTTCGGGTCGAAAACCTGTTTGGCGGTATGAACCGGACGGAAGAGGCCCTGTTGATTGACGAGCGGGGCAAGGCGGTCCTGACCCGACTGTTGGGGGAGAGCCCGGTGTTGTTCAAGGAGAAGGCCAATTTCAAGGTTCCGGGTTGCCGCCCTGACAAGCTGCATCAGGATCAGGCCGCCGGCTGGAACGCCTATGCCGACTTCTTCATCACCATGGGGATCGTGGTCGACCGCAATTCCAAGGACAACGCGGCGATCAGCTTCATGAACTCTGGGAACTATAGGAAGGAACTGATGACGCCCGAGTGGCAGCCGCTGAGTCACGACGATCCGCCATATCAGCCGGAGGGGGAATACATGCTCCTGGAAGCGGATCCGGGGGACGTCGTCTTTTTCGACTCGTACGTTCCCCACGGTTCGCCGTCGAACACCAGCAATGCGTCGCGGCGCAACATCTTCCTGACCTTCAACCGGGCTTCGGATGGCGATCAGCGCGTGCGCTACTACGAGGACAAGTGGAAGTCCTATGCCCCCAACAAGGTCGATGAGGCGCGGGAGGACGATAGCTACCGCGTCTGATGACGGCTTGTTTTCGGCTTTGATCCGCCCCTATTTTGTAATATATCGCTAATCGGCCCGCTCTTATGCCGATTCAAGGGGGGGGCAATCGCCAAACCCGGGGTTTTGTCATGACGGTCAACGTCAAGCCGGCAGGAGTTCAGCGGCCGCGCGTCACCAAGGCGGCGCAGCTGCGCCGATTGCTGACCTCGTCTAATCTCGAATTCCTGATGGAGGCCCACGACGGCATTTCGGCGAAGATCGTCGAGGAAGCCGGTTTCCGGGGCATTTGGGCCTCGGGCCTGGCGCTTTCGGCGGCCTTGGGGGTGCGCGACAACAACGAGGCGTCCTGGACCCAGATCCTGGAGATTCTGGAGTTCATGTCCGATGCCACCACCATTCCCATCCTGGTTGATGGTGATACGGGATACGGCAACTTCAACAACGCCAGACGCGTGGTGCGCAAGCTCTGCCAGCGCAATATTGCCGGTATCTGCATCGAGGATAAACTGTTCCCCAAAACCAACTCGTTCATCGGAGAGGGACAGCCGCTGGCCGACGTAGACGAGTTCTGCGGCAAGATCAAGGCGGTCAAGGACAGCCAGACCGACCCGGAATTCTCGGTTGTCGCCCGTGTCGAGGCCTTGATTTCGGGGTGGGGTCTGGACGAAGCGCTCAGACGTGCCCGTGCCTACCGCGATGCCGGGGCCGACGCCATTCTCATCCATTCCAAGCAGCGCACAGCCGACGAGGTCCTGGCCTTCAAGCGGGAGTTCGGCGATGCCGCCCCCGTCGTACTCGTTCCCACGAAATATTACGAGACCCCGACCGACGGGTTCCGTCAGGCCGGGATCTCCACCGTAATCTGGGCCAACCACAACATGCGTGCCGCCATCACAGCCATGCGGGAGGTGACACGGCGGATTCTGCGCGAGGAAAGCCTGGCCGGCGTTGAAGAATCCATCGCCACGGTGAAGGATATCTTTGAACTGACCGGGGACGAAGAACTGGCCGAGGCCGAGAAACGCTACTTGCCCTCGCCCAAGGAGGGCACACAGGCTGTGGTGCTGGCGGCCTCTCGCGGTATGGCCCTGGGCAAGCTGACCGAGGGCAAGCCCAAGTGCATGATCGACGTGCGCGGTCAGCCGCTGCTGCGGCGTCTTGTCACAACGCTGAAGGAAGGCGGGGTGCGCGACGTCACCGTGGTGCGCGGGTACCGCAAGGAAATGATCAATCTGCCGGGCATTCAGACCGTCGATAACGACCTTTACGCCAGCACCGGCGAGGCGGCGAGCCTGGCTTGCGCCATGGATCGCATTCGTGGTGAATGTGTGCTGGCTTATGGCGACATTCTGTTTCGTCATTACATCCTCGACCGCCTGTTCGCTGCGTCGGGCGACATCGTGGTCGCGGTGGATGCGCTTTGGCACGAACGAACGATGTCCCATGGCGAGGATGAGAACTGGGTGCGCGACTTCGTCTTCTGCTCGCGGCCCTTTTCGACCAACTACCTCGACGATGATCCGGTGGTCGTCCGACGGCTGGACAGCGACCTCGCCGAGGACGAGATCTGCGGCGAGTGGATGGGCTTGGCCAAGCTATCGCCTGCCGGCTCGGAATTGGTGCGGAATGAGCTTTCGGCCATGAAGACCGACGGCACCCTGCAGCGGGCCGGCCTGCCGAGCCTGTTTTCGAGATTGGCGGAGAGAGGCCACGAAATCCATGTCGTCTACGTCGCCGGGCAATGGCTCGACGTGGACACGGCAACCGATCTGACCCAAGCCTGCGAGTTTCTATGATCAAAGCGGACCGGTTCCTGGCTGCGGCGAAGGAGGCCGGCATCACCTTCTTTTCCGGCGTGCCCTGCTCTTTCCTCACACCCCTCATCAACCGGGTGATCGGCGACGACGAGCTGACCTACGTGGCCGCGGCCAGCGAAGGCGAGGCGGTGGCGATCGCCGCCGGGAGCTGGCTGGCCGGGCGCCGGGCTGCCGGAATCTGCCAGAATTCTGGGCTCGGCAATGCGGTCAATCCGCTGACCTCGCTCAATCACCCCTTCCGCATCCCGATCCTAATGGTGGTGACTTGGCGCGGTGGGCCGGGGCTCAAGGACGAGCCTCAGCATGAATTGATGGGCGAAATCACGCCTGGGATGCTGGACGTCATGGGCATTCCCCATGCGCCCTTTCCCAAGCAAGAGGCCGAGATCCCCGCGGCCGTGGCCGAGGCCTTATCCCACATGACGGCGACCGGTCTGCCCTTCGCCTTCATCATGGAGAAAGGAGACGTGGCCAAGGAGACCTTGGACGCCAAGGCGCCTGCGCCCCGTCCGCGCGGAACGGCGGAGGATCTGACCAACGGCGGCACGCCGGTCCCCCGCATGGCGGCGATGGAGTGCCTGCTCTCCGTCCTGCCGGAAAACGCCGGCATCATTGCCGCCACCGGCAAGTGCGGGCGCGAGCTGTTTACGCTGAACGACCGGCGCCAGCACCTCTACCAAGTGGGTTCAATGGGCTGTGTCGCGCCGATGGCGCTGGGCACGGCGTTGAACACCGACAAGCCCATCGTCGGCCTCGATGGCGACGGGGCGGCGCTCATGAAAATGGGGGCCTTCGCCACCGTCGGCGCCTACGGGCCGGATAATCTTTTGCATGTCGTGCTCGACAACGCCACTTACGATTCCACCGGCGGTCAGCCGACGGTGTCGGGGTCGGTGGACTTCGCGAGTGTCGCCGTGGCCTGCGGGTACGCGGGCGCGGCCGCCTGCGACGGCCTTGACGATTTTGAGATGGCGTTGATCAAAGCCATGGAAAGCGGCGGCCCGCGTCTCATCCACATGAAGATCGCCAAAGGATCGACGAAGGACCTGGGACGACCGACGGTGCATCCGTCGGACGTGGCGCGCCGCTTCCGAGAGTTCGTCTGCGGATGAGCCACAACACCTGGTTCCATAAGGTGGCCCGCGTCGCAGTGGCGCGCCCGCTCGCTCGGACCCCGGTTTCCCCCAACCATCTGACGATAATCCGTCTGCTTTCGGGCCTCGGTGCCGCGATGGCTCTGGGCCTGGGCGAATGGAACTGGGGGGCGGGCCTGTTCCTGCTTTCCATGCTCATGGACCGGGCAGATGGGGACTTGGCGCGTCTTACCGGGAAAACCTCGCCTTTGGGCCACAAGCTGGACCTGATCGGCGACACGCTCTGCAATACCGTCGTTTTCATCGGGCTCGGCGTCGGTCTGCGCGCCGGTGCATACGGCCTATGGTCGATCCCGATGGGGCTGCTGGCAGGAGGATCGGTGGCTCTGATCCTGTTCCTGGTGCTGCGCATCGAGGCGCGGGAAGGGGCCCGCGCCGCCGAGATCGGTTCCGTCGCCGGGTTCGATCCCGACGACGCCATCATCGCCGTGCCGGTCGCGCTGTGGCTGGGTTGGGCCGAAGGCCTCCTCCTTGCCGCCGCCATCGGCGCGCCGGCTTTTGCGCTCGTCTTCATCTGGCTGTTTGGGCGAAGGTCGAAGGCCGCCGACTGATTGCGGCACGGGCCTTATGGGCCGCTAAAACACTTTCTTCGCCACCTTGGCCGAGAACTTCTCCCACACCACGACGAAGCGGTCGTCCTTCCTAGGTCACGGCCGGAGGCGGCGTCTCAGCCGGATCAGGGTGAACAGGCTCCACGAAGTATACACCACGGCGCCGATGACGGCGGCGATGAAGAAGTAGTAGAGGAACCCGAACCAGGCGATGGGCGCCAGGAGGTAGGTGCCGTCCTCCAACTCGAACCCCAGGAACCCGGGATAGCCGCAGGCATCCCCGTCCTCGTCGCCGCCCTGTTCCTTGTCGATGCCCAAATTGATGACCATGGAAATGACGGCCGAGGCGACGCCGGCCGCACCGAGCGCAATCGCCCAGTACCCAAGATCCGAGTCCCGAAACCCGATCCCCATGCAGAGAAACAGCGCGCTGTAGCTTCCTGCTCCCGACAGATAATCCAGGTAATAACCGAGCTTCGATTTGCGTCCCGTCTGGCGGGCCAGCTCGCCGTCGAAATGGTCGAAGAACCGGGCCAGAACGAACAGTCCGGCCCCCCAGTTTATGGCCACCGGGTCGCCCTGCGCAATCAGTCCGGCCCCGGCCCAGGCGAGCACGAGCGTAAAGACGGTCACCTGGTTGGGGGTGATGGAGGTCTTTGCCAGGGGGGGCACCAATACGGCGGCGATCCTCTGATCCCAGGGGGGGCCTTGCATGGTCATGGCGCGGGACAGTACGCCTCCGCACCCCACCATGTCCAGGGGGGGCCATGCACTGGATTTGCGTTGTTTTTCATTCTTCCGGCCCATTCTTCCGGTGTTCAAGAGCCCCGCCGTTTCCGCGGGCGAACGTCCCTTTATCGACGCCCACCCGGCCTTAAGCCCTAAAAAAGCGTGTCCCTCGGCCAAGGCCTCCCCCAAGCCTCAAGGTTAAGCCCCGACACCGTTGAACGTGTGGGTGGGCACCACCGTCGAAAACCAGAAGATGGCGGACACCCGCATCCCCCACCTGGCCCGGATCGAGAGCTCCGTTCGGTTCCTGTCCATGGAGCCGCTGCTGGAGCCCGTCTCCCTAAAAGCGGGGCCACCGCCGGACTGGGTCATCGTCGGCGCGGAAAGCGGTCCGGGCCGCAGGGCATTTAACGAAGATTGGGCGCGATCTCTTCGCGACCGGTGCCTGGAAACCAACACGAAATTCTTTCTAAAGCAAATGCCCGGCAACACCCGCAAGGGCGTAGTCGAGACGCCGGAACTAGACGCCCGGCGCTGGACGCAAATCCCGTGTTCAGACGGGTCCGATGAAGGAAGCCCAAGATGACGAGGGTGTTACTTCGTGTCCGTCGGCTCTGGAAGGGTGAGCCCTTCCGGCAGCGTGGGGGGGTGATCCGGATCAAAGCGGATCGAGTCGACTTGGTCTTGGGTCAGGTTCTTGGCGTCCGTGAGGTCGGCGTCCCGGAGGTTGGCGTGCCTGAGGTGAGCGCGCCTGAGGTGGGCGTGCCTGAGGTGGGCGTGCCTGAGGTGGGCGTCCGTGAGGTCGGCGTCCATGAGGTTGGCGTTCGTGAGCTCGGCGTCCGTGAGGTCGGCGTCCGTGAGGTCGGCGCTCCTGATGTCGGCGCTCCTGAGGTTGGCGCGGAAGAGGGTGGCGTCCGTGAGGATGGCGCCCATGAGGTCGGCGTGCGTGAGGTCGGCGTCCGTGAGGTCAGCGCCCGTGAGGTTGGTGTCTATGAGGTCGGCGCCCGTGAGGGTGGCGTCCGCGAGGTTGGCGTTCGCGAGGTCGGCGCCCGTGAGGTCGGCGAGCGTGAGGTTGGCGCCCGCGAGGTCGGCGCCCACGAGGTCGGCGCCCGTGAGGTCGGGTTTAATGCCCGGATTTTCTTCACGCCAAAAGTTCCAGACGGAAACCCCTTTCGTAAGAACATCCAGGTGTTCTTCATCCGCCATCCCGTCTTCCTCCTATTCCTATTGGTTGTAGGCGACCGGGGCCGTGGGGGCAAGGGGGGAGGAACCTCGGAGTTCTGCAACATGGAGAAAGCCCATGATTGAGCGATGCGCGGAAGCTCTATGGAAGCACACACGGAACTACCCGTGGTCTGAAGCCCAGGAGTTCGAGCGGGAAGAGTTCCTTGAGTGGGTACAGGTGATGATGGTGGAGATGCAAGAGCCGACCGAGGCCATGTGTGCCGAGGGTGCGGATTACCTTTCGGTGACGCCCGGACAGGCCACGAACCGGACAGCGGGCAATGTATACGAGGCAATGATCGCCATGGCGCTTTAGTCCGTCGAAGGGACACGGAGAGTTAAATGAGCGCCAACCTACGGTCTCGTGCCGATTATGATATAAAACCGGTCCAATTCCTTGTTCACTTCCTGCCCCATTATGGGCGAATCGGGGACAACTTGGTTGACACCATTGACCGTGTCCCCTTCGGCTTCAAAAAAGGCCTTAACTTGGACAGCGTACTGAAATGCCTCGGCGTTTCCCAGTACTGCATCCACCGTAATCGGCGCCTCAGGTCTCTCCGATCTAATCTGCCGGAGCTGAGACCGAGAACTGTCGTTCAATGCACGCGGCTGGGGGCCAAAATTGACGTGCCCGGCTGTTATCCCACCAACTTGGTTGTAGCTGGTGACTTTGAAAGTCGGTTTATCGTCATCGTCCTTAGCCATGCTTCACCTCGATTACATTGTCCAAATCGCAACAACTGCGGACACGACAGCGGCGATTGCGACTATTACAGCAATAAGCGACCGCCCCGGCGGCTTCTTAACACCCACGCTGTCGATGCTGCCAACATTCACGGTCTCAGCCGTGATCCCACCTTTTTGGTTCTTGCTCGTTATCTTGTTGCCCATGCGGGAAAACCTTGTTGCCCATGCGGGAAACAATGCACGACATGAGAATAATAGTCAATACTAAAAAGAATTATTCGGAGTCCCCTGATCGGACGGAGAAAGCCGATGCCCTCCTTCGTGCGGACAGGGGATCAGCATCCCCGACTCAGTTTGGAAGAGAATTCCGGATAATGCTGTTTGGAAGCCCAGCCATGCTACAGACTGAATTTCGTGGTCACCTCCTCGACCAATTTACGACATCGCGCATCGAGCTTACGGGTGAACACGGTGGCATTGACGCCGTGCCCATCTATCATGAAAGATACCCTGATTTCTCTTTTTTCCTCGACCCCGGGAGTCGGGACAGTCCTTTGTGTGGCTGGATCAATTTTGGCACCCATTACTCTGACACCCCTACCAAAAGTGACACCCTTCCCCCACGATACAGAACCTCCTCCAGCACCCTTAACAATAGTCCATTCTTCTTCGACTCGTTTCTGCAGAATAAGACCAATGTGTCTTCCGGCAGCCGCAACGTCGTTAAGCGTAACCAGCCATCTATTATTCGCCGCCTTGTAGGGCTGGACGCTCTCAAGGAACGACAGCACGTCGTCATGGCTTTCAGCGGAGTCCTTAATGCGCCATCTGCCCATGATGGATTTAAAAGATGCTTCGTCTTTAGCGATCGGAAAATAAACTCTCGTCTTATCTCGGGCTTCGGCGGGAAGGTACGGGGAGATACATTTTTCCCAACATTGTCGAGCCAACCTATCAAGAATGCTTCGGTACTTATTGAAAACCTCGTCCGTCAATTCCAAAGCGAGATCAGATACCTCTTTGGCGTGAAGACACTTGTCATATTCTTCGCGCAGATCATCCGCCAACTCAGCGGCGCGATCAAAAGAGCTTTCAAATTTATTTGGCATGCCGCGCTTCCCATTTTGCGAGAGGAGAATGATTCTATGTGCCTCAAACTGAGTCGAGTCTGAAAAAGGAGAACGTGATCGGACACTCAGGGCTTGGAAGGTTACACAAGCCGCTCAGGTACCGGAATGTCTTCCGCCTCCAGGCGGTCGAAGTGTTTGTCGATAGCGGCGGTGGATTCCTTGCTGTACTCAAGTGCCTTGTTCAGGGGGGTCTTGACTCGGGCCCTATGTTTATCGCGAGCCTCTGGAGTGCCCGTCTGCCACTTCCCGCCATACTCTGCGACGGCCCTACGGACCGAATCGGAAGTAGCGTGGACATAGCTGGACAGGTCGGCGTCGAAGGCGCTGATCTCGCGGGAGAGGTCGTCCAGGCGTTGGAGGTCCGGAACCATCGTATCTGGTGTTTGTCGTTCCTCACGAACATTCGTGGCGTAGTCTTTGACCACGATCAAAATGTGGCGAGTATAGGTGAGGAGGCCGACGCGGGTAATATTGTCACGCCGGAGGGCGGCGTTTGCCTGCCGTTTGCGTTCAGCCTGTTCTCGGAGGTGGACAACCAAGGCCGCGGCAAGGCCGATGAAGGCAGCGAGGAAGGTGCCGAGCAGCGCCCCGAGAGCGCCGGGCGATTGCGCAATGCCTTCGTAAAGCCCAGCCGCCATCATCCCGAGGGTAAAGACAATCCCTATGAAAAAAGCGATGGCGGCAACCATCCAGTGGAGCATCATCGTACCTTTCAGCGCATCGCCCCTGCGGCAACCTTGGAATTGTGCCCAATAAACGTCCTCACGACAACCTGGCCCCTGTTTTTTTCGACCGATAACGAGCCCTTAGCGACCAACGCCGCCACTCCCCCCTCCCTCGCGAGGCCGGCCCATACCCTTCCCCCAAGGATGCAAGGGACCAAGGCGCTGCAGACGGTGAAACCGCACGACAGCCCTCGGGCGCGGCCCACGGGCAACGCCGTTGTCGAACGGGGGCGGCCGGGGATTGTCCGTATCGGGTTCGCCGCTGCCGGTTGGGACCGGGACGCCGCGATGGCGGACCGGGAACGGGAAACCGGAGCGCCACCGTTGCGGTAACGGAGCGGGCAGGGCATAAAGCGCCCGATGGAACGTCTCGGAGCAGGTTACCGCTGCCTGCTCGTCCTCTGGGTGGAGGGCGTGCGCCGCGGCGCGTGGGCCGTGAGCGTGGGGGCGGTGCTGCTGACGGCGGTTTGCGCCTATTACGTGATCGAGAACATCTCCATCAACACCAGCACCACCGACATGCTGTCGCCGGAGCTGGAATTTAGGAAGCAGTCCAAGGCCGTTTCCGCGGCCTTCCCCCAGTTTTCCAACACCATCACGGTGGTCATAGACGGTGCGACGCCGGACCTTGCCGACGATGCGGCGCTGGCGTTGGCCGAGGCCCTGCGCAAAAAACCCGGCTTGTTCGGAGAGGTCTGGGACCTGGCGGGCGCCCCCTTCATGCGCCGCAACGGGCTCTTGTACAAGGAAACGGACGAATTGGCGGATCTTGGCGACCGTCTGGCCGAGGCTCAGCCCTTCCTCGGCGTCCTGTGGAAGGACCCCTCGATTAGGGGGTTGTTCGACATGCTGATCAAGGCGGTGGATGAGATCGTCGAGGGCGACGGCAACATTCCCATCGAGATCGGACCCGTGCTCGCCAAGATCGCCCAGGCGGCGGAAGCCCAGGCGGCGGGCGCCTTTGGGCAGGTGTCCTGGCGGCGGCTGATGGAGGGCGAGGAAACCGGGGAGACGCGGCGCGTGTTCCTGATCCAGCCGGCGATGGATTTCGGCTCTCTGTCCCTCGCGGCGGATGCTATGGAGGCTCTTCGCGAGACGGCGCGCGGGCTGGGCCTTACGCCCGAGAACGGAGTTCGGGTGCGTCTTACCGGTGCGGCTGCGCTGGCCCGGGAGGAGCTGAAGAGTGTCGAATCCGGCATGGGGCTGGCCGGGCTCCTGTCGCTGATCCTGGTCATGGGGTTGTTGATGGTGGGGCTGCGTTCGGGCCCCCTGGTCGCGGCCACCCTTGTCACCTTGGTCATGGGCCTGATTTGGACGGCGGGCTTTGCCATCCTCGCCATCGGATCGCTCAACCTGATTTCGGTTGCCTTCGCGGTGCTTTTTATCGGCCTGTCCGTCGATTTCGGTATTCATTTCGGGTTGCGCTACAAGGAAGGGGTGGACGCCCGGAAGGGCCATGCGGCGGCCCTGGGCGCCGCTGCGGAAGGAGTCGGCGGGTCCTTGACGCTCTGTGCGGTGAGCGCGGCCGTCGCCTTTTATTCCTTTCTGCCGACCGATTACCTGGGCCTGGCCGAACTGGGGCTCATCGCCGGCACCGGCATGTTCATCGCCTTTTTCGCGAACCTTACCGTCCTGCCCGCCCTGCTGACCCTGATGCCGGTACGTCCCGGCAAGAGGAGGGAGGAGGGCGTAAACGCCATGGCGTCTTTCATTCGCCGCCGTGCCCGGATTATCGTCGGGGCCGCGGTGGTGTTGGGGGCGGTCGGTGCGGGTTTTCTGCCCCTGGCCGGGTTCGATTTCGACCCCCTCAACCTCAAGGACCCCGAGACCGAATCCGTGAGCACGCTTTTCGATCTTATCGAGGACGGTCACGGGCCCTACACCATTACCGTGTTGGCGCCGAACCTGGACGAAGCGCGGGCCCTGGCGAAACGGCTGGACGGGTTGCCGGAAGTGGACGATGCACGGACGCTGGTTGATTTCGTACCCAAGGAACAGGACGACAAGCTCGATGTTATCGGCGCCATGGGCATGTTCCTGCTGCCCTCGTTCTCGGCGGGCGATAGGAAGATGCCGCCGACGGTCGAGGAAATGGCCGCGCTCAAGAAGATCGTGCGGGGCAAGGCGTTCCGCCTAACCACGCTGGACGACGAGACCTTGGCGGGGCTGGGCCGGCGGCTCTACGATGCTTTGGAGAAGATTCCCCCCGAGGGCCTGCCCGAATTGCAGGATCGCCTTTTGAATGCGCTGCCGGGACGGTTGTCGGCCCTTAAGATGTCGCTCGAGGCGGGGCAGGTGGGTCTGAGCGATCTGCCGGAGGGGCTCGTTGCGCGCCATGTGGCGGCCGACGGCCGGGCCAGGGTCTCCGTCCATCCGGAGGTGGACGTGACGGACCGGGCCGCGCTGACACTTTTCGTCGAGGCCGTGAGATCGGTGGCACCGCAGGCGACGGGCACTCCCGTGGTGATCATGGAAGCCGGCAACACGGTGGTGCGCGCCTTTCGTGATGCGGCGTTGATCGCGCTATGCCTTATCGCGGTGCTGCTGGCGCTGATCCTGAGGCGCCTGCGTGAGGTCCTTTTGGTCTTCGCGCCGATCCTGCTGGCCGGCCTGTTGACGGTCGCGGCGTCGGTTGTGCTTGATCTTCCCTTCAATTTCGCCAACGTGATCGTGTTGCCGCTGCTGTTCGGGCTGGGCGTGGCCGGCGGTGTCCATCTTGTGGTCCGCGAGCGCAGCGCCGAGACCATCACCGGGGTTCTGGAGACCAGCACACCCCGGGCCGTGATGTTCAGCGCCCTGACCACCATCGGGTCTTTCGGCAGCATTGCGCTGTCCAGCCATCAGGGAACGGCGAGCATGGGGCTCCTGCTGACGGTCGCCGTCACCCTTACCCTTCTCTCGACGCTGGTCGTGCTGCCGGCGCTGATGGCGCTGGTGAGCCCCGGGAAGGAAACGGTGTCATGAGTCTGGATGGAACCCGGCTTTTCCCCGTCATCCGCCCGGTCTCCAGGCCCTTCAGCCGGCTGCTTATCCGCCTGCCGCTGTCGGCCAACCAAGTGACGGCGATGTCCCTGATTTTCGGGTTGCTGTGTAACTGGTGTTTTCTGCAAGGGGATTGGGAACTGGGCATCGTGGGGGGGGTGTTCTTCGTGTTCTGCTACATCTTCGACAATTCCGACGGAGATGTGGCGCGGGCCAAGAACCAGTGCTCCGACTTCGGCATGCATTTCGACACCTTCGTCGACTGGGTCGTACATGCCACCTTCTTCCCGGCGCTCGGTTACGGCTATGCGGGCGTGACGGGAGAGACCTGGTGGATCTGGCTCGGCTGGATCGGGTTCGGCGGCAGCACCATCAACTATCTGCTCGGTTTGTATATCGATTTTCGTGAAAAGAGACGCCAGGGCGCCGAAGCCCCGACCGGGCACGAGGCTCCGGGGGAAGCGAAGAAGCCGGAAGCCTGGCACGAATGGGCGGTCTATGTCTTTCGCGAACTGACAAGGGCCGACTTCTGCTTCATCGTTCTCGCCCTAGCGGTGTTCGATGTCGCCTGGGTCCTGATTCCGGCCGGGGCCATCGGCTCGCAGGTCTATTGGATGGGCCAGTTTGTCAAGGGCGCCAACGAGTATCATGTCTGAGGCCGGGGGAACCATGCGGCTGATCAAGATCCTCTACTGGCTCCTGGGCCTCGGTCTTCTGGTTGTCGTCGTCTCCCAGGTGAATCCGAGCGATGTCTGGGCCGAGGCGAGCGGCATCGGCTGGGGCATGGCGGTGGTTCTCGGCCTCTACTTTTCAGCCTTCCTGATCGATTCGTTTACTTGGTTGATGGCGATGGAGGGGGTGCCGCCGAGCGCCCGATGGCTTTACCGGTGCTTTAAGGTGCGCATGGTGGGAGAGGTCTTCAACAACGTCATCCCTGCCGCCGGAATCGGGGGTGAACCCCTCAAAGCGGATTTGGTGAAGAAACACTATGGGGTCGGATACCGCGAGGGGATTGCGTCGCTGATCCTAGCCAAGACCATCAACACGGTTTCCATGGTCGCCTTCCTTGCCATCGGATTCGTCCTCATTTGGGGATCGGACGATCTGGACATGAACTACAAGCTGGCCGGCGGGGCGGGGCTTCTGGTTTTCGTTGTCGGGACCGTTCTCTTCTATGCCATCCAGCGCTGGAAGATGACCACGCTCGCCGGAACTTGGCTGGCGCGCTTCCGCTTCGCCCGGCGCCTCGAAGGCGGTCTGCATCATATCCACGACATGGATGAACGCCTGATGCGCTTCTATACCGCACATCGGGCGCGGTTCGCGGGGGCCCTGTTTCTGGCCTGGATCAACTGGGTGCTGGGGGCGGTGGAGATCTATTTCGTCCTCGCCTTCCTGGGGCATCCGGTATCCATGGCCGAGGCCTGGATTATCGAGGCTGCTGCGCAACTGGTGCGCAACGCGCTGTTTTTCATCCCCCTGAGCCTCGGGGCTCAGGAAGGCGCCTTTCTCGTCGTCTGTGCGGCCATCACGGGTTCGCCGACCCTGGGGCTCGCCGTGGCGGTGGTCCGGCGCATGCGCGAGGTGTTGTGGCTTCTCTGGGGCGCTACGCTGGGCGGCATCTATGCACTGCGCTCGGGGCTGGGGGCCCCGGATGCCGATACCAATGCCGACGGGGGACCTATTCCTTGAGCAGGCTGTCGGTCTTGGCGTCCAGGACGGCGATCAGGCCGGAGATGCCTTTCGTCTTCAGGATGCGCCGGTACTCGGAGCGGCGGGTCGCCAACTGGCTGACATCGTCGTCAAGCAGGATGTCGGCGATGCGCCATCCATCCGGCGCCTCACTGAGGACGTAGGTCAGTCTGACCGCATCCTCCGCCGGGTGGTTGATCCGGGTCTTGACGAGCAGTGTGCTCTGTGGGCCGGGACGTTCGCCCAGGGTTTCGAAGGTTTCGCCCGAATGACCGCTGAACTGGGAGGCGTAGGTGCCGATGCTCATGCGCCGAAATACGGCAAGTAGGGCTCGATGTTCGCTCTCTTCGGCCTTGTACCAGTAGCCACCGGCGGCGACTTGGATCATCAGTTCCAGATCGAAGCAGTCATCAATATCTGGGGCGAGACGTTGAAAACGGCCTTGCGCGCCCAGGGAGTCGGCGGCCTTCATGACCTCCATGAGGCCGGCGTGGAAACGCGCGACCGCGGCCTGCGGCGTATCGGCGCAGGATCCGGCCTGGACCGGAGACGGGGCCAAAGACGGGGCCAGAAGCAGGATGGCGAGAATCAGGGTCGAAAGACGATGTATGGTTGGCCTCCTATTTCTTTTCGTCTGCGAGCAGGCTGTCCGCCTTACGGTTGAGCGCGTTCGTCAGACCCTCGATGCCGCTGCGCACCAGGATACGACGGTATTCCGAGCGCCGGACGTTGATTTCGCTGATTCCTTTGTCGACGATAACGTCGATGATCCGCCAGCCGATCTTGAACTCCTTCGTGATGTAAGCGATATCGACCGGAGAATCATCGATCCTGTTGAGTTGGGTCTCCACCAGAATTGTGTTCTGCGGACCATTGCGCTTGTGGGTGATCTCGAAGGTCTCGCCCGAATAGCCGTCAAAAAGGGTCGCCAGCGTGCTGATGCTCATGCGCCGGAAAGCCGCGATCAGGCGTTCCCTTTCCTCTCTTTTGGCGTCCTCCCACATGTCTCCGAGGATGATTTGCACCATGACCGAAAGGTGGAAGCTCTCGTCGATGCGTGGGGCCAGGGTCTCGAACCGCTTCTGAACCAAAAGACCGTCCGCCTGTTGCATGGTCTCGATCAATGCGGCCTGGAAGCTCCTGACAACGGGGTCTGGGCCCTGGGACCCGGCGGTTGCCGGTGCCGCCGGAAAAAGAACAACGGCGATCGCAAGAAATTTGAACGCTCGAAACGTCTTCGACATGTTCCATCCACCGGATTCGGCCCGATTCCGCCGATATATTTTGGCAGAGTATGTTGATCGGCGAGTGTAACGCAACCCATCTCCCATGCGTGGCCGTAACCAAAAATATGATGTCTTTCAATCGTCACGGAAATACGATGTCTTTTTAATGGCACCGGGATCTGAAAAAAAACGCCGTGTTGCAGGTTGCAGGAGGGGGCAACATCGCGTACAAAGTTTCGTGGTTAATTATTCGTTTAGATTCTAAATCCGCCTAATTTTACGGCCTTTGGAAGTGCGGCGGGTGAGCGATACTCAGGTGGGGCACGTACCGTGATTGGTCTCGGACGAGGTTTTATACTAGCGGTCCCGGTTCTCGGATTGGCCGTCCTGGCGCCGCCCGCAGGGGCGGCTTCGGATCGGGGCGAAACGGGGTACGTCGACGAAGCGGAATATGTCGTCAGTATCCGACTCGCGATGGGCGAAGAGGGAAGAATCGAGGACGGCAACGACCCGCTTGAGCCCTTGAATCGCGCGGTCTTCAATTTAAACGAAGTCTTTCAGACGTGGTTTCTGCGTCCCTTCAGCGAATTTTATGAAGCCTTCGTGCCGCCGCCGGTACGGGAAGGCGTGGGCAACATGATCGACAATGTGGCTACGCCGGTCATCCTTGCCAATGATCTTTTGCAGGGCGAAGGGGAGCGTGCCGTCATCACCGTGCAGCGCTTCGTCATCAACACGACGTACGGCATCGGCGGTTTTGTCGACCGGGCCACCGAAATGGGCATCGAAGGGCATGACGAAGACTTCGGCCAGACATTGGCTGTTTGGGGCGTGGGCGAGGGGTTCTATCTTGTCCTGCCGCTTTTTGGCCCTTCCAATCCGCGTGACGCCGTTGGGGACCTGCTGGTCGACGGCTACTTTGACCCCTTGGGCAGGTGGCTTGTCAATTCGAACCGCGATGCTGTCAGGTGGTCCCGCGCGGGCGTCGGAGCGCTTGACGAATACGGCGGCGTCATGGATGAATTGGCGCAAATCCAGAAGACATCCATCGACTACTACGCCGCGATCCGCAGCATGTACCGCCAGAAGCGGGCTGCGGAGATTGGCAACGGTGAAGACATCGATCTTCCGCCGATCCCGGACCTCAGCTATGAGATCGAGAGTTTGGCACCCGATTCCCTGGCGATCGGTCCCGATTGACGGGACACCACTTTTAAACATTCGGCGGCCGTGGTTTCCACGGCCGCTTTCCTTTGGACATATGGGGGCGGACGCCACAAGACCCTTGACTTAGCTCGGGTATTGTGGCAAGTATTTCTTGATCGTCGGTGCCCAATCGGGGCTGGCGGCAGAGGAGTCCGGCTAAGGGCGGACGATTTGGCATATTGCTTCGATCCAAGGAGGATATGGCCCCATGCGTGATCGTATGTGTGACCGGTATTTCCGTCCCGATTAGCGTCAAATCTCATGTGGACCGCCCGTTGTTGGGCGGTGTCTTTGGCTGCCGGGGCTTGCGTTTCCTGCGCCTCGGCCGGCGTCGTAAACTTGGGAAAGAGACAACCGATGACAACCATGAATTTACCTGCGCCTCTGGTTGAGGACGGCCTGACGTTCTATTTCCGGGAGATCTGGAAGTTTCCGGTCCTGACAGTCGACGAAGAGTACATGCTGGCGCAGCGTTGGCGCGAGCACGGCGACGTCGAGGCTGCCCACAAACTGGTGACCAGCCATTTGCGTCTGGTGGCCAAGATTGCCACGAAGTACCGCGGCTACGGTCTTCCCGTGTCGGACCTGATGGCCGAGGGGAACATCGGCCTGATGAAGGCGGTGAAGAAGTTCGAGCCCGAGCGGGGCTTCCGGCTGGCGACCTATGCCATGTGGTGGATCAGGGCGGCGATCACCGAATACGTGCTCCGGTCCTGGTCCATGGTCAAGGTGGGCACCGTGGCCGCCCAGAAGAAACTCTTCTTCAGCCTGCGTAAGTTGAAGCGGCGCCTCGAAATTACCCATGACGGCGAGTTGGAGGCCACAGAGGTCCGGCGCCTGGCCCGGGCGGTGGATGTTTCGGAGCGGGATGTCGTCGATATGAACAGACGCCTGTCGGCGTGCGACGTTTCGCTGAACGCACCTGTTTCCCGGGGAGACGGCGACAGCGGCCTGCAATTCCAGGACACCATTGCGGACGAAGCGCCATCGCCCGAGGTGATCACGGCGGACGGCCAAGAAATGGATCAGAGACGCCGTCTTCTTTCCCGCGCCGTTGAATGCCTGAGAGAGAGGGACCGGGAGATCTTTGTTGAGCGCTATTTGAGCGATGATCCGCCGACGCTAGAGGAACTGGGACGGCGTTACGGTATCTCGCGCGAGAGGGTACGCCAACTTGAGAGCCGTGCCTTTAAGCTGGTGCAGCAGGCCGTCGTTGAGGCCGCAGAGGCTCAGCCGGCCTGATTTCAGCCTCCGGCTTGGCGTTAACCGATGCCAAAGCAATGATCGTTCTTTTCACCGATTTCGGCGTTGGGAGTCCTTACGTCGGGCAGATGCAGGCGGTCCTTCAGTGCGAGGCGCCGGGCGTTCCCGTAATCAATTTGTTTGCCGATGCACCAGCCTACGACGCAAAAGCGGCAGCCTATCTGTTGGCCGCCTATGGTGTCGATTTTCCGGCGGGTACGGTCTTTCTAGCCGTAGTGGATCCCGGAGTCGGGAGCGAACGTCCGGGTGTCGTTCTCGAAGCGGACGGGCGTTGGTATGTCGGTCCCGGAAACGGATTGTTTGAACTGGTGGCTCGCCGCGCTACAGCGCCGGTCCGATGGTGGGATATCACGTGGTCCCCAGAGCACCTGTCCGCGACCTTTCATGGCCGGGACCTATTTGCTCCGACGGCGGCGCGGATCGCGTGCAGGGGGGCTCCCGATTCGGTGCCGGGACTTACACCTTCAGGTGGTTTGGCACCTTCGGGTGGTCTGGGTCACCGCCAGCCGGACTGGCCGGACGATTTGGCCGAGGTGGTCTATATCGACGGATTTGGCAATGTCGTGACCGGACTGAGGGCATCTGCGTTGGCGGACGATGTCGTGATCGAGGCGGGAAGTCTCCAGCTCCATAAGAACAGGACCTTTTCCGACGTTCCGCCAGGGACGGCCTTCTGGTACGAGAATGCTAACGGACTGGTGGAACTGGCGGTTAACCAGGACCGAGCAGACCGCGTGCTCGGCATTCAGCTGGGGGCCACCGTCAACATTAAGACCCTGTGACATTCGTCGCTGCTTTGTTTATGGTGTTTGCAGCCACTTGATACGCGGCGATATGCCGGATTGCTTTCTTGAGTAGAGGTGCGGTGTGGTCGAGAGGCGTGAGCCGACGTAAATCTTTCGGCGGCTGAACGGAAAAAAGATGACGATTGGTATCAAGTTTTGGGGGGTCCGAGGCAGCATCGCCTGTCCTTCATCTCGGCATATCCGATACGGCGGGAACACCAGTTGCCTTGAAGTGAACCTTGGTGGCAATTGTCTGATCCTCGACGCCGGCACTGGGATCCGCGGCTTGGGTCAGGAGTTCATGGCGCGCGGGCTCAAGGAAGCCCATCTGCTTTTGACACACACCCATTGGGACCATATTAACGGCTTTCCCTTCTTCAGCCCGGCCTACGTTCCCAATTACAGTGTGCACATCATGGCCGGCCACCTGATGGGAGGGGCCAGCGTGAAGGACGTGCTCTCTGCACAGATGGACAATCCCATGTTCCCCGTACCGCTGGAGGCCATGCTGGCGAAGCTCCGGATCGAGGATTTCAATACGGGAGATGACGTCGAAATCCTGTCCGATGTCACCATCCGCACGGCGCCCTTGAACCATCCTAACGGCGCCACCGGCTACAGGATTGAATACGGCGGCAGGGTATTCTGCTGCGTTACCGATACCGAGCACGTTCCCGGAGAGACCGATCAGAACATCTTAGGTCTCATCGAGGGTGCGGATTTGGTGGTTTACGACAGCACCTATACGGAAGAGGAATTCCCGACCAAAATCGGTTGGGGGCATTCCACCTGGAACGAGGGAGTGCGGCTCTGCAAGCTGGCGGGAGCCAAGCGACTGGCTATTTTCCACCATGATCCCGACCATGATGATGATTTTATGGACCGTTTGGCAGGCGAGGCCAAGGCGGCCTGGGACGGGACCTTCGTCGCCAAGGAAGGCGAAGTAATCACCCTTTAATCCCCCTATATATCAATATGACAGGGCGGATTCGCGCGAGAATTCGGCGCCACGAAGCAGCTTCGATTTCTCACGATTCGCTCTAAATCCCCCCCCATAATTGAAAAAGCCACAGTAGCGATAACACTTGGTGGTGTACTGGTTCGGCGTGGTTCGTTACCATTGGATCTGCGTTGGGGGTACGTGTCGGAGAACGGCCAAATGGAGATCAAAAAGGCGTATTGGGGAATCCGCGAGAAACTCATCGGTATATTTGTCCTGATCAAGGTCATTCCCTTGGTCATCGTCGCCTGGATCGCTTGGGAGGCGGTCAAGAGTCTCGGCGACAACGTGACCACCAATGTCGAAGAGATGAGCGCCAGCATGCGCGACGCGGTCGCCCAAGCCGGTGATCTGGCAATCCAGGATGTCATCCGTGCCCTCGACCTCCGGTCCCGGGAAGCCATCGAGCAGAGGACCACCGACACTGCGCAGGCCGTCGCGGCCTTCCTCTACGGTCGGAACCAGGACACCCAGTTTGCGGCCAAGATAGCGCCGGGCCGGGACGCCTACGCCGAGTTCCTGGCTTCGCGCACCCGGCCGGTGGTGCTGCATGGGCCCTGGAAACTCAAGGACGACGATTCCGGTTGGGAGCCTGTGGCTGAGTCCTCGCGGCAGACGCCTGACATTACCCCCCAGCTGTCCGACAATGAAAAGGACTTCCACTACCGCCCACCGGAGACCTGGGGCCGGCGGGTTGAAAAACCCCTCTATCTGGAAATGGCTTTCATCGACATTCGGGGTATGGAACAGGTCAAGGTCACAGCCTCGCCGCTGGCCGACCCGGCCCATAAGAACCTGTCCCGGAAGGAAGAGACCTGGTGGAGGTCGGAAGATTTCTTCCCTGAACTTGAGGCCCTGCAGCCCGGAGAGATCTATGTCTCCGACGTCATCGGTCCCTACGTTTCCTCAAAGATTATCGGCCCCTATACGCGGGCCAAGGCCAAAAAGGCCGGGATCCCCTTTGCTCCGGAGGTGTCCGGTTATGCCGGCAAGGAGAACCCCGTCGGCAAGCGGTTCCAGGGCATCGTCCGCTGGGCGACGCCGGTTGCACGGGCCGGACAGATTGTCGGCTGGGTGACCTTGGTGTTGGATCACACCCATATCATGGGATTCACCGACCATCTGAACCCGACGCCTGAGCGCTACACCGCCATATCAGACCCGGGATCCGGAAATTATGCCTTCATGTGGGATTACAGGGGACGCAGCATCTCCCACCCGCGCGACTACTTCATTGTCGGCTACGACCCGGAAACCGGCGAACCTGTCATGCCGTGGCTCGGCACGGAGTTCTATGCAGACTGGCAACAGAGCGGGAAAAGCTACGCCAAGTGGCAGAAGACCGCACCCGCCTTCCACGGCCAGTCTCTAAAGAACTTACCCAACGTCTCCCTGACCAAGGCCGGAACCATCGCCTTGGATTGCCGATACCTCAGCTTTGCGCCCCAATGCGCCGGGTGGAACAACCTGACCCAAAACGGCGGCTCTGGCTCCTTCGTCATCTATTGGAGCGGCCTGTGGAAACTGACAACTGTGGCCACGATTCCCTACTATACCGGCCAGTACGGCTCGACCTCACGCGGTTTCGGCTACGTGACCATAGGGGCGAACGTTCATGAATTCTACAAGCCGGCCCGCGAGTCCGAGACACGAATCAGTGCCTTGATCACGAACCGGAATGAAGACATGAAGATGCGTCAAGACGAGACGCAATCCGACATCCTCGCCAGCCTCAAGACCGTGGCGACCAACCTCGTGGAGTCGACGGTCTTTATGATCGTGATCGTCATCGTGATCGCCGTCATCATGGCCAATACCCTGACCCGGCGGATCACCAACATGATAGGCGGAATCGGCAAGTTCCAGGACGGCGACTTGACCTTCCGCCTGGCGATCAAGACCCAGGACGAAATGGGCCAGCTTTCCGCATCGTTCAACCGGATGGCGGAAAGCATCGGCGATCACCAAAACAATCTGGAAGGACGGGTTCAGGCCCGGACAGCCGAGTTGAATGATGAGATCGCCGAGCGAAAGAAATTGGAGCGGGAATTGCAGGCCTTGGCAAGATTCGATCATCTTACCGAACTGCCGAACCGCCGCGAATTCGACCGTCAGCTCGAACGCGCCTTGTCCCTCAGATCCCGGACCTTCTCGCAAATCGCCATCCTGTTTCTTGACATGGACGGGTTCAAGGGGGTGAATGACGAACTGGGGCACGAGGCGGGCGACCATGTGCTTAAAATCATCGCGAAGCGCCTCGAAAAATCTCTGCGGCGGGACTCCACCGCCGGGCGCGTGGGCGGAGACGAGTTCGCGCTGATCCTGGAAAGCAACGTTACTCGCGACGGCACCGTCGTGGTTGCAAAAAAGATACTTGCCGAGTTGGCGATACCCTATAGCCTCCCGAACGGAAAATCGGTCAGTTTGAGCGTCAGTATCGGCATCGCGTTCGCCCCGGACGACGGGGAGGAAACCGGGCAGCTGTTGTCCTCGGCGGATAAGGCTATGTACAAGGCGAAGAAGTCCGGGAAGAACTGTTACGTCATGGCCAGTTGACCATCATCATGTCAAGGCGTTGACGCCCGTCTCGGGTCTTCCTTCATATGATCCCGGGGACGGCCGGAGGCTTCGGCCTTTGACAGAAGACGTTGGACGGATGTCCGTTGGGCTGCCGACAGGTGTCCGGCCAAGCCTTACCTGAATACCAATATGAAAGGCGGGCGATGGGACTGAACGCCTCCCGTCATCCGGTGCTGTCGACAAAACGCATTAAAAATCAACGGGATAACTTGCCGGAAATGGTAGGATGGAAATGAAGGATGCTGCGTCGGCACGAGCAGACCCGTCTGCCCCGGGGCCGTGTGGCTTGACGCTTTGCTTTTGGGGAGGGAGGATAAGGTCAGCAGTCAGGAAAAATGGGGTGGACACAGGGACATGTCCGGACAACAGGACGATCCCCTGCACGCAGAACGCCATAAGGTGCACTATCTGCGCGACACGGTGCGGGCGATGCAGGACAAACTGGACAGCGTGCGCTACCAACGCCAGTGCGCGATCCAGGAAGCCGTGTCGCTTGCCCACGAGGAAGTGATTCAACTCAAATCGACCGTCGCGGCCATTGAGGACGAGATCATGCGGCTGCGCTTCGATGCCGAAAGCTCGGTGCAGGAGGCCCGGGTCCGGGCGGCCAACGATGTGGTGCAGCTCCAGAGGACTATCGAGGCCTTGGACCGGAAGATGGACAACATCCGCCTTGAGAACCAGGATTCCCTGCAGCACGGCGTCTGGCTGGTCGGCGAAGAGCTCGCGCAGTTGAAACGGACCGAGACGGCGCTGCAGGAAGAAGTCCTGGGCCTCGACGTCAAACACGCGGACACCTTGCAGGTCCTGGAACGCGGGGCCCGCGACGAACAGCAGAACCTGGAAGAGGCGCTGGCCGCCATCCAGGTGCAGATCGAGGCGGTCGGCGGCACGGAGAATGCCGATGGATGAGATAGCCTGCACCGAGCCTGCCGCGGCGGTCGAGACGGAAGAGCAGAAACGCCTGCGCCAGGCCGAGATACTGCTCGACGTGTCGCGACGCGTCGCCGCCATCGACTCGCTGGACGAAATCCTGGCGACCCTGGTCGAGATGGTCTCGTGGGAATTGGGGGCCGAACGTTCGACTCTGTTCCTCAACGACGCTCAAACCGGCGAGCTGTATTCGCGGGTCGCTCAGGGCAACTTCCAGCGCGAGATCCGCATCCTCAACACGTCGGGCGTCGCCGGGCACGCTTTCAGTGAAGGCGTGCCGCTGCTGATTCATGACGCCTATAGAGACCCGCGCTTCAACCGCACGATCGATGAACAGACCGGCTTCAAGACCCGCAGCATCCTCTGCGTGCCCATCCGCACCGTGAAGGGCGAGGTTATCGGCGTCACCCAGGCTTTGAACAAGCGGGAAGGCGAGTTCACCGAGGATGACCTCAAGCTTCTGGAGTCCATGACCACTCAGGCCGCCATCGCACTGCAGAGCACGCAATTCGTCGAACGGGTCAGAAAATCCCGTGTCCAGGAAAGGGAGTTCCTGAACGTAGTTTCGGATGTCACCTCGGAGATCGATCTCGGTGCGTTGCTGCAAAAAGTGATGGCCGAGGCGACCAAGATGCTGAGCGCCGAACGCTCAACACTGTTCCTCAATGACGCCAAGACCAACGAACTGTTCTCGCGCGTCGCCCAAGGGGGCTCGACGGACGAGATCCGTTTCCCCAACCATCTCGGCATCGCCGGCGCCGTGTTCACCTCCGGCCAGACCATCAATATCCCGTATGCCTATGCCGACCTGCGCTTCAACCCAGCCTTCGACAAGAAGACAGGCTACTTCACCCGCTCTATTCTCTGCGTCCCGGTGGTCAACAAGAATGGCAAGATGATTGGCGTCACCCAGGTGCTGAACAAACACGGAGGGGCATTTACGGACGAGGACGAATCGCGTCTCAAGGCATTCACGGCCCAGGTTTCGATCGCACTGGAGAACGCCCAGCTGTTCGAAGACGTTCAGAACATGAAGAATTACAATGAGAGCATGCTGGAAAGTATGTCCAACGCCGTGGTGACGATGGACGAGGATGGCAAGATCGTCACCTGCAATGCCGCCGGCAACCGCATCATGCAGGTCGAACCTGCGGACGTCTTGGGTAAGACCGCCGAGGAATTTTTCGCCGGTCCCAACGCCTGGGTTCTGGAGAAAATCGCCAAGGTCGACGAGACTCAGGAAGGTGACGTCTTCATGGATGCCGAAATGGCCTTCGGCCCGGAGGGCGAGGAGGAAAAGGTCTCGGTCAACGTCACTGTCCTGCCGCTCGTCAGTGCCGAGGAAAAGAAACTGGGTGCCATGGTGATGATGGAGGACATCAGTTCCGAGAAGCGAATGAAGTCCACCATGTCGCGTTACATGGACCCGGGGCTGGCCGACCAGCTTCTGGAAGGCGACGGCGGCGAGGATATGCTGGGCGGGCGCAGTGTCGAGGCCACCATCCTGTTTTCGGACGTGCGCAGCTTCACCACCATTACCGAAACGCTCGGTGCCCAGGGAACCGTGGCGCTGCTGAACGAGTACTTCACCATCATGGTCGAATGCATCCAGCGCGAGGGCGGTATGCTGGACAAGTTCATCGGCGACGCCATCATGGCCGCCTTTGGGCTGCCGGTCGGCCACGAAGATGACCCGGACCGCGGCGTACGCGCCGGAGTCGCCATGATCAGGGAACTCTGGGAATGGAACAAAGGCCGCGAAGCCAGCGGCAAAATTCCGGTCGACATGGGGCTCGGCCTCAACACCGGAATCATCGTTTCCGGCAATATCGGATCGCCAAAACGTATGGACTACACCATGATCGGTGACGGCGTAAACCTGGCGGCACGGTTAGAGAGCGCCTGTAAACAATATGCCGCCCGCATCCTGATCTCGGAAAATACCTGCAAGCAGCTTAAAGGCGTCTATCGGATCCGCGACATCGACCACGTGGTGGTCAAGGGCAAGACGGAACCCGTGGAAATTTACGAGGTTCTGGATTACCACACTGAAGAGTCCTTCCCCAATCTGATGGATGTGGTCGGTCATTTCCGGGAAGGACGCGCCAAGTACATCAAAGGCGATTTCGACGCCGCCATCGGCTCCTTCAACGAAACGCTGAAGGCGAACCCGGACGACAATCTGTCGCAGATCTACATCGAACGCTGCGAGCACTTGAAAGCCGAACCTCCGGGCGGAGATTGGAATGGCGTCTGGGTCATGAAGACAAAATAGGCGGGAAGGCAACCTGGGGTTCGTGACAAAATAACCACTCCGCCCTGCTTGTCTTTTTGTCCGTCCGCCGGTCCGGGCACCAGAAACACGGCCGAAGCGATCGTCCTCATGTATAGACGGCTGAAAATTCAGGCTGGCGTTATTTGGTGGTGGCGACGAAGACGCCATCCCAGCCGGCACCCGGAGGGTTCTTCCGGCAGTCGGCAATCCGCCCCGCGTAGAGGTCGTAATAACCGGCCATGTTTAAATCGCCCATCAGGGTCCGGCAGTCACCGAGCCATTTCTCCGCCTTGTCCCAATTCTGGGCGCGGTAGGCGGCCAGCATGCCGTCATGGGCCATCTTGAGGTTCTTGAAGTAAGGCGCTTGGCCCGCCTCCTCATCGCCGAGCAAGGCGTAGAGCCGAACCGCCTCCGTCTTGCCCTTCACTTTGATGATGTCGAGCTCCAGACTCGCCAGTTCCGACGCCTGCGCCTGAGTGTTCTGCCCGATGACGATGTCGACCGCGTAGGTCTTGCATTGTCCTTCCAGGCGCGAGGCCAGGTTTACCTCGTCGCCGAGGATGGAATAGTCGAAGCGCTGATCCGACCCCACGTTGCCGACCACCACGTCACCCGAGTTGATACCTGTGCCAACCTTCAGCGGGATGTGCTTGCGCCCCTCCGCTTCCGCTTCCTTCTTGAGGCGCTCGTTCAGGGGCGCCATCTCGGCAAACATCTCCAGCGCCGACAGGCAGGCGTGCCGGGCATGGTGCTCGTCATCTATGGGAGCATTCCAGAAAGCCATGACGCAGTCGCCCATGTACTTATCGACTGTGCCGTTGCGTTTGAGGATCACGTCGGTCAGCGGCGTCAACAGCTTGTTGATAAACCCCGTCAGACCCGCCGCATCGAACTGTTCGGAAATGGTGGTGAAACCGCGCACGTCGCAGAACAGCATCGACATGTTGCGAGTCTCGCCGCCCAACGTCAGCTGGCTCGGGTCCTCGGCCAACTTCTCAACCATGGCCGGCGACAAGTAGTGGCCAAAGGCGTTTCGGACCTGCGCCCGTTCTTTCTCTTCGCGGGCGTAACCCGTGTAGGTGAGCAGCGTATAGAGCAGAAGAATGGAGATTGTGCCATAGACGGCGTCGATCAGCGCCTGATGTTCAGAGAACATGTACCACGATCCATACATCGCACCGCCTGCCACACTGAAGAACAACAGCAGCGCCCACTTGGCATCCACCCAGGGCACAAGGATGATCATCAGGAGCCCACCGCCCGCGAGCAGCAGAAGTTCGGCGCCCAAGGCGTAGTTGGGCCGCGTGAGGTAGGCTTTGTGGAAGATGCTCTCCAGGAGTTGGGCATGGACTTCGACTCCGGGAATGACCTTTTCCGTCGGTGTCGAGCGGATATCCAACAGCCCTACCGCCGAGGTGCCGACGATCGCCATCTTGCCTTTGAACAGGGCCGGGTCTGCGGTTCCGGCCAAGACGTCGACGGCGGAGACATACTTGGCCTTGTCACTCTTCGAGAAATAGGGCCACATGCGGCCCTTGTTGTCTGTCGCCACCTGAAGGCTCTTGGACACCTTGACCGCGCTGACACCGGCTTCGTCGGCCTCAATGATGACGGTGCGCCGACCGGTTGCAACACGTAGCATCTCGATCGACAGCGCGGGGTAGATGTCGCCGTCATAGATGAAGAACGCCGGCACGCGGCGCACGATGCCGTCTGGCTCCGGCGTCAGGGTGAAAAGTCCGTGACCCATGCCCGCCTTTTCAAGGATGGGTATGTTGCGCACGATGTCGGGCAGCGCGGGAAGGACCCGTTCGGGCGCGAATTTTTGTTTCTTTGGACCCCGCCAATGCACGGCGACCGACTTGCGGACCGGTGGGCCGGCCTTGATTTCGCGCTTTTCCCAGAATCCGGACTGGCCCAGGACCACCCGCTTCTTCTTGATCGTCTTGGCCATGACCGCATCGTTGCTGATCAGGCCCTTCAGCTTCGTCTGCATCGTCTCGTCCAGGCCGTAGATGGCCTCCGCCACACTGGACGGATTCATCCGGTCGGGCTCGGCGAACACGATGTCGAAGGCCACCAGTCCGGCCCCGAGGGCGAAGGCGTTGTCGACCAACTGGGCAACCTGGGTCCGGGGCCAGGGCCACTGCCCGACTTCGGCCAGGGACTTTTCGTCGAGGTCGATGATGGTGACCGGCTTCTGCTCCGGCGGGGGGACCGGGCGAGGCTTTAGGTTTTGATAATAATCGAAGGTCTTGAGGCGCAGAAACTCGATCGGATAGGGGTCGATAATCTGAACCGCGATCAGACCGGCCAGCACTGCCACCCCGAACAGCCGGTCTATGCTGAGTGTATTTCGCAGGATCTTGCCAATCAAGACTGCACTCCCAACACGAAAACAATAGCGCCAGTCTATCGCTCCGCCGGAGCCCCGACAAGGTCTGCGCAGCCGGAAAATTAAGGAATTATCAAGACTTGCCCCCTCTAATGCTACTTGAGGCGTTTTGCGCAAGCGGGAAGCACAGTATATTTTATGGTCCCATGAACGATTCTTTGCCACGCGCTTGGCTGGGCTCTTTCTTAAAGCCCATGAAGCCGGTCTTCCGCGAAGTCCTGACCATGTCCCTGTTCGTCAACATCATGGCCTTGGCGGTGCCCATCTTCGTGCTCCAGGTTTACGACCGGGTGATCTTCAGTGCCGGTATCAGCACGCTGCAGGGCCTGGTCATGGGCGTTGTCCTGGTGCTGGTCTTCGATTACATCCTGCGTCAGGCACGCTCGCGGGTCATGCAGACGGTTGCACTTCGGGTCGATGTCCTGGTCGGGCGTCAGCTCTTCGACAAGGTGACGTCACTGCCATTGAACATGCTGGAAAGCAAGCCCGCCAATTATTGGCAGTCCCTGTTCCGCGATGTCGACGTCGTGCGCAACACGCTCTCCGGAGGATCCGCCATTTTGGTTGCGGACCTTCCCTTCGCCGTCGTGTTCCTGGGCCTCGCCTTCGTCATCGCCCAACCCATCGCTTGGGTTCTTCTGATCATGGTGCCGATCTTCACCCTCGTGGCCTGGCGATCGGGCCGCATCATGGCGGCTGCCAACAAGCAGGAACGGGACAGCACGCTGTCAAGGGACGGCATGATCGCGGAGATGATCGCCGGGCGCACCACGATCAAGGCGCTGGCGCTCGACAAGGCCATGCGCTCGGTTTGGGAAGAAAAACACGCGGACAATATCGAGACTTCGATCCATCGCGGCGCCAAAACCGACAGCTACGCCAACCTGGGGTCGACGCTAACCATGATGACATCGGTGTTGCTGACCTCGGTCGGTGCCATCTTCATCATCAAGGGTGAGCTCACCATGGGAGCCCTGATCGCCACAAATATGCTGAGCGGGCGCCTGCTGGGACCCCTGAACCAGTTGGTCGGCCAATGGCGGACCTATGCCTCGTTCCGTCAGGCGGTGGATCGCATCGGCGAGGTCTTCGCCGTCGTTTCCGAACGCCAGGAAAGCGAGATCAAGATCGGCCGTCCTAAAGGCAACCTCCAGCTGGAGAACGTCATCTTTGCCTATGCGGAAGGCGCCAAGCCGGTGATCAACTCCGTCCAATTGGCCATCAAGGCTGGGGGGATTACGGCTTTGGTGGGACGCAATGGCAGTGGCAAGACAACATTGCTGAAGCTCGTTCAGGGGCTCTACACGCCAACCAGCGGCCGCGTCTTGCTGGACGGCGCCGACATCAGCCAATTCAGCCGCTATGAGTTGGCATCCTGGATCGGCTACGTTCCCCAGGAAACCATTCTCTTCCAGGGCTCGGTCCGTGACAACATCGCCCATCGTCAACCCGACGCCAACGACGAGGAGATTATCCGCGCCGCCACCATGGGCGGTGTTCACGAGTTCATTATCGACCTGCCGGAAGGCTATGCTTCGGATATCGGCGAAGCGGGACAGCGCCTGTCCGGCGGTCAGCGCCAGCGCATCGCCATCGCCCGCGCCCTGGTCGGCAACCCGTCGGTGGTCATGCTTGACGAGCCGTCCTCCAGCCTCGATCGCCAGGCTGAAATCGAACTCCGCGATACCTTGACCAAGCTGGCCAAAGACCGCTCGGTCATCATTGTCACCCACAGTCCCATCATGCTGGCAGCCTGCGACAACCTGGTGGCGCTGGACGGAGGACGGGTGGCGATTTCCGGCCCGGCCCAAGAGATTCTTCCCAAGATTTTTGGTGGGGGAGCACCGCGCCCGGGAACCCCGCCGGTTCCGACTCCAAGACCGGAAGTTGCTCCGCCTCTGCGGCCCAAGCCCGCCCCACCCCGGTCCACACCTGAAGATGGAGGCCCGCCGCAGAGAACAGAGATGCCTTTCCGCAGCCCGCCCCCGCCAGAGGGGCCGATCCCGGATCAGAGAACCGGTCCCGTTCCGGGAACGACGCCGGGTGTGGTTCCGGGACGATTCAAGCTGCGGGTCGATGCCGACGCGGACACGTCCAAGTCCAAGTCCAAGTCCCGGCGCCGACGTCCGGACGGGCGCGGCGGTAAGGTAAGCGGATGAGCCGGCTCGACACTTTAATAGATGGATACCCCTTGCCCACCTGGCGGCCACTGGCCTGGCCAATCATGGGTTTGGTGTTCCTGCTAGTGCTCTGGGCGAATTTCGCTCAATTGGACGAGGTTGCGGTGGCCATGGGGGAGGTCGTGCCCCAGGGCAAGATCAAGGTCATCCAGCACCTGGAAGGCGGCATCATCGAAGAAATCTTCGTTACCGAAGGCGTGCGGGTGCGCCAGGGGCAGAAGCTGATCCAACTCGACCTCGCCACATCAGGGACCAACGTCAAGGAACTGCAGGTCCGTCTCGACGCCCAGATCTTGATCCGGGCCCGCTTGCTGGCGGAGGCCGAGGGCAAGACGCCCAAGTTTCCGCGCGACGTCGCCGGCCGCCGCACCCAGCAGGTCGTGGCGGAGATCAACAACTACAAAGCCCGCAAGCGCCAGCTCGCCTCCAAGATATCGGTGCTCGCCGAGCAGGTGCGCCAGCGGGAATTGGAGGTCAATGAACTGGAATCCGGAAAGCGCACCATTGCCCGCAATCTCAGCCTGGGCCGGGAAAGGCTCAAGATGTCCGCCTCTCTTTTGGACCAGGGCCTGACCGCGCGCATGGAACACCTGCAGTTGGAAGCCGAGGTGGAAAGCCTGGAAGGTGAGATGCATGGCATCGAAAGCTCCGTGCCTCGCGCGCTGGCCGCCATTTCGGAAGCCAAACGGCGGATCACCGAGGAAGAGGATAACTTTCGCAGCGCGGCGCGTGGAGAACTGGGCAAGACTGAACAGGCGGTGGGACGGATCACCGAATTGCTGGCCGAAGCCACGGGCCAGGCGGTGCGTGCCGAAATCAAGAGCCCCATCGACGGCGTGGTGCAGAATACGCGCTATCATACCATCGGCGGCGTGGTCAGCCCGGGTGAACCCATTATGGAGATCGTGCCGACGGGCGAAAATCTGGTCATTGAAGCGCGCTTGAGTCCCATGGACCGGGGCTACGTGCGCGAAGGGCACCCGGCGGTGGTCAAGATCTCCACGTATGATTTCGCCCGCTACGGTGGCCTCGAAGGCGAGGTCGTTATGGTGGCCCCCGATTCAAGCACAGACGAGCAGGGTAACCCCTACTTCCGTGTCGTGGTGGAGACGGAAAAGACATACCTGGGCCTACAGGTGGGGCAGCTTTCCATTATGCCCGGCATGCAGGCTCAGGTGGACATCCACACCGGCTCCAAATCGGTGGTCGAATACCTGGTCAAACCGGTGCTCAAGCTCAAGCACGAGGCCTTCCGCGAACGCTGATCCTCAGCTGCGCAAAGGTACCCCCCCAAAGTGTGTTGCCGACATCTCTTTTTATAAATTATTGCGTACCCTATAATGGCCGGGATTGGGGAAACGAGGTTCGGGGATTTCCATGTCCCTCACAACGCTTATCGCGGTTGTCAGCGCACTGGGGCTCTTCCTTGGAGCCATTTTCCTCAGTACGGACAACTGGACGATCTTTCTCAGCGGGTCGGGCTTCGTCCTCGTGGTCGGCGGGACGCTGGCTGCGACCTTCATCGCCTATGAAGCCCGCTATGTGATCCTGTCCCTTAAACTCGTCGGCAAGATTGTGTTCTCGGCCAAGATCGGCCGCAACGTTCTCAAGGCCGAGGTCGGGCGAATCATCAAGTGGGCCTACACGGTGCAGAGGAGCGGCATCCCGGCTCTGGAGGTGGAATCCAAGAAGGCGGTGCGAGGTGACCGTTTTCTGCGGTTCGGTATCGACATGGTGATCAGCGGCTATACGGGGCAGGAGGTGCGCGAGATCCTCACCAACACGGTGGAGAGCACTTATGGGCGCAACACGGTCCAGGTCAACATCCTCAAGGCCATGGCCAACGCTGCACCGGCGTTCGGCATGATCGGTACTTTGATCGGCCTTGTCATCATGCTCGACAACATGGGTGGCGATCCCAGGCAATTGGGCAAGGGGCTCGCGGTGGCATTGCTGACCACGCTGTACGGCGTGTTGTTCTCGCGTCTCGTCCTCATGCCGACCGCTTCCAAGGTTCTACAGCGCGAACAAATCGTGCGGTTCCGAAACTACCTGGTCGTGGAGGGGCTGGCTCTTCTCGCCGACGGCAAGAGTCCACGCTATATCCAGGACCGGATGAACAGCTACCTCGACCCGGCGCTGCATTTTAACGTCGACAAGATGAAACGCCGATAACGGCCGGGCCTGCCGGGGAAGGAACAGCACCATGGGCACGCCTCTCGACAAGGAAGAATGCGAAGAAACTGAAGACTGGCTGGTTACCTATGCCGACGCCATCACGCTGCTCATGGCGTTCTTCGTGATGCTGCTCAGCTTCTCCAAGATTGACATTCCGAAATTCGAGGAGGCCGCGACCGGTATCGCCGAGGAGATCGGCATGGGGCCCGCGGCACGGAAAAGCCCAATGTTGGCGCTCAAGGACACCCTCATGGATATGGTCACCATCATGGAGGCCGACGAGGCAGTCGAGATCAGAACCGACGATAAGGGCATTATCGTGATGCTCTCCAGCGGTGCCTTCTACCAAATCGGCTTGGCGGACCTGCGCGAAGATGCCAAGCCGGTTTTACGGCAGTTGGCCGGCACCCTCATGGCCCCCCCCTACGACAAGTACATGATCGAGGCCGACGGCCATACGGACGACGATCCCATCAGCACGGCAAGGTTCCCGTCCAACTGGGAACTGTCGGCCGGTCGAGCTGCCGGTGTGGTCCGTTACTTCATCGAACTTGGCATGGACCGTCGGCGTTTCAAAGCCGCCGGGTTCGCCGAAACGCGGCCCAAGGTTCCCAACCGCCTTCCCGATGGCACGCCGATCAAGGAAAACCAGGCAGAGAACCGCCGCGTGGTGCTGCATGCCTTCCCCCTCTCCCCGCCGGAGGAGGAGGAACTGTTCCGTGAATGGTCGGCCGCCGATTATGAACCGAAGGGACCGGTCAGGACAGTCGCCCCGCCACTCACCGCGCCCCGGACACGAACGGAACAACCTGAGATGCCTCAAAACAGTCCTGAAGGGGGCCGCGCCCCTCGTCCGCGATAGCGGAACATTCAAGGGCAGGCCGGCATCCCGAACCGGCCGGAAGCTCCGTTTAGGAAGTCCTTTTGCTTTCATACGGTCCAGGGGGTAAACTTATTGAGCACCCCGCTGAGGGAGTTCGAGACGCATGTTCAATCCCTTGATCTATGCCCTGAGGCTGCAAAAGTCGGCTTTCGAGGGGATGGCTGCCATGAACCGGACGTTTATGGACGGCTATTTCAAGCTGGTCCGCCACCAGCAGGATGCGATGCTCAAGCACATGGGCCCCCGTCGCGCCGAGGACAAGCACCGGCGGCCAGAGGTGATCCCCGATGGGCCTGACCTGCAGGATCATTACGGACGCCGCAGCCACGACATCGATGTCGAACACGACATCTAAGGGTGCCTGTCGGCGTCAAACACCCGATACCGAGGAATCGATGACCGAAGATACAAACGAAGACCTGTCGGGTGGGGCGGAGCCCCTGTCCGAAGATGAACAGCAGCGGATCGCTATCGAAAAACTCCTTAGTCTCTTTGCCGAGTCGGGAAGCCTCGGCGTTTCCGATGAAAAGATGACCATCGTCGCCCTGTCGGCGACACTCAACCAGATGGTGGTCCTGTTCGGCGAGGAAAAGACCGCCGCTATCATGGAAACGGTGCCCGCTAAGATCCTGGACGGCCATTTCACCACCAAGCCCGCCGGTGCGATCCAATAGGTGTTCGGGGCTTGGCGCGGTCATGGCCCCGTGGTACCGTCCGTCCCTTGAGGACTGCCCGAAAAGCACCGCAATAACGGCGCACGAAGAACAGGTGCTGGACCACTGGGACCCGACGATGATCACCGCACCGCGCACATTCGTTCCGATTTTGTTCGTCTTATTGGCCTTGCCGGTCCTGTTCGTCTTATTGGCCTTGAATGTGTCCGCCGCAGCGGACACCCTGGTCCGCTGCCCCGATCTCGCCGGGGCCAAGCGGGTCGGCAACTGCCCGAGCAAGGCCGACTTGAAGCACTATTTCAAACGAACGTGTCTGGAAACCGGGGACGACCAGTTCCGTGGCGCCAGCCTGCTCTACTGCGACACTCTGGCGGACTTCGTGAAGGCCAAGGATATCGCGATGTGGGAAGCCGAGACCGACGCCGGCGTCTTTGCCAATTACATGACCTGCGGGTTGGGGGCAGGTGAGATCCCGGCCTCCAAGTCGAAGACCATCCAGGTCGAATGTTCGTCCCGGAGCTGCTCCGTGCACTGCGGCTACGAGAACGATCTGTATTTGACCCTAAGGCCCATGCAAAACTGTCGCTTTGACGGGAACAAGTCCAAGCTGGGGTTGGTCGAGACGGAGTGCGGGCCGGGGAAGGCAGACTGCGTGGCGCGTTGTAATTAAATTCTGGAGGGAGGACCTGAACCATGACCGACGGGCGCCGTTTGAGCGATGCCATCGTCACCGCCCACGAGGTGGCCTGCGAAGAGGGCAAGAAAGAAATCGCCAGCTTGTTGATCGAGGCCCTGGAAATGGACCTATCGGCCATCGGCGGTCGGCAGGTAAGGGAACACCGCAATCAGGTCGACTATGTCGAGCAGGCCTTCGTGCGCCACGAGAAGACCTTCGGCGACGACTGAGGGGGCCATGCCGTTACCGCAGCGTCCGACTGAAATCCGAACATTTTTTAACCGGATAGAAACCGGTTCCAGCCTATCATTATAGGGTTGCGACAGAAGCTGGACTGAGGAGTCGAGCCATGTTGGACGGTCACATTGTCACCCGCGCTGCCAAGCAAAACCCCAGGTTCCACAAACTGAGGCACCGGACCCCTTCCCGTATAGTTAGGGCCGTGCATGCGGTTGCCATTCTGCTGCCGCTCCACCTCCATCTCCACCTTCACCTTCACTTTTAGACGAAGGAAACGGCCCCGCATGCGGCGGGTTCGTATGCCGTGAATTCAAGAAAAACGGCATGATGCCCAAATCCGGCCACAATCTTCTGCCATAAATAGACTGCCAAAAGATGGCAAACTCCCTTGGAAGGGCCGACGGCATACCCCCCGCCGTTGGCCCTTTTTTCGCTCCCCCGGTTCTCCGTTAATGCCCCCGACGGGGGTGCAACCCGGTCTCCGGGTCGATTCCAAAATAACGCTGAGGAGGGTTTGGGCCGAAAGTAGAAAACCGCGCTCTGAGGCGCAGCCCTTACTTTTAATTGGCTCCGGCGGTAGGACTCGAACCTACAACCCTGCGGTTAACAGCCGCATGCTCTACCATTGAGCTACGCCGGATCAGAGACTGGAGGCGCGGACCGGAATCGAACCGATCTACAAGGATTTGCAGTCCTCTGCATAGCCACTCTGCCACCGCGCCCGAGCCGCGATGGCGGATGCGGCCTAGGTGGCCCCGGGGTGCCCCCATCGCAACGGTGCGGGACATTAGACAATGCGTCTCGGCGGGTCAAGCCGAGAACGGCCCGCATTTGCGATCCCTATCGGCATTGAGTTTGCAGTCTGTCCCTTATATAACCCGAGCCGAAATAGGGTTTTGAGGCTAAACACGGGGGCCGTCATGGATTATGCAACCGCGCGTCACAACATGGTCGAGGGCCAGATCCGCATCAACCAGGTGAATGACGCCCTGATCGTCGCGGCCATTGGGACTGTGCCGCGCGAAGCCTTCGTTCCGCACTCGGTTGCCGGTATCGCCTATGTGGACGAGGCCGTGGAGGTGGCGCCGGGACGCTACCTTCTGGAGCCGTTGGTGCTGGCGCGCCTGCTTCAGGCGGCGGAGATCCAGGAGACGGACGTGGTCCTGGAGATCGGCTGCGCGACCGGCTATACTGCGGCCGTTCTGTCGGGGATCGCGAGCACGGTAGTGGCGCTGGAGAGCAACCAAGACTTGGTTGCCGTCGCAACCAAGACCCTGTCCGAGTTGCAATGCGACAATGTGGCCGTGGTCGAGGGCGGCCTTGAAAAGGGCTATCCCAAGCAGGCGCCTTATGACGTCATCGTCTTCGGGGGCGCAGTCGCGGCGGTTCCCGGCGCCATTCTTGCCCAATTGGGCGATGGCGGACGTTTGCTTGCGGTGGTCCAGGGCAAACCCGGCTCTATCGGCAAGGGAGTTCTGTTCGCGCGCTCCGGCGGCCAGGTGTCGCGACGCGAACTTTTCGACCTCGGCGCCCCCTTCCTGCCGGGGTTCGAACCGTGCCCGGAATTTATTTTCTAATACGTGCTTTCCGCAAGTTCCGGACTCTTAAACTTCATGAATCCGATTTCACGGTTTCGAACGCGATGCGGAAATTAGCGGCATCTGGCGAGAATGAAGTATTTACAAGGGTGCACTATATTCGGTATGTTTTAATTTGCACGAGCACAGTATGTTGGTGTTCTGTCAGTTATCAGGGATTTCTTCATCAAGCCGTTCATCACGGCGCCCGGGATCAGGTGGACTGACCGGGAGGGAGTGGCAAAGGGGGCGGCTGGATTGAAGTATCGTATATCTGCCCTTTTTGGCCTTGTCGTGGGTGTCGGTTTCGCGTGGCCGGCCCATGCCCAGTCCCTGGAAGAGGCCCTGATCACGGCTTATGCGAACAATCCCACCATTGATGCCGAGCGCGCCAAGGTGCGTTCGACGGACGAGGGCGTGTCTCAGGCATTGTCCGGCTGGCGCCCGAACATCGGGTTTACGGCGAGCCAGGGCTGGAAGTCTTATTACTCTGCGGACGCCATCGACGAGTACAGCACCCTCCATCCCCAGACCTGGGCGCTTAAGCTAAGCCAGAACATCTTCGAGGGCGGGCAGACCGTCGCGGGCACCGCAAAGGCCGAGGATGTCGTTAAGGCGGGACGCTACCTGCTGGATTCGGCCGAGCAGACCATCTTGCTTAACGCCGCTACCGCCTATATGGACGTGGTGCGCGAGCAGGCGACACTGGAACTCAACATCAAAAACGAACAGGTGCTGCGCCGCCAGCTCGAAGCGTCCCGCGACCGCTTTCGGGTCGGCGAGATCACACGCACCGATGTCCACCAGGCCGAGGCTCGCAGGGCCCGTGCTGCGGCCGACCGCATTCAGGCCGAGAACAACCTGGAGGCCTCCCGCGCCACCTACCAGAACCACGTCGGCATGGTTCCGGAAAAGCTGACGCGGCCTGCCCCGATCACCGACCTGCCCGTCTCCAAGAAGGACGCGGTCGATATTGCGATCCGGAATTACCCCCTCGTCATGGCCTCCACCTATGGTGCGGCCTCTCTGGAGGATGAGGTGGATCGGTTGCGGGGCATTTTGCTGCCGAGTCTGGATTTTTCTGCGGGTCTCACCCAGACCTGGGAGAGTTCTTCGGAAGATGGCCACACCCACGCATACGAAGCTAAGTTTACGCTGACCGTTCCCATCTACCAACAGGGCGCCGTCTACTCGCAACTGCGTGCGGCGCGCCAGTTGGCGGCGGAAGCCCGGCACAAGATCGACGCGAGGCGCCGGGACGCCCGCGAGAAGGCGGCCCGCGCCTGGGAGGCCGTGGAATCGGCCCGCGCCCAGATCGAATCCTATAATGCGCAGATCAGGGCGACGCAAGTCGCCCAGAAAGGCGTCGAGCGCGAGGCCGCCGTTGGCTCACGCACGGTGCTCGATGTGCTTGACGCAGAGCAGGAGGTTCTAGACGCCAAGGTCAGTCTGGTTAGTGCCCAACGCAACGAGATGGTCGCCATCTTCGAACTCAAGGAGGCCATGGGGGATATGACGGCGGCGAAGATGAACCTGAGAGTCGACCTTTATGATCCGACGGCGCACTACAACGAAGTGCGCGACAAGTGGTTCGGCGGTCGCAGCACGGGACACGAGAGCGGTCCAGAGGTGGAAGTCGAGTAGGCCACGTGGGCCATGATGGAAAAAAAAGGGGGGTAAGGCTTGGCGTCTCGGATTTAGTCATTTAAGGTGACCTGATCGGAGACCCTAGCCGGCGAGATCCATGGCGGAAGAAGACGTCCAAACAGCGGAGGCCACCGACGAGGCTTCTGAGCCTTCGATGGAGGACATCCTAGCCTCCATCCGTCGGATTCTGTCCGAGGACGAGGAGGCTGAAGCCGAGGCCGAAGAGCCCCGTGCCCCGGAACCCGAGCCGGAACCCGAGCCCGAGCCGGAACCTGAACCCGAGCCGGAACCCGAGCCCGAGCCGGAACCCGGGCCCGAGCCCGAGCCCGAGCCGGAACCTGAGCCGGAACCCGAGCCGGAACCCGAGCCCGAGCCGGAACCCGGGCCCGAGCCCGAGCCGGAACCCGAGCCGGAGCCCATGCCGGAGGCGGAGGATATTCTGGAACTCACTGCGGCAATGGTTGCTGCGCCTGAGCCCGCAGCCCACATTATCTCAGACGTTACGGCCCAGACCTCCACCGACGTACTGACGGAACTGGCCAAGGCCATCCTCGACCAGCGCGACCTTAAGATCAGCGGTGGGGGCGGGGCGTCGACGGTGGAGGGTATCGTCCGCGAAATGCTGCGTCCCATGCTCAGCGAGTGGCTGGACCGCAACCTGCCCTACCTCATCAAGCGTTTGGTCAAGAAGGAAATCGACCGCATGATCACCCGGGCCGAGCGCCTGGAGGATTGACGCACCGGCCTTCGGGCCGTAATACCCCACACGGCCGGTCCAGCACCGGTCGTGATGCGTTTCTGGCCCCCCGAGACAAGAGGTTCCCCGGCGATGCTGGACAAGACCTACAGCCCCGGCGACATTGAAAAAAAGCACTATCAGGCCTGGGAGGACTCCGGGGCCTTCAAGTGCGGCGGACCGGAGGATGCGGAGCGCTATACCATCGTCATCCCGCCGCCCAACGTCACGGGCAGCCTGCACATGGGCCATGCGCTCAACAACACGCTGCAGGATATTCTGATCCGCTACCACCGGATGAAGGGGTTCGACGTTTTGTGGCAGCCGGGCATGGACCATGCCGGCATCGCGACTCAGATGGTGGTCGAGCGCCAGATGGAGAAGGAAGGTCTGATCCGTCACGACCTGGGCCGGGACGCCTTCATCGACCGGGTCTGGAAATGGAAGGCGGAATCGGGCGGCACCATCACCGGCCAGCTCCGCCGTCTGGGCGCGTCCTGCGACTGGTCGCGCGAACGCTTCACCATGGACGAGGGTCTGTCGGCAGCGGTGCGCAAGGTCTTCGTCGAGCTTTACAAGCAGGGCCTCATCTACCGTGACAAGAAGCTGGTCAACTGGGACCCGCTGCTGCACACGGCGATCTCGGACCTGGAGGTCGAGCAGCGCGAGACGGTCGGCAAGATGTGGTACTTCAAGTATCCGCTGGAAGACGACCCGGACCGTCACGTCATCGTCGGCACCACCCGGCCCGAGACCATGCTGGGCGATACCGCCGTTGCCGTGCACCCGGACGACGACCGCTATACCGACCTGGTGGGCAAATATGTCATCCTGCCCATCGTCGGGCGGCGTATCCCCATCGTGGCCGACGACTACGCCGATCCCGAAAAGGGATCGGGGGCGGTGAAGATCACCCCTGCGCACGACTTCAACGACTTCGAGGTCGGCAAGCGAGCCAGGCTCCAGGTCATCAACGTGCTCGACTTCGAGGCCAAGGTCCGGGCCGATGAGGTCGAGGTATGGTGCTGGACCGAAAGCGCGTCCGGCGCCATGACGGTGACCGCCGAAACGGGCGAGGAGGGCGGCCGGCTCTCAGAGCGCCTGCCCGAGCACCTGCGCGGCCTCGACCGTTTCGAAGCCCGTGACGCGGTGGTCAAGGACATGGAACGCCTGGGACTCCTGGACAAGATCGAGGAGAACCCAATGACGGCCCCTTACGGCGACCGTTCGGGCGTGGTGATCGAGCCCTGGCTGACCGACCAGTGGTTCGTCGATGCCGCCAAGCTGGCCGGTCCGGCCATCGAGGCGGTTGAGACCGGCAAGACCGTCTTTGTACCCAAACAGTGGGAGAAGACTTACTTCGAATGGATGCGTAACATCCAGCCCTGGTGTATCTCGCGCCAGATCTGGTGGGGACACCAGATCCCGGCTTGGTTCGGCCCCGATGGCGAGATTTTCGTCGAACTGAGCGAAGAGGAGGCCGTTGCGGCCGCCAAGGCCCAGGGCGTGACACAACTGACGCGCGACGAGGATGTGCTGGACACTTGGTTCAGTTCGGCGCTCTGGCCCTTCTCGACCTTGGGCTGGCCGGCTGACGTGCCCGAAGTTCCACGCTACTACCCCACCGACGTTCTGGTCACGGGGTTCGACATCATCTTCTTCTGGGTGGCACGCATGATGATGATGGGCCTCCATTTCATGGGAGAGGCGCCCTTCCACACGGTCTACGTCCACGCCCTTGTGCGCGACGAAAAGGGCCAGAAGATGTCCAAGTCCAAGGGCAACGTCATTGATCCGGTGCATCTGATCGACAAATACGGCGCCGACGCGGCGCGTTTCACGCTCACCGCCTTCGCGGCCCAGGGGCGCGACGTCAAGATGTCCGAGAGCCGGGTCGAAGGCTACCGCAACTTCTGCACCAAGCTCTGGAATGCGGCCAGATTCTGCCAGATGAACGGCTGCGAGCCCGACCCGGGCTTCGATCCCGGTGCCGTCGAGCGGACGGTCAACAAGTGGATCGTCGGCAAGGTCAAGGAGACGGCGGACGCCATGGAGCGCGCGCTCGGCGCCTATCGCTTCAACGACTTGGCCTCGGCGGTCTACCAGTTCACATGGGGCACCTTCTGCGACTGGTATCTGGAGTTCGCCAAGCCCATCCTGCAGGGCGATGATGCGGCGGCACAGGCGGAAGCGCGGGCCACCGCTGCCTGGGTGCTGGACCAGATTCTCCACCTCATGCATCCCATCATGCCCTTCATCACCGAGGAGTTGTGGGAAAGCCTGGCACCTGACCGCTCTCATGCGCTGATTTCCGGGCGCTGGCCGGACCTCGCCGCGAGCCTCATCGATGCCAATGTCGAGGCCGAGATGGACTGGGTGGTGCGGCTGGTGTCCGCGGTGCGTTCGGTGCGTTCGGAAATGAACGTGCCGCCCGGGGCCGAATTGCCGGTCACGCTGGCCGGGGCCAACCAGGCAACCCGGGGTCGCATGGAGGCCCATGCCGACCTTATCAAACGCTTGGCCCGGGTCTCGAACCTCGCGGACGAGGATGCCGGCTGGGTCGCCGAGGGCACCATCCAGACGGTGCTGGACGAGGCGACGGTGTTTGTCTCGGTCGCCGACTTCATCGACGTCGCCGCCGAGAAGGCCCGGCTGGAGAAGGAGATCAAGAAGCTCGACGGCGAGATCACCGGTTATGACAAAAAACTCGCCAACAAGAATTTCACCGACAAGGCCCCGGTGGCGGTGGTCGAGATCCAGCGGGAACGCCGGGCCGAAGCGGTGGATGCCCGCGACAAGCTGGCGGCGGCGCTGGAGCGGCTGCAGGCCATCTAATCCCTCTCGTCCCTTCGTGGGGGAGGTCGAGAGCCGTGGGGCCGGTCAGCCTGGGAGGTTACAGCCCGCAACTGATCAACAAGGGGCCTTATGGCCTTTTTTTTCGTGTAAAAATGGGCGCGCCTGTCTCCCAAAATGGTGTATGTTCTATTATTAATCATTCCTGTGAGCCAAGCTCTCTATATGGTGGAGTCTGTTCAGCAATGCCCCTCATTTCGATTTGGACATCAAACCCAAGTGCGGTAATGGACTTCACCATAGAACAGGTGGTCTCTGCTGCAGGGGATGGGTTTTTGAAAGACGAATCTGAGTGCTCCGTTGAGATCAGGGAGTATATCTCACAGATAACAAGTCAAAAAATCGAGACCTATATAAAACACTGCTTATCAAATCCTTTTCAGAAGAGCGGTTTTGTTCTTCAAGATTTAGTAAATGAGCTTGGAAGAAGACTAGAGTTTTCGGTTGATAATGGCAGATACCAAGGCCGAGTGAATGCGGTCGGTTGTGACGGTGTTTGGACCTCTCCAGAGGGGCAAAGTATTGTTGTTGAAGTTAAAACGACGGATGCTTATCGACTGTCGCTGGATGTACTGTCTGAGTATAGGAGAAAACTAATTGAGTCAGATGAAATAACGGATAAATCATCTGTTCTCATAGTTGTCGGACGAGAGGAAACGGGGGAAATTGAAGCGCAAATTCGAGGTTCTCGGCATGCATGGGATATCCGTCTCATTAGCGCAGATTCATTAATAAATCTTGTTGGTCTGAAGGAGAATACAGAATATAAAGAAACTGCATTTAATATCAGGAATATTTTTTCTCCTTTGGAGTATACGAGTCTAGACAATATTGTTGATGTATTGGTTTCCGTGGCTCGGGATGTTGCGTCGGCCACAGAAAGTGAAGCTGGGGAAACAGGGGGAACTGTTGATTCCGATGACAACTCCGAGAAAGCGAACTGGGATTTTACAGATAGTTTGGACCGGCAGCAGCAGAGGGAATCTGCAGTACGTGCAATCAGCAGGAAATTGGAGTCCGGATTGATTAAGAAAGGCGTGGCCATGTATTGGAATCCTAGCCGAGATATCCGGGTCGCATGTGTAATTTCGAAGCAACATAAAAATAAAGGTGACTCGCTCTATTGGTATGGGTACTCTCCAGAACAGGACGAATTTCTTGATGAGGGAAATGTGGGTTTTTTTGTTCTCGGATGCATGGATATGGACACTGTTTTTGCCATACCCCTAGATACTCTGAGATCGGAGTTGGATTACCTGCATACTACAACCCGGCCTGATGGGCGAAGCCGTTGGCATGTGACGATCGTCGAACCTTCCCCTGGCTCGTATGCATTGAAAATTCCCAAGAAAGGCGAGGTCCGTAGCTTGGATGAATTCATTGTCAAGCTACCGGAGATGCATTCCTGAGATCGCCTTTGGTTCGGGAGGGGCGTATCCGGCAGTTGTGATTTCCCTCGCCAACACTTTCTTTACCTTTTCCTGGTCAAATCCACGGTGTAGAGGCGCGAATCGGGTTGCTGCCTATAGGAAGAGGGATTCAAGACATGGCTATCAAGGGATGGGGACGTTCGGTGATTCTCGCGGCGCCGCTCTTGGTGATGGGATGCGTCACCATCGATGACCGCTTCGCCGAGACGGCGCCCAACGAGGTCGACGTTGATGGCAAGACCTACGATGTCCGGGTGATCGAGACCGCTGCGGCGCGCTATGACGTGCAGTCCTTCGAGAAGAACAGGGTCGTGCATCCCTTCGGCGGCACCCTCGGCTGGAAAGGCCTCTATGACGACGGGGACCCGCAGCGTCACGCGTCACGCGTTGACGCGGCCAAGAAAGTGCTGGCCGCCAACCACTGCGGCGACAAGGTCCCTTACGTAAAGGCTTACTCTCCGGTGCCCTGGACGGCGCTCCGCGCCAGTTTTATCTGTCTTTAAAGCGAGAGACTCGCGGGCTTTAAAGCGAGAGACTCGCGGGCTTTAACGCGAGAGACTCGCGGGCTTTAAGCGAGAGACCCGCAGGGCGCGCCATCGATGCGCCCCGATCGAGATCAGGCCGTACGAACCTCGTTCACGAAAGCGACCACTTCGTTGTGGAGTTCCTTCGACTCCTGTGACAGCGATGTGGCCGCATTCAACACCTGCTTGGCTGCCTGACCGGTTTCTCCCGCCGCCTGGGTGACACCGCTGATGTTGGCCGATACCTCCTGAGTACCCGCGGCGGCTTGCTCGATGTTGCGGGCGATCTCGCTCGTTGCCGCCCCTTGCTCCTCGACCGCGGCCGCGATGGTCGCCGCGATCTCGTTGACCTGGGAAATTGTGGTGCCGATGCTCCGGATGGCCTCCACCGCATCCTGGGTCGCGGTCTGGATGCCGCCGATTTGGGCGCCGATCTCCTCGGTGGCCTTGGCTGTCTGGTTGGCCAGGTTCTTGACCTCGGATGCCACCACGGCGAAACCCTTACCCGCATCACCAGCCCGCGCCGCCTCGATTGTGGCGTTCAAGGCCAGAAGGTTGGTCTGCTCGGCAATGTCAGTGATCAGCTCCACCACTTCGCCGATCTTCTGCGCGGCGTCGGCCAGCCCCTGAACCTTGACGTCGGTCGCCTCGACTTCCTGGACGGCTGCCTTGGAGATATCGGTCGACTGGGTGACCTGGCGGCTGATCTCTGCAATGGAGGCCGAAAGCTCGTCGGCGGCCGCGGCCACGGTCTGCACGTTGGTCGATGCCTGCTCGGCGGCCGCGGCGACGACCGTTGCCTTGACGTTGGCTTGGTCGGCTGCACGCGACAGGGATTGGGCCGAGGAGTGCATTTGCTCCGAGGCCGCTGAAACGGTATCGGCGATATTGCCGACGTGGCTCTCGAAATCGGTGGCCAGACGACCCATGGCGGTCGTGTGTCCGGCCTTGGCCCGCTCTTCGGCATCGATCCGTTCTGCCTCCATCTTCTTGACCCGGATGGCGTCGTCCTTGAACATCTGGACCATCCTCGCCAGATCGCCGATTTCGTCCTTGTGCTCGGCGGTCGGGATTTCGACCTCGTGATCCCCCTTGGCCAGCCGGCGCATGGCCTCGGTCATGGCTGTGACCGGTTTGACGATGCCGCGTGCCGTCAACGGCGCGATCAGGGACAAAACGATGATCGAAACCGCAGCAACGATGGCACTAACCGTTTCGGTCTTCGTGGAGATATGGTCATAGACCTCATTGGCCTCGGCCATTTCCTTTTGGAGGGATTCCACGATGGATCTGTAATGCCCGCCCATCGTCGCGATCTGTTTGGCGAGCTTCTTGTCGAGGTCGCGGATCTCCTGCGTTACCCCCTCGCTCTTGCGAAGCAACGGGATCAGTTTCTTTTCGAAGGTGGCGACAAGGGCCTGGTAGGCCGTGTCGGCCAGCTTGTTCCATTCCACTTTCTGGGGCGTGTCGGCGGCGAGCGCGACATACGCCCGCCCCCTCTCCATCTCGACCTTGAGCCCGTTCCAATCCTTGAGGGCTGCGTTCAAATCCCGGTTGATGATGGAATCGGCGACGATCTGGTGCATCCGCGGCCCCATGCCCCAGATCTCGGTGAGGCGGACAGCATCCTCTGCCCGCCCGGCGCCCTCGTCCTGAAGATTGGCCAACTCGCGCGTCTCGATCAAATTATAGGCGGCCAGACCGGTCAGCACGACGATGGCCATGCCGAACCCAGCGGCCAGCCGCTTTCCAATGGTTAAAGTCATGCCTTTGCCTCCCTTTTTAATCGGCCGGCGCCTTCCTGGGCCGTCCCCATGGTACCAAGTCGAAATCGAAATTCCAGAAATGACTTCAATAGCAAAGAAAATGATCCTTTTATGCTGACCAAAGGTCAAGCGTTGGCATTAATATTTTGCGTGATAATCGGCTGGGGGGGGAGGATTAAAGACATATTCGTTGCGCGGGCTGGAGCGGATCGAGGAAGCCATCCGCCTCGTCAAGCAGAGCTGCCGCCTTCTTTAGCGCCGTGGTGCCGGGAACCAGGATCAAGCTCGACATCCTCGCTTCCCACCTGAGCTGCGCCGTCAAGAAGCTTTCTTGCCTCGGCTCTCTCTCGGATAAGGCCGGGAATTTTTGGGGAATGTCCGGGCGGTTTGCCGGTTGACAACCTGTCCTGATGGTTCAAAGTACGATTTACGGTTTTCCGATCAGGGTTGTTCGCCTACAATCAAACCCGCATTACGAGAGCCATGAGGGGAATGTCGGCATTAGCCTCGAGCATGTCGGTTCGAAGCTTTGAGAGAGCAGACAGCACATCTCTCTGCCTGCACCAACGGAGTCTTCAATGATCACCAAATCGCTAAGCGCCAAGATCATCTTAGCCATCTTCGGCATGATCGCCTTAGCCAACGCCTTCGATTTCACGATCGGGAGTCGAGTCGCCGCGTCGACCAACCGGCAGGTCACAAAACTCGTTGAAGACATTACCGCCGCCCTCCAGAGCAAGGACGTCCGGGCGGCCAACCTTTTGAAACAAGGTCTCACGGTACAGAAGGAAAGGCTGTCGGCGAAGCAGGCGGCGGCGGAAGCCAAGGAAAAGCTTAAGGCCGCGCGTCAGGAGGGCGTGCTCGAGGGGATGCACCATGGCATCGCCACCGCCACGGTCTCCATGGTCCAACAGGCCATGCTGACCGGCGATGCGGGTGCGGTCGAAGGCATCGTGGAGACCCTGGTCGAAGACGAGAACATCGCAGCGATCAATCTCTGGCGGGTCGACGGTGTGCGGGCCTTCAAGGACAACAAGACCATCGACTTGATCAATACCTTGATGGAGGACGAGGTCTACGAGCGGCGGGACGAATCCGAACCTGAGGAGATCCCAAGACAGCGCCGCACTATTTTCGACCGGGCGGTGGCGGAAAAGAACTCGGACCTCAAGCTCGATGGGGCGCTTGAGGTGGAAGGGCAGCAAATCCCCGTTACCTTCACCTATAAAATTCTTGAGAATATGGAGGATTGCCAGGGGTGCCATGGAGAGACCGACGTGCCGCGCGGCGTTCTCGAAGTCGCCTTGTCCCGCGCCGATCTGCTCAGGCTGGGGGCGGATATGGCCGGTCAGCTGGTCGCTCTGACCTTGGAACGGTCCAGGGAACAGAGGGCACTGCGCAAGGCCAACAAGACGGCCAAGAAGGAAATGGCCAAGGAATCGGATGCCGTCGCCCAGTTGATGGCAGACTCCAGCGTCATGCTCGACAGCCTGCAACTCGAAGCTACTCAATGGAGTATCGGATCGAAGGTAGGATCTTTCCTGATTCTTGTCCTGGTTCTGATCCTGGCTTTGCGTCCGCTCTTGACGCGTCCCCTCAACAGCATGGCAGCCGTCATGCGCGACCTGGCGGAAGGGGACCTGACCGTCGGCGTTCCTTACCTTAAGCGCATGGACGAAATGGGTGGCATGGCCAAGGCGGTTCAAGTGTTCAAGGAGAACGCCGTCAAGCTCAAGCAGTTGATGGCCAGGCAGGAGGCCGAGAGCCGACGCAACCAGCGCCGACTGAAAGGCGAGATGGTCGCCATGACCAACGCCCTGGACGAAGAAACGACTCTTGCCATTCAAACGGTTCGGGACCGGTCCATGACCATGGAGGACACGGCCACAAAAATGGGAGACGCGGTCAATCAGACCGTGAACATGAGCGACGCTGCGGCCAAGGCCTCCGAAGAAGCCTCGATCAGCGTTGATGCCGTGGCCCATGCGACGGAGGAACTGGCCGCTTCCATCCACGAGATCGGGCAACAGGTGGCGCGTTCGACCATCGTCGCGCAGCAGGCCGTCGATCAGGCCGAAAACACCCGCGGAAAAATTACGGATCTGGCGGAGGCGGCCAGCCGCATTGGCGAAGTCGTCGCCCTGATCACCGACATCGCGGATCAGACCAACCTGCTGGCGCTCAACGCGACCATAGAGGCGGCGCGGGCCGGCGATGCCGGCAAGGGGTTTGCCGTGGTTGCCAACGAGGTCAAGAACCTAGCCAACCAGACCGGCAAGGCGACGGAAGAAATCGGCAGCCAGGTCACCGATATTCAGGTGGCGACGAAGGATACCGTGGAGGCGATGCAGGACATCAGCAACGTCATCGTCGACATCAATGAGATCGCGACGGTGATTGCCGCCGCCATCGAAGAACAGTCGGCGGCGACCGCCAACATTCGCGACAATGCCCAGCACGCGGCGCAGAGCACCCAGGAAGCGTCCACCAACATCGCCGACGTCACGAGCGTGACCCACGTAACGGGCCAGCAGTCCCAAGAGGTCCGGCAGACGGCGGAGGAAGTTCACGAACGCGTCGAGGGGATGCAGAAGGCGCTCCGGGATATCATGCAGGCCGGAGACGAGGAGTCGCGTTTCCTCAACGAACTGCACACGGTGAACATTGCCGCCGAGGTCAGCTACAGAGGAACCCAAACCGCTTGCGTCCTGCACGATATCGCCTTGTCGGGCGTTGGCGTGCTCGACCGGTGCCTGGAAGACGCGGAGCGGGACGATCCGCTCGAGCTTCAGGTGGAGGTTCTTGGTACGGTGTCGGGGTCCATTGTCGCCATGACCAATCAAGCGACTCACATCCGGCTTGAGCTTTCGGAATCCGGAACCGAGAATCTGAACACCCTTATCGAAGCGAACGCCAAGGAAGACGCTCAAGAGCCTACGGCTGCCGATTGAGCATTGTTTCCCGCGTATCGGGGGGCAATCCCGGGACAACTGGGGGGCCGATGGCCAGCCGCGCCGGCCTAGGTGTGGTTTTGTAGCATGATCTCTTTGGGCATGATCTCTTTGGGGTGGGGCTCCAGATAGGTCTGCCCGGCCAAGTCGTCGATCCCGAACCGACGCGCGAAATGGCCGATCAAGGTCATCGGGATCACGAGGGGCACCAGCCCTTTGCGGTAGTCCTCGATCTTTCCCATGAGCTCGGCCCGGCTGTCTTGGTCCAGATGTGTCTTGAAATAGCCCGCCATGTGGGACAACGCGTTGGCATTGCGGCCGGGCGTGGCGCGCTTGCACATGGCGGCCATGAAACCGCTGCGGTAGTCACGCTCTAGGGCCGGGCGGCTTTGGCTCTTAGCACCCGCAACCAAGTGTCCGAGATCCTTGTAAGCCCCGGGGGCGTGGGCCATGAGCAGAATCTTCTCCCGGGTATGGAAGGCGACCAGATCCCCTCGCGACCAGCCGGGCGTGAAGAAGGTGCGGAGACGATGGTGGACGAAGACGCGCCCGACGAAGTGTTCTCGGATCGCGGCGTCGTTCAACCGCCCTTCCTCTTCCATCGGCAGGTCGGGGAAGGCCCGGGCCAGGGTTGCGGCGAACACCCCCCGTCCGGCGACCGACGGCGGCTTGTCCCGGACCTCGTAGAGCTTGACCCGGTGGAGGCCGCAGGACGGAGACCTGGACTTGAGGATGAAGCCGTCGAGGCCGTCCGTCCGCAGTTCCTTGACCCTCTTACGTGCCCAGTCCCGCATGGTCCGGGTATGGTCGGTGCCGCTGGTGCTGCCCACCAGTTTTACGGTCTTGCCGGTCCGCACCAGGCGGATGGGCTCGCGCGGAACGCCGAGCCCCAACTCCGCTTCCGGGCAGACGGCGTGGATTTCGATAAACGGCGCCAGGATGTCGAGTATGAAGGCGTTCCTCTTGTGGCTGCCATCGAAGCGCACCGCCTCGCCCAAGAGGCAGCTCGACACGCCGACACGGATCATGGGGTCTCTCAAAGGCCGGTCCTTTCATGGTCCTCTTCGGAAGTCTAATGCGGGAAGGGGACGATTTTAAGGGGGCCGGCAAATTTCCGAGACAGCCCTTGCGGAGACAGAGTGAATCCCCCTAGATTGTCGGTCAGGGATTGAGGAAGGGGCCGAGCAAAACGGGATAAGAAGACCCTGGGCCATGACTGGAATATCTCTCCGCCGCAGGATGCGGGGCAAAAATACCAAACGAATCGTTCGAAACCTGACCACCCGTCACCGGATGGCGTTGCGCGTGCTGTCGCGCCGCCAGCTTCTCGCTGGGGCGGCTGCGGCTGCGGGTGCGCTCATCCCCGTCTCTTACGCGACGACCGTGGCGGCTTACGATTTCCAGATCGATCGCTACGATGTTCCCGTGCCCGATCTGCCTCCTCAGTTCGACGGGTTCCGGATCGCCCAGCTGACGGACATCCACGTCGGCTTTAACGTGACGCCAGGGGACCTCAGGCGCATCGTCGCCGAGGTCAATGCCCTCGATGTGGATGCGGTGGCCTTGACGGGTGACTACGCGGATCACGGTTCCGACAACCTGGACGCAGCGTGGCAGGAGCTTGCCCGGCTGGACGCCCGGGAGGGCGTGCATGCGGTGCTTGGCAACCACGACCACTGGATCAGCCGGGCGCGGTCCCTCGCATGGATGGAAAAGACCGGATTCTCGGTGCGTCATGTTGCCCGGGCCGTGGAGCGGGACGGGGCCAGGCTCTGGTTCGGAGGCGCGGGCGCGCTGTGGAACGACGACCTCGGCATCGACAAGGCCTTTGCCGGGGTGCCGGAAGGGGACTGCCGGATCTGCCTTTCGCACTATCCGGATGCGGCGGACGAGCCGTATTCCAGCCGAATCGACCTTATGCTTGCCGGGCATACCCACGGCGGGCAGGTGCATCTGCCGGGGGTGCCGAAGTTCTGGACTCGCCATGCGGTGCGCAATCCGGACTATATGGCGGGTCTCATCAAGACCCCCAAGACGACGCTTTTCGTGTCCCGCGGCATTGGGTGTTACGTGGTGCCGGTACGCATCAATTGCCCGGCCGAAATCTCCGTTCTGACGCTGAAGCGGGCGGTCCGGTAGCCTTTATACGGCGCGTTCCTTGCCGGCCTATAGCTCCGTTTCCGGAGGAGGCGACCTGTGGTAAGACTCCAGGGGACGGCAATCTGGCAGGGAGTGGGAAATGTCCAATGTGACCGTGATCGGCACCGGCTTTGCGGGTGTTTCCGCCGTCGAAGCCCTGCGCAAGCGTGGGTACATGGGCGACATTACCGTCATCGGGTTCCGGCCCGAACTCATTTACTTGCCGAGCCTGATCTGGTTGCCGAGCGGGATCCGCAAGCCGGACGACCTTCGAATTCCTCTGGAGCCGTTTTTCCGTCGCCACCGCGTCACCTTCCATGCCGGCGAGGTGACGGGACTGGAGGAGGGCGGTCGGGTGGTCAAGACCACGGGCGGCGACGTGCGCAACGACGGGTTGGTCATCGCCACCGGCGGGCGCTTCATCAAGAAGCTGCCGGGCATCGAGCACGTCATCTCCCCCTGCGAGGGAATTGAAGGAGTCCAGAAATTCTCCGAACGCCTGGCGGCCATGGACGGCGGGACCATTGCCTTCGGCTTTGCCGGCAACCCGAAGGAGGCGACGGCCATCCGCGGCGGCCCCATGTTCGAGTTCCTGTTCGGCACCGACCGCCTGCTCAGGCGCCAGAGGCGGCGCGACAAATTCAAGCTGGTATTCTTCACCCCCGCACCCAAGCCCGGCATTCGCCTGGGCGAGAAGGTGGTGTCCAAGCTTCTGCGCGAAATGAAGCGGCGTGGGATCGAGACCCATCTGGGTCACAAGATGAAAGGCTTTGAGGACGGCAAGGTGCTGACCGAAGGCGGCGAAATCGAAAGCGACCTGACCCTGTTCATTCCCGGCATGACCGGAAATGCCTGGTTCGATGCCACCGACCTGCCGCGTTCGGCAGGGGGGCTCGTGCAGTCGGATCGCCACTGCCGGGTGGTGGACTGGGATAAGGTTTACGTGGCGGGCGATTGCGGTTCCTTCCCGGGACCGGACTGGATGCCGAAACAAGCCCATATGGCTGACGCGCAGGCGAGGACGGCGGCGGCCAACCTGGTGGCCGAACTAGAGGGCAAGACCCCAGACCAGACCTTTCTGGTCGAGCTTATCTGCATCATCGACGAAGGCAGCCGGGGGGCGTTGGTCGCCCGGCGTGGCGACTACGCCCTGTCGCTTCCCTTCGCCTCGGCCTGGCACTGGTCCAAGCGCTGGTTTGAGTGGTGGTACTTGCGGAAGTTTCGTTAACCTTGCGTTGACCACGGCCGTGATAGCGTCAGGCCATGGCGAAGCCGAAACTGCCTGAACCGACGGAGAAGGACTGGGAGGGACCGCAGGTCGAGACCTTCGGCCCCAATCCTGCGGCCGAGGAGCGTGCCGAAGGCATCGTCCGCAGGCTGGAGCAGTTCATCCGCGACAACCGCACGCCCGAGGGTGGAATGCGGTTCCGTAAGTGGCGGGAAATGGCCTTCCAGGAGATCACCGACGCGGTACGGGATGCGGAAAACGAGTGGCGCCGCGACCAGCGCTTCGTCGACCGATTTTTCTGGACCAGCGCTTCGGCCTTGGTGACATTGGGATTCTGGGGGGTGGTGGTGGCGGTCCAACACGCACCCGACCGCCAATCGGTGGCCCTTTATCTAATCGGCGCCGGCGCCTTGCTGTTCGCGCTCCTTAGCGCCTGGGGGGTGCGGCGCATCAATAAGTTCTACAAGGCCGGCGAACGCCGCCGTCTGTTCCACCGCGTGCGCTCGCTCGACGCCCGTCTGCGCCAGCTGATCCGTCACCTGGAGAAACGCATCGAGAGCCTGGAGGAGACCCTGGACGAACTGGCCGAGACCGGAAAGCGCGCCAAACGCGCCCCGGGGCCGCCGAGCGGTATTAGTTAAGACATACGAGGATCGAGGCCGTGCTGGTGCCGGGGGTGTCCGTGGGGTGATCCGGCCTAAACCTTCGGGACGTGTCCGCCGTTCCGGCAAAAAAGAGACGCCCGGCGGGAGGGTGCCGGGCGTCTCTGGTGTCTGCCTGAACCGCATGGAGGGAGGACCATACGGTTTTGATGTCAGGGAGGACGGTCAGGCAGCCACTTGCTTGGTGATCGTGTCGAACGTTGCCTGGGCTCGCTCACCCAGAGGCTTGGTGGCCTTTTCGGCGACCTTGGACGACATGTCGGAGAACTTGCGGCCCTCGGTCATGGCCTTGTCGTAGGAGGCCTTGGCGAACTCGCTCTGCAGTTTGACCAGATCTGTGACGGTCTTGCAGCCCATGATGGCCTTGGCGGCTTCGATGTTTTCCTGCACCGAGGTCTGGGTGAGCGCGAAGGCGGCCTTGTTCAGGTCCTGAATGCCCTGGACCCAGAGGGTGCTGGAGCGCACCACGGCATTCACGTTGTCCTTGTTGAAGGCGACGACGTCTTCGTAGCCCTGGAAGGCCTCGGTACCGGCCTTGACGGCGGCCTCGACGTGTTCCTGAGTCATTTCGACGGCTTTCTCATAGCCCTTGGCGGTGGCGTCGGTGGTTGCCTTGACAGCGGCCTCGACGGTCTCCTTGCTGGCCTCGACAGCAGCTTCGACCTGCTCGGTTACGCCGGAGATTTTGGTGGTCTTCCTGATGGTCATTTTCTCGGTACTCCGTTTGGGGTGCATGTGTACCGGGGGGACAAGCCCGGGAAATTCTTTTGCTGCACCGCAGCATCAAATTAAACATAGCACCTTTAGAGCCGAAATCAAGGAAAAAATTGTGCACTGCACAAAAATATTTCTTGTTGTTTTATAGTTGCTTAGGGCGGAACCTTCGCATTCGCACCCAAAAAGATCCGTTAAAACGGTGCCGCGACGCCCCGCAGGCCGCTCTCGCCGATGCGGACCTGGAAACGGTTGACGTGATGTCCGGGTTGGGTGGCGCCGTAGAGTTCGATCATGGTTGTTTCGCGGGGCGGGTTCACCGGCACCTCGGTGAAATCCCAGGCGAACAGGCTGTCATCGAAGGTCACGCTTTCGAAGGCGGCGTCCGGCCACAGGAAGGCGGTCAATAGGTAGCGGCCGTCGTGGCAGCCGGTCACCAACCAGTAGAAGTCTTCAGACATGAGTTCCAGCCCCACCGGCGGGGGCGCCAGGACGCCGCTTGCCTTAAGTGCCGCGTCGAATGCCTGACGGTCTTGTGGGCGAAGCTCGGTCTCCGATGTCTGTGCTCGCCAGGGGCCGAAGGCGTCATCCGCCGTCCAGTCGAACATGTTGGCCTGACCGATGACGCGGCTTGAGACCCGGTTCCCCATCACCTCGTAGATGCGCACCTGCTCGGTGTAGATGGCGTTGTAGACCAGCCGCCAGCGGTCCGGCGTCCCGGGTCCGCAGGTGGCCCGCAGGTCGTCACCATTGAGGAAACTGAACCAGCTGAACTTGGTCGCCGCCGGATTATCGGCGCCGGTGTAGGTGCAGGCCCCCAGAATCAGGGCCGCCAAAAAAATCCCCAGCCTCCCCGGGTTCAGTTGCGTTCCGTCCTTCCGTCTCCGGTCCATGGCGGTCCCCGTTAACTCTTCTTTCAGCGTGTACCCCTCATTATTATAGCCTAAATTCGCGAATCGCGAACCACTCCCCATGGACAGGCCGGGCCTTGGCTCATAGAATTTCCGGAACCGGTCAGGGGAGAATCAATGGAGGAGAACGTGCGTCAACCATCGACGAGCAGCAGGGTTCGGACAGTGTTTTCCGCTGCCCTTGCGGCGATCCTCGTTTGCCTGTTGGCTGCCGGGGCGGAGGCGAAGTATGCCTCCTTCGTCATGGACTCCATGAGCGGCAGGGTCCTGCACGACATCAATTCGGACACCCGCAACTACCCGGCCAGCCTGACCAAGGTGATGACGCTGTACCTGCTGTTCGAAGCCGTCGAGAGCGGGCACCTGACGATGGATACCCAGCTCACCACGTCGGCCAAGGCGGTGCGCCAACCGTCGTCCAAGCTGGGCCTCAAGCGCGGCGACAAGATTTCGGTGCGCCGCGCCATCCTGGCGCTGGCCGTCAAGTCGGCCAACGACGTTGCCGTGGTGGTGGCGGAGGCGCTGGGCAAGACGGAACGAAAGTTCGCGCTCAAGATGACCGCCAAGGCGCGCCGGATCGGCATGAACCGCACCACCTTCCGCAACGCCTCCGGCTTGCCGCACCGGGGCCAGTTGTCAACGGCACGCGACATGGCGATCCTAGCCAAGGCGATGATTCGCGACTTTCCGGATTATTACCCCTATTTCTCCATCAAGGCGTTCACCTACCGCGGCAAGACCTACCGCTCCCACAATACCCTGCTCAAGACCTACGACGGAGCCGATGGGCTCAAGACCGGGTACATCCGTGCTTCGGGTTACAATCTGGTGACTTCGGCCGCGCGCCGGGGCCAGCGCGTCATCGGCGTGGTCTTTGGCGGCAAGTCGGCCCGGGCGCGGGACCGTCACATGGCGAAGCTCCTGGACAAGGGCTTCCGCAAGCTGGATACGAAGCCCCCGGCGGCCATGGCCAAGGCGGCACCGTCTCCGGCCTCCAAGCGCCGCCAATCGAAACCCGCCCCCGGCGATTGGGGGGTTCAGGTGGGGGCCTACTACCAATTCGCCCCGGCCTACGAGGTGGCCCGCAAGGCGGTCTCCCGCCTGCCGACCCTGTTGGGCGACGGCTCGATCAAGGTGGTGACCCGGGCCCAGAAGCGCAAGACCCTTTACCGGGCGCGCATCATCCACATCACCCGCAAGCAGGCCTACCGGGCCTGCCGGCTCCTCAAGAAGTCCAAGGTGCCCTGCTTCGCCGTGCGCATCCCGAAAAAGGCGCTGCGGGTGGCCTCGGCGGGTTAAGACCCGGCATTTCGTTCATCCTGGTGTTGTCAATGCCGATTGGATTTTCCCCAGACATTGGGCTTCCCATGGCGTGCCCCGTCCACAGCCTCAGGACCAACTCACCAAGAAGCCCCCAAGCCCATCAAAGGGTCTCTACGCTGCTGGATCACATAGCGGGTCATAATGCTGTTTCTCCATTTCAGACAGCCACGCCGTAGTCTCGTCAGACAAATCAAAAAACGTGCTTTCATCTATGGAAACTTCAGTCTCCAGGGCGACGCCGAAAGACCATGCCTGAAGGGACACTGGGAACGGCTGGGACTGCGTGTCTTTTAGGTGGACCAGATGACGTAGTTTTTGGTGAATTGCGTGTTTGTCGGGCCGAAGGTTGTCGTGAGGGAATACAGCCCCATCCGGTGCCGGAAATCCGAGGATCTTGTGGTGAAGAAAATCGAGTGGCCGGGTGATGAAATCCTCGAAGACGGAAATATAAACATTCGGATACTCCTCTAGTTCCCGGCATCGGTCTCGATAGGCCACCAGGTCATGAAGGTTCGAATTGGAGCGCCTGATCTGCCGCGCGAAAACTTCCAGCGGGATGAAATGCCCCAGGCTTGCCAAGCAGGTATGGAACGACCGGACGAACTCCATATGCCTCCTAAACAACATAAAGAACTCAATATCGCCGTCTATCAGATAGGACAGACGTTTCAAGACCTCGGCAAACCGGACCGTATGCAGACCAAGATTCATAACGCCGGCGAAGCTCAACGCCTCGTCGGAAATTACAAGTACGGAATGCTCGTCCTCACTCTCCGACTCGATCATTTTTCTGAGGTGACCGCGACCGTACTCACCGTAAAAGGATTCATCGTTCAGAAGGAATATTCTCTTCCTCAATAACGGCCACATTTCCGGGATGGAGAAATCCGAACCGCGCTTTCCGAGAAACAGGAACTTGTTAGACGCGGACAAGCTAGACAAATAGGTCTGAATCGACGTCGATGCCGTTCGCGGCATTCCCAGAAAAAAGATGTGTCGTGCCATACTGGCTAACATTCCTTGGTCAGATGCCAAATTTGATGCCGATATATGGCGGAACAGATTAAATCGGCAGACCACCGAAACGAGGCAACCACAACCTATCAACGAGTTCGTCTTGAACGATAGCTTATCGCGCTTAGAACCACGAGTCCGTTTCCTGTAATGTCTCAAATGAGGCGGGGCGTTCTACCGAGTGAACGATTTAGTCCGTTGACCCTGAGCGGGCACCCGCCGCCGCCCCCCCCCCTACACGATACGGAGTTATGGCAATGAAGAAGGAGTCACACTCCGAACAATTTCCGCACCTTGGAGGCGTTGGAACGGCTCACTGGGATTTCCCGCTCGGGCTCCTCTTCCATCTGCCCGGCCAGCGCGCTCCTCAAGCAGTTGGTCAATCACGTCATGGTGCAGCGCGACGAGGTGGTGATCCTCGACCTCTATGCCGGGGTCGAACACCTGGGGCGCGGCACGGCGGAATCGGTCGATACCATGCTTATGGTCGCCGAGCCGACCAACCGCAGCCTAAACACCGCCCGCCAAGTCCACGCCCTGGCCCGCGACATCGGAATCCAGGATATCCACTTGGTCGGCAACAAGGCCGGTGGTGCCGAGGACGAAGCTTTCTTCGCTGACAACGCCGACGGGCTCTCGCTCATCGGCTGCCTGCACAATTCGTAGCGGTTATTTTGTCTCGAGCCCTTAGTGCCCCGCGTTCTGTTTATCCAGGTCCGGCACCTTGAGGCCCGATGCGGCGACCTGTTTGGCCAGCTGTGCCTTGAGTCTCTCCAGGCCTTCATAGGTGGAGGATTCGGCGCGTGCCACCAGCACCGCTTGGGTGTTCGAGGCGCGCAAGAGCCACCAGCCGTCTTCGGTGTCAACCCGGACCCCGTCGAGTTCGTGCACTGTGATGCCGGGCTGCCCCTTGAGGCGGGAGCGCACGCCTTCGATGACGGGAAACTTCCTGTCCTCGGGGCAGTCGAAACGGAGTTCCGGCGTGTTGACCATTTTGGGCAGGGCGTCCAGCATTTCGGCCAAGGTCACGTCCGTGTTGGCAAGGATCTCCAGCAGCCTCATGGCGGCATACAGCGCATCGTCGAAGCCGTACCAGCGGTCGGCAAAGAACACGTGGCCCGACATCTCGCCTGCCAGGGGCACGCCGTCCTCGGCCATCTTGGTCTTGATCAGGGAATGGCCGGTCTTCCACATGACCGGAGTGCCGCCCATGCGCCTGACCTCGTCGAAGAAGACACGGCTCGCCTTGACATCGGCAATCACGGTGGCACCCGGCTGCTCGTCCAGGAGTGCCCCGGCCCACAGCACCAGAAGCTGGTCTCCCCACAGCACGCGGCCCATCCCGTCTATAACCCCGATACGGTCACCGTCGCCGTCGAAGGCGATGCCGAGGTCACAGCCGGCGTCAGCCACCGCCGCCTTCAGCTGCTCCAGGTTGGCCTCCACCGTGGGGTCCGGGTGGTGGTTGGGGAAGGTGCCGTCGATCTCGGCATTGAGCAGCACGTGGCGTCCGGGAAGGCGTGCGGTCAGCATCTCCATCGCTTCGCCCGCTGCCCCGTTGCCTGCGTCCCAGGCGACGGTGAGCGCCTTGCGCCCGCGATAGCCGTCGGCGATGCGCTGCACGTACTCTTCCAGGACCGGGCGGTCGATGACCTCAGACCCGCCGGACGTGAAGTCGCCCGATGCGGCGATCGTCCCGAGGCGCCGGATGTCCTCGCCGAAGAAAGGCTTGCCCCCCAGCACCATCTTAAGGCCGTTGTATTGGGGCGGGTTGTGGGACCCGGTAACCATCACTGCGCCGTCGGTCTGAAGGACCTTATCGGCGAAATAGAGCATGGGCGTCGGCCCGCGCCCGACGCGGTAGACCTTGATTCCCGCCGCCGATAGGCCGTCGACCAGCGCCTTCTCCAACTCCGGCGAGCTGAGCCGTCCGTCGCATCCCACCGCCACCGAGCCCCCTCCGCCTTCGCGCACGGCGGTGCCGAAGGCCCGGCCGATAACCTGCACGGCGTCCACCGTCAGATCTTGGCCGACGATGCCGCGGATGTCGTACTGGCGCAGAATGGTGGGATCCAGCGGGACGCCGGTCATGTGATTACCGTTGGTTCCGGACGCCCGGTGCGGACCTCGATCTCGGCCAAATTACGGGCGGCCTCGATGAGGTCGGAAAGTGCTTCCTGAGTCTCCTCCCCATGCTTGGCGGGGTCGGCCTCGAAACGTTCGATGTAGACCCGTAGCGTCGCCCCCACCGTTCCGGTGCCCGAGAGGCGGTAGACGATGCGCGAGCCGTCGGCAAACATCATCCGGATTCCCTGGTGCGTGCTGACGCTGCCGTCCACGGGATCGGTGTAGGCGAAGTCGTCGGCCGTCTCCACGGTGCGACCGGCGATCTCCCGACCCGGAAGGCTCGCCAAGCAATCGCGCAGATGGTCCATAAGGCTGGTGGCCGCATCGGCATCGATGCCCTCGTAGTCGTGGCGGGAGTAGAAGTTGCGCCCGTACTTGGCCCAGTGCTCGCGGACGATGTCGCCCACCGACTCGCCGGGCCGCCGGGCCAGGATATTGAGCCACATGAGCACCGCCCACAGGCCGTCCTTCTCGCGCACGTGAGACGATGAGGTGCCGAAGCTTTCCTCGCCACAGAAGGTGACCCGCCCTGCGTCGAGCAGATTGCCGAAGAACTTCCATCCCGTCGGCGTCTCGTGGCATTCGATGCCCATTGCGCTCGCCACATGATCGGCGGCGCGGGATGTCGGCATGGACCGCGCGATGCCGGCGATCCCGTCGGTGTAAGCGGGGACCAGATCCGCGTTGGCGGCCAGTACGGCCAGGCTGTCCGACGGCGTGACGAAGAAGTCGGGCCCCAAGATCATGTTGCGGTCCCCGTCGCCGTCCGACGCCGCCCCGAAATCGAGCGCGCCTTCGCCGCTCAGGCGTTTCACCAGGGCGTGGGCGTGGGCCAAGCTCGGGTCGGGATGGCCGCCGCCGAAATCCTCCAGGGGCTCGCCGTTGACCACGGTACCTTCCGGGGCGCCGAGGCGGTTTTCCAGAATCTCCTTGGCGTAGGGTCCGGTCACCGCGTGCATGGCGTCGAAGCACATCTTGAAGGTTGGCGTGCGCAGAAGGTCGGAGATGGCACCGAAGTCGAAGACCTCCTCCATCAGGGCGGCGTAGTCGGCGACGGGATCGATGACCTCGACCACCGTCTGGCCGAAGACGGTGGCATTCTCCTCGTCCAGGTCCACGTCGGGGATGCGCAGGATCTTATATTCGCTGATTTCCTGTGTGCGGGCGTGGATGGCCTCGGTCAGCTTCTCGGGCGCCGGGCCGCCGTTGGTGATGTTGTACTTGATGCCGAAGTCGCCCTCGGGTCCGCCGGGGTTGTGGCTTGCCGACAGGATGAAGCCGCCGAAGGCCGCGTGCTTGCGGATCAGGGCCGAGACTGCGGGTGTGGAGAGGATCCCCCCGCGCCCCACCATGACCCGGCCGAAACCGTTAGCCGCGGCCATCTTGATGATGATTCTGATGGCCTTGCGGTTGTGGTAGCGTCCGTCGCCGCCCAGCACGAGGGTGGCCTCCTTGTAGCCCTCCACGCAGTCGAAGACCGACTGCACGAAGTTCTCCAGGTAACGGGGCTGCTGGAAGACGGTCACCTTCTTACGCAGGCCCGAGGTGCCGGGACGCTGCTCCTCGAAGGGGTTGGTGGAAATGGTCCGGAGGTCGATGGCCATGGCCTTAGCCGGTCCCGCCGTTGGGACGGCCGATGGAGGAATAGGCGAAGCCGGCAGCCGCTATCTCGTCCGGATTGTAGATGTTCCTCAGGTCCACCAGCACGGGCGTTTCCATGAGCGCCTTGACGCGCTTGAAGTCGAGGGCTCGGAACTCGTTCCATTCGGTGACGATGGCCAACGCGGATGCCCCTTCCATGGTTGCGTAGGCGTCCCCGCACCAATGGACCCCGTCCAGCAGCTTTTTCGCCTCGTCCATGCCTTCGGGGTCGAAGGCGCGCACCGTTGCTCCGGCCTCGATCAGGGTCGACACGATGTCGAGGCTGGGGGAATCCCGCATGTCGTCCGTGTTGGGTTTAAAGGTCAGGCCCAGGACGGCGACCGTCTTGCCCTGGACGGTGCCGCCGCAGGCATCGATGACACGATCCGCCATGGCCTTCTTGCGCTTGGCGTTGATATCGACCACCGTCTCGACGATGCGCAAGGGGCTGCCGAAATCCCGAGCCGTGTGGACCAGGGCCAAGGTGTCCTTGGGGAAGCAGGAGCCCCCGTAGCCCGGACCCGGGTGGAGAAACTTGCGCCCGATCCGCCTGTCCAGCCCGATCCCCTTGGCCACGTCATGCACGTCGGCTCCCACTTTTTCGCACAGATCTGCGATCTCGTTGATAAAGGTGATTTTGGTGGCGAGGAAGGTGTTGCCGGCATATTTGATGAGTTCGGCGGTCCGCCGGGCCGTGAACAGGATCGGCGTTTCGATGAGAAAGAGCGGCCGGTAAAGTTGGCGCATGACGTCCTGCGCTCTTTCGGAATCGGTGCCGATGATCACCCGGTCCGGACGCATGAAGTCCTCAATGGCTGAGCCCTCGCGCAGGAACTCCGGGTTGGAGATGACGTCGAACTCGGCGTCGGGCCGGGTCTCGCGGATGATGCGTTCAACCGCGTCGCCGGTGCCTACGGGGACGGTCGACTTGTTGACCACCACCGTGTAGCCCTCCATGGCCCGTGCCACTTCCTCCGCGGCGCCATGGACGTAACTGAGGTCCGCGTGGCCGCCGCCGTGCCGGGTCGGCGTGCCGACGGCGACGAAAACGGCGTCGGCGCCCTTCACCGCGTGGTTGAGGTCGGTGGTGAAGGTAAGCCGTTCCGCCTTCACGTTGCTCGCCACCAAGCTGTTCAGGCCCGGTTCGAAGATGGGGATGCGGCCTTCGTGGAGGGCGGAGATCTTGCCCTCGTCCTTGTCCACGCAGATCACGTTCCAGCCGAATTCGGAGAAGCAGGTTCCCGAGACGAGCCCCACGTAACCGGTACCGATCATCGCAATGCGCATTGAGGCGGATTCCTTATATTCCTGGCGTGCGGTGTTTCCGCCGCCGGATTATGTCTAGATGTATTTCCTAAGGACGTCCCGCACGTCCCCTTCCAGGTCGTCGCGCTTGAGCCCGAAGGCGAGCGTGGCTTCGATGAAACCGATCTTGGACCCGCAGTCAAAGCGGGTGCCCTCGAAACGCAAGCCGTGGAACGGCATGTCGACGATGGTCTTGGCCATGGCGTCGGTCAACTGGATCTCGTTGCCGGCTCCCGTCTCCTGCTTGTCCAGATGAGCGAACACATCGGACTGGAGAATGTAGCGTCCGATGATGGACAGCGTCGACGGTGCCGCGTCCGGGGCAGGCTTCTCAACCAATCCCCGGGCCCGGGCGAGGTGCCCGTCATCTTCAACCACGTCCAGGATGCCATAGCGGTTGGTATGTTCGCGCGGAACGTCCTCGACCGCCACCAGATTGCCGCCGGTCTCGGAATAGACATCGACCATCTGCTTGAGGCATGGGGGGTCGGCCATGATCAGATCGTCGGCCAGCAGGACAGCGAAAGGCTCGTCCGTGATGAAACGGCGCGCGCACCAGACGGCATGTCCCAGCCCCAGGGGCTGTTGCTGGCGGGTGAAGACGCAGGCTCCTGCGTCGGGCTTGCAGTTGAGCACCGTCTCCAGCGCCTCTTCCTTGCCCCGGTCGCGCAGCACCCGCTCCAGCTCGAAGTTGTGGTCGAAATGATCGGCCATGACGGTTTTGCCGCGCCCGGTGACGAAGATGAACTCTTCGATCCCGGCCTCCTTCGCCTCTTCCACCGCGTATTGGATGAGCGGCTTGTCGACGATGGGCAGCATCTCCTTGGGCATGACCTTGGTTGCGGGCAGGAAACGCGTGCCCAGGCCGGCTACCGGAAATACTGCCTTGCGGACAGGCTTGATCATGAATCCCCCCTCAGAACGGGCGTGTTTTGAAGACTCGAATACCGATTAGGCGCCGCCTTTGTGCCACAGGCTTCAGGCAGCCGCAACATGGGAGCCGGTGGCAATCGGACTTACAGGGGCCGCAAACGCCAAAAGCATAACCGCCAGGGCAAGTGCGAAACGCATCTGTGAGCGGCTCTCCTCGGAAAATATATGGGAGCTGCCGTTTCCGGTTTCGAAGTCCTGCGGCTTAGCGCTTGTTCATGCGTTCCAGCCCTTGTCTCAACCTTTTCTCGCGCCATTCGATCATCATGGACCGCGCCTTTCCGCAGAGCGCCAGATACTGGGAACGCTCGATCAGTTTGGGTGAGGCGCCGAGCAGGCGCGCCGCGCGGATCTCGTTCTCCGTCGCCTCGCATTCGAAACGCATGCGCTTGGAGATGCCGCGTGCGTCCTTCTCGTTGCCGATCCAGGTGGCGACGTACTTGCGCTTGGCCGCGATCTTGTGTTTGAGCGCGGCCCGCTCCGGGGCGTGCTCGGGTATCTTTTTCAGTTCGGATTCGAGGCGCTGCAGGTCGGCCGCGTAGCGGATCGCCGTCTCGTGCTGGACCACGTGCGTCCCCTCGTGGAGCAGCAGCAACAGCAGCCCCATGTTGGAGGCCCACAGCATCTTCCGCCTGACGAAGATCAGGCGGTTGCCCTGGGAACTCAGCACGCTCTTGTAGGACCCGGCCACCGCATCCAGGGGCCCCGACTTGATGAAATGCTTGGACTGGGGGATGTAGTGTACTGAATCCACGGTTTCGATGACCCGTCTGAGATCGGACGGCAGTTGCGTGGCCATCTTCAGCACCCGGGCCATGGCCTCGAAGAAGGGGGCGTTTTTGACGTCCGGATAGACGGAGCCCACCAGGGTCATGGTGCCAATGCGCCGGACGTAGGGGTCTTCCAGCGCCATGTCCGGCAGGTGTTTTGCTGCGTGCCGCGCCGCAGCCCAGGCGATGGTGCGGGCCAGGAACCCGGACGTCTTGTCGTGGAAGGACGAGGCGGTGATGTGGAGCACGTTCCGGTCCTCCCGCCCCTTATCGCCCCAATCCGCATAGCGGTTGTTGGTGCCGCCGGGCAGGATTTCGATGCGTTTGGTCTCGGGAAGGACCAGGGCGGCCAAAGGCAGCTCCTTGCGTGCCAGCGCCAGCACGGCCGCCAAGCGCCGGAAGGCGAAATCGACGGCCTCGTCGTCCAGGCGGTCATGGGCCGTCACCTTGATGCCGTTCAGCGTTATACTGCGCGGACCGTCAACCGTGCCGGTCCCCGGCCAGCCGGGCAGGCAATCCACATAGGCAGGGAGGCGGGCCCGCACCTTCTTGCGGATCGAAACGAAGACGTCCCATTCCAGGTTTTCCTTGAGTGTCCGGGCCAGCTTTGCTCCCGCCTTGTCCCCCCCGGCCGCCGCCGCCAGCGCCCAATAGGCGGCCCCCGTCTCGTCGGCGGATGCCAGCAGGTGCTCGGCCAGGCGCCTCTGGGCCGGTGGGAACCCCTGTTCCGCCAGTGGGCGCCACTGGACGAGCGCGCCCTTCCGGTCGCCCTTCGCCTCCTGGTTCAGCCCCGCCGCATAGGCCGAAACCACGAAGGTGAGACTGCAGGGGCCGACCGCCGGTGCGGCGGAGGCCGCCCCCGCCGCCAGCACGGCCCACAGGAAGCCGAGGCAGGCACGGAGCCCGGCCTTCATGCGTCGCTCCTGCGCTCCAACAGGATGTCCTTGGCCTGGTTGACCATGGCCGCAAGATAGCTCGACCCGCCGTGGTCGGGATGCATGCCCTGGATGAGGTGACGGTGGGCTTCCCTGATCTCAGAGGCGGACGCGCCCGGCTCCAGCCCCAGGACGCGCCAGGCCTCGTCCTCGGTCATGGCGCCCGAGAAACCGCCCCCGGCTTGCCGGGTCCTCCCGTCTTCCTCGCCTACCGTCTCGCGCCAGCCCGGGCGCATACGCTCCAGATAGGCCTCCAGCACCTGGGCCGATTGCGGGTCCTCGGTCCAGCAGGTCCTGAGCAACTGGCCCAGTTCCTCCAGGGACAGGTCGGCCAGCGGACGCCCAGCATAGGGACCTTCGCGCACATCGCCTGCCATCTCGCCCGAATCATGGTCGAGCGTCATGTACAGAAAACGGGTATCTACCTTCGACGTCTGGCCCGTCGGCGCCCCCGCCGCCCCCTGGCTCATGCGCTTGAAAATCTTCGCGAAATGGAACAGCGTACGCGCCCGCTGGAACCAGACCAGCAGCATGGGCATGGCGGCGAAAGCCCAAGCAAGGCGCCCGGTGAAGGCCAAGAACAGGATGAGGGCCACCAGCAGACCGAAGGCCAGCCATTTGACCATCTTGGCCAGGTCTCGGGGGGCGGCGCCGACAAACCAGCGTGCGGACAGAAGCAGTCCGGCCAGCAACACGACGCCAAGGAGGAACCAAGTGAACATGGGGCGACTATAGCACTACGGGGCGACAGGGATCATCGCTTCATCTGGTGCGTGAGCTTGAGGATTTCGCCTCCCTTGCGTCCCGCCAGGTCTTCCAGCGCCTTGCGTCCGCCGGCGACGAAGACGGCCACCGCCGCCAGAAGGTCTTTCAACACCCCGGCGCTTTGTGAGTCGAACTTGACGCAGGCGCCGCCGGACAGACGGGCGATCTGCCGGAAGGCGAATCCGGCCACCGGGTTCTCGCCTTCGTGGAACAGGAACACCGGCACCCCAAGCATGCCCAACTCGCCCGCCAGGCGGCCCAGCTTGTCCACGTCCTCCTCCATGGCGTCGCCGACGAAGATCAGGGCGCCGATGGGCTTGGTCTTGGTTTCGTTGACGGCGTGTTGCAGCACCTTGCCGATCTGGGTTTCGCCGGCAAGGCAGAACACGGAGGTCATGAGACGGGTCAACGCCGCCGAATCCCGGACCCACTTGCCGGCCATGAACTCGCCGAAGCCGCGGTAGAAGACGAGCTGCAGTTCCAGCCCGCCCAGATCCCGGGTGGCCTGGAACATCTTGCCTTGGATGCGGGCCGCGTGGTCCCAGGTCGGCCCTCGGCTGGCGGTGGCGTCCATGGCGAAGATCAGGCGTCCCCGTCCCTCGCCACCGGGCGCCGGCGTGCGTGCGACCTTGTCAAGGAAGGCACCGACTTCGGCCCCCGAGTTATCGCACTTCTTCTCTGGAATCTTGTCTTTGGTCATGGAGTGCGTGTCTTCAATCCGGGTTTGGAGTCCCTTCAAATCTTCGAGAAATCCGCAGGTAAAGACAACAGGATTCTATAAAGAAATTCCTGGATCTCACCCTGACACCAACGCCCTAAACCCTACCTGTGGATCACGCCGTCCGGCCTGAAGGCATGGAAGACGAAGGCGAAGGTGACGTGGTGGATGACGTCGCTGCCGTTTTCGGTCACCGTCACGTTGCCGACATCGCGCCCGTCGGCGATCTTCCGGGAATCCAGGGCCGAGTTCTGGCCCGGCGTCCAGCGGAGCACCATGACGCCCTTGCGGATCTCCCCCTTCTCGCGCAGCCGGGTCAGCGGCCAGGCCTCGTCCCCCACCGCCACCACGCGGGCCATGGGTTCGATGCCCGTCGGCATCTCGCCGTCGTAAAGGAGCGGCGCCGTCGCCCCGTCGTAACCCACATAGGGGTTGTCGCCGTAGCGCCGGGCATTGGGGTTGTTGGGGACCAAGACCCGGCCCTGGGGTGCGCGGGCGCGGAAGCTTTCGAAGGATTCGAGGCGCGACGGAATCATGACGAGTTCGGTGCCCGTCAGTTCGCCGACCACGGCGCGGCCTTCGAACTGCTGCCACCAGGTTTCGGTCTGGCGGTCGTACATGACCAGGTCCGAGTTGCGCAGCTTGCCAGTGGTTCCGAAGTCGACCACGCCCCTGTCGATGCGCCGGTCGAAGACGATGGAGGCATTGCAGAGCGGACAGTAGGTCACCGCGACCGGCACGCCGCCGATGGTGTCGTTGGCGATCTCGTGCCAGGTGAGGACCCGCAGTGGATAGGCTTTGGCTTCGCCGTTCACCACCAGCCCGATCACCGGCTCGGTCGGACTGAGATCGCGCGCGGCTTCTTCCAAGGAAACGAACGTCGGCCGGTTGATGGCCGGGATACCGTCCTTTGGGGGGCCGCCTGAGAGAAATTGGGAGAGCGGCACGTCGTGCTTCGAGAAATCGGTGCGCGGCCATTCGGACTTCCAGGCGTCGGGTCCCGCGTCCGCCGTATAGGCCAGGATGCCGAGGACGGCCAGCACGGCGAAAAGGAAATAGGCGGCGTTCTTGATCATGGGAACCGGTCTCCGTTGCTTGCCCTGTAAAGATACGGCGGCAAAGACCGAAAGGCCAATCAAGGCGCTTCACAAGGGGGCGAGCCCCAGGCAGTTTTGCGCTGGGGCAAGCGGGCGGCCAGAAGCGGCGACGGCGGGCGGGTCGTTTCGATTGGCTGCATGAGGTGATGTCGGACGCACCGAATCTCACGCTCGGCTGCAGGCATATTCCGTCTATTTCGGTTTTATCTTTTTGACGGCGCGAACCATTTTGCCGAATTGCCGGTCTTTATGTCTTCGTTCTGCAAGAGAAGCGGAGTTGTAGCGATTTTCCGCGACAAGTTTGCGCCATCTGCCCAGTCTATCACTCCCGACCTCGCCTTCTTCGACAGCCTTCAGAACCGCACAACCCGGCTCGGTTTCATGCTGGCAATCGGAAAAGCGGCAAGCACCGGCAAGAGATGTGATGTCGGAGAAGACATCCTCAAGGCCATTCGCAACATCGGTCATTTGCAGCTCACGCATTCCCGGAGTATCGAGGACAAGCACGCCATTTGGCATGAGATGCAATTGGCGGTGAGTGGTGGTATGGCGTCCCTTCGCGTCGTCTTCCCGAATTTCCTGTGTTGCGGCTCTTTCCTCTCCGGACAGGGCGTTTACGAGGGTTGATTTACCGACACCCGAAGAGCCGACAAAAGCAACAGTTCTGCCTTCTTGACACCAGGGCGCCAGCACCTCATCGATGTTGGTGTCGCGAGCGTCCAATAACAGAACAATTGCCGTGCCGGCCACGTGCTCAGCCTGAGCGCGATAATGCTCCGTATTATCTGATAGGTCCTTTTTTGTCAGCACGATCACAGGTTCCACTTCCGCCTCGCTGGCAAGCGCCATATAGCGTTCCAAGCGGGCAATATTGAAATCCTGATTACATGAAGTGACGATAAAGAGCGTATCGATATTGGCGGCGATAGGCTGCACATCGCGTCCCGTTCCAGGCGCCCGCCGCTTAAGCAGGCTTTTGCGTGGCAAGACGTGTTTAGGACGCTTTCGCACTTGATCCAATAGCAACCAGTCACCCACCGTGGCGCGCTCGCCTATGGGCAAATTTTGTCCGCTTGAAGGTAGGATGAGTTGCTCGATACCCTCACCCTTTACTTCCAATCGATTGCGGTGGACACCGAAAACCCGCACGGGTGGGAATTCGGTCAGTTCGTCCGTATCCACATATTGAGCGAAGGCGTTTTGCCAGCCAAATTTGACCAGATGACTTTCCGGAATTTTTACCGGGGTTGGACTGTTTCCCAGAAACGCTGACCAGTTCCGTATGCGTTTCATGGCTCAGCCCTCCGCATTGCAGTTCGGGAGTTCCAGCCCCAGAACGCGTTCCCTGGTCGGCGGGTGAGAGGATGTGCCGCCAATTTCGGCAACAAACGTCTCGGCGAAAGCGAGATTAACATTTCTCATATTGTCCGCTTCTTGATCGAGCAGTAACTCGTCAAAGACGGGATGTGCACAATGGCTGGCAAAGCACCACACGCTAACGACGGCACCGATGCCGTCATGCTGATAAGGTCTGATCATTGTCAGAGATACTTTCATGTCCAAGCTGCCGAATAGATCGGTCAGCGAAATGTCAAAGCTATCGGAAGTAAGACACAGATCACCGGGCGCAAAAAAACGCGCCTCAATCTTTACTGTGACTTGAAATGGACGGCCTCTTTGCCGTCCAGCCTTAACGGGACATAAAATCTCCAATGTCGGTTCGCGGGAAGTAACACGGATGCGGATTACCTGCAAGACGCGTGTCGTATGTGCGGTTGATGCTTGAAGAGTCATTGATGCGCCCAGGCTGAGGACATGCTTTGCGCGCGATTTCTACATAACCAACCCCTAGGGCCGCTGGATTCACATCTCAAGTGCAACGGTTGATGTTATCGAGGAAGGTTTCGACGGGTGTCCTGAAGCCGAGGCATTTTCTCGGGGTTGAGTTGATGGCCCAGGTGAGATCGGCGATGTCCTGGGCGCTGTAGTTGGAGATGTCGGTTTTCCTGGGCATGTCGCGGCGGAAGATGCCGTTGGTGTTCTCGATGGTGCCGCGCTGCCAGGGCGAGTGGGGGTCGCAGAAGAAGGCTTCCGCGCCCAGCGCCGCCGTCAGATCCCGATGCAGAGCCATTATCGAAAGAAATGGTTAGCCGGGCCTCGGGCGGCAGGGCTCCGAGGACCGCCTGCAACGCCGTACCGGTCTCGGAGGCCGTCTTGGTCTTCAATGGGGCGGCGCCCCCCGGCCATAATCTCGTCTTGCGCCGGCAAAACCCGCCGCCACGACGTGCTACGCTTCGTCACCAATCTCAACGTGCCCTTCACCAACAATCAGGCCGAGCAGGACGGGCGCATGATGAAGCTTAAACAAAAAATCTCCGGCGGTTTCTGCAGCCAAGAAGGTGCCGAAGACTTTGCCGTCATCCGCAACTTCATCTCGACCGCCAAGAAGCAGGGATGGAACATTATCCAGGCGCTCATGCTGGACCCGGAAACCCTGATACAGCGCCTCCGCACAGTCTGAGAAACACCTCAGGCACCTGGGCAGTTACCAAAAACTTTCAAATTGATTGATACGGACGACTAGTTCCGCACGACGTTTCCTTTAACCCGCTTAATCTGAAGTTGAGGGCCATCTTCAGTCGGCATGTTACGATTTGAGAAAAGGATACTGGAGTATGGCGAGCGGCCTGCCATGGATTGTTCAGCCACGTCAAGAAGCACACCCGAGTTCTCCTTCTTTTTTAACTGCCCGCCTTCTTTGACATAAACGAAATTATAGGCCGAAAAGCATTCGAACACAGCCATCGTTTTTTCAAAACGGACAAGCCGGTCTCTTCGCTCGTCGCCGGACCCGCCGATATTCATGGGATTCAGGGATAGGTGCACGCTAGGCTGGTGCTCCGTGAGCACGGGGCTGATATGGGGAATCAGGTCGTACTCGCCCCCTTCGATGTCGATTTTGATCAAGGACACCCTGTTCAGATCGAGTTGCGAGAGAAAGTGCAGACCATCGACCATTCTGGCATCGGTAAAATGTTTCTGTTTGATCTCTTTTGTGTAGCCGAAATAGTCCAACAGACTGGTTCCGCTGTTGCCCGGCCTGTTGTTGAACAACGGAACCGTTCCCTCGTGGGTGCCGAAAGCTGCCTCGTACAACCTGATCCTTTTGTTAAGCGCAGGGTTGAGCGCCAGATTGCTTTTGAGGACGTCCAAAGAAACAGGGTCACATTCGAAAGTATGGACTTCGCTTGCCGTTACCGCACCATAGAGAACCGTAGCGCCGACCCAGGCACCGATGTCAACGAAGATGCTGTCTTCCTTAATAAAGAGATCGAACAGACGAAGCGTTTCTGGCTCCCAGACTCCGGCCTCCACATTATTCCACCAAGCTGGTTTGAACCGGTTGTCGACCGAGAAACTCTTTCCCAAGATGGTTATCTGCCGTTCCTTCGCGGACGGGGATAGGGCCGTAAACTCGGCGACAGGTAGGGCTGGCGGCGCCAGTTGAGGGGGCGGCTCCAAGTCCAAGTCCTCCAAGCGCCAGACGGCTATAGATTTGCCTAACGGGGTCTCGATGTCATCGATCAGGAGTATCGGGCAGGGAAGTCCGAACGGCGGTTTCGTCAAGTCCAGGGGGCGCCAGTTTCCGGTAGGAATATCTTTGTTTTTGAACTTCTTGTAGATAGTGGTCAGGAGATACGTGCTGCCACTGGCTTGAAAATTCCTCAAGGCCGCAAGAACCTGCCCATTGGGCAGGTGGGTGAATGTATCCCGACAAAGTATTGCATCGGCCTGCGGAAGAACATCGAGGACGATGTCGGCGACCTGGAAGAAATGGTTTTTCCGGTGGCTTAGAAATTCCCTGTCCCGTTCGACGAGCCTATCGACGATATCGAAACCGAGATAGAGGTCTAAATCACGAGTCAGCAAAGAGATCCAATTGCAGTCTCCGCATCCGGCATCCACCAAAGTTTGAATGTCAAGTTGATCAAGGGCATTAGCCATTCGGGCGCGAAGGGCCTTGGTCGCCGCGAGGGTGGAGCCGGAACCGCTCCGCGTTTCCTGATTCCCGAACCTGTTATTGTTGTAGTGGTCGGTGAAGACTTGGTGGTTACGCTGACGAATGGATGATATGGGTATTGGAGCCGCTTTGTGCCTGTCCGCAACGGCTTCGGCCTTGTCGAGGCTCGTGTCACTGGAATGGATCGTTTTCGGGAAATCCAGTTCTTCCATAGCCTTCCAATTTCTCCTAAGACCACACGTCTTGCAGCCTCTCCACACTTTTGTGGCAACGTTAAACCCCTTGGGGGCAAGAACATTTGAAATGATGCTTTCGCCATCACAATCCAGGCAACAGCTTACGATATCTCCGTTCCACAGCACGGAACCAGAGTTTTTTCTCAAGAATCTACATTGAGAGTAATCCCAGTTAGATGGCTCGGCGTGTGTCCATTCGTGGAAAGCATACTCTCCATTCCTTAACGTAAAAGCCTTATTAATATTAACGTTCGTATTTTTGGTTCGGTTTTGCCATTCTTCCAACACTTTGAAATATTCTTTTGGGGATTGATCTGCCCACTGGTGCACTGAAAAAGTAATGTTGATTTTAGTAGGAATATCCAGAAGTTTGGGGAGGTTGCGCTCCAACAGCAGGCCATTTGTGCTGAACTGAATACTCAACCCAGATTCGGCGACCTGCATGAGCCGTTCTTTAAATTTCGGATGCATAAAAGGGTCGCCGAAATGATGGAGTACTATATTCCGATATCCTTGTGAAATGTGGTGGTCGATACAGGCATCTAGGACCTTTATTGACATGTGCCCTTTTGGTCGAATCATTTGAGGGTGCGGGCAATAGCCGCACTTCATGTTGCAGAAGTTCGTCAACTCAACATTAAAGAGGCTTATTTTGTCCATCTGATCGTTAAACTCCCAGAAACCTCAGTGTGAGTGTGGAAAAGTTTTTGAGGCGTAATTCTGAACTAAGCAGTTCTTGCATCCGAATTTTCCCAGAATGGGGTATCCATTTCTGCAATTCGGCGGCACCGTCGCTCGGCTGAGGTGAACTTGTCAACAGAACCTAGCCACGGGCGGTGCCCCCATATATAAGGGCACAGTTTTCGCGCGACTCTTAGTAAGAAGGCCCGACCGATGCCCGAGTATCGTTCCCGCACATCCACCCACGGACGCAATATGTCCGGTGCCAGGGGGCTCTGGCGTGCCACCGGCATGACGGACGCAGATTTCGGCAAGCCGATCATCGCCGTGGTTAATTCCTTCACCCAGTTCGTGCCGGGACACGTGCATCTGAAGGATATGGGCCAGCTCGTGGCCCGCGAGATTGAGAAGGCGGGCGCGGTGGCCAAGGAATTCAACACCATCGCCATCGACGACGGCATCGCCATGGGGCACGGCGGGATGCTCTATTCCCTGCCCAGCCGCGAGGTCATTGCGGACTCGGTGGAATACATGGTCAACGCCCACTGCGCTGACGCCATGGTCTGCATTTCCAACTGCGACAAGATCACGCCCGGCATGTTGATGGCGGCCATGCGCCTCGACATCCCGACCGTCATGGTCTCCGGCGGACCCATGGAGGCCGGCAAGGTAAAGATCGGCGGCCGGGAGCGGACGGTGGATCTGGTTGATGCCATGATCGAGGCCGCAAACCCAGACGTCACCGACGAGGAAGCGACCGAATACGAACGCGCGTCCTGCCCTACCTGCGGGTCGTGTTCCGGCATGTTCACCGCCAACTCCATGAACTGTCTGGCCGAGGCTCTGGGGTTCGCGTTGCCCGGCAACGGGACGTTGCTGGCGACTCACGTCGACCGCAAGGAGCTGTTCTTGGAGGCCGGGCGGCGGATCGTCGGTCTGACCCGGCGCTGGTACGAGGACAACGATGTCACCGCCACCCCGCGCGGCATGGCGACCTTCGAAAGTTTCCAGAACGCCATGGTTCTCGACATAGCCATGGGGGGCTCGACCAACACGGTGCTCCACTTGCTGGCCATAGCCAACGAAGGCGGCGTCGGTTTCACCATGGCCGATATCGATGCGCTGAGCCGCAAGGTTCCCAACCTCTGCAAGGTGGCGCCCAGCGTGCCCGACGTGCACATGGAAGACGTGCACCGGGCCGGAGGCATCATGGCCATCCTGGGCGAGTTGGAGCGGGCGGGACTGCTGGACGGAAACCGGCCGACGGTCCATTCGAAAACCATGACGGATGCCATCGCCGCCTGGGACGTGGCGGCAACGGATGACGGAGCGGCGCATGCCATGTTCAAGGCTGCGCCTGGTGGCGTGCCGACCCAAACCGCCTTCAGCCAGGAGGTCCGCTACGAAGCGTTGGACCTGGATCGCGAGGAAGGATGCATTCGCGACGCGGCGCACGCCTTCTCCAAGGACGGCGGCTTGGCTGTTCTGTTTGGCAACATCGCGCTCGACGGCTGCATCGTGAAGACGGCAGGGGTGGACGAGAGCATGCTCAAATTCTCGGGCCCGGCCGTGATCTGCGAGAGCCAGGAGGAAGCCATCTCCAAGATCCTGGGCGGCGAAGTCAAGGCCGGGGATGTGGTTATCGTTCGTTACGAGGGTCCGCGCGGCGGCCCCGGCATGCAGGAGATGCTCTACCCCACCAGCTATATCAAATCCATGGGGTTGGGAAAGGACTGTGCGTTGATTACCGACGGGCGCTTCTCAGGCGGCACGTCGGGGCTGTGCATCGGCCATGTTTCGCCAGAGGCCGCCGAGAGCGGTGCCATCGGCCTTATTGAGGCGGAGGATATCATCGAGATCGATATCCCGAACCGTTCCATCCGCGTCGCGGTGTCCGACGAGGACTTGGCGTCGCGCCGCGCCGCCATGGAGGCCAAGGGCGCTACCGCCTGGAAGCCGGTGTCCCGCGAGCGCCATGTGTCGGCGGCGCTTAAGGCCTACGCTGCCATGACCACCAGCGCCGCCAAGGGTGCGGTCAGGGACGTGGAGCAGCTGGGATAGGGGACGAATCTCAGGCCGGGAATCCTTTTCCCGCCGTTTCGATAATGCGATAACGTGCCCTCCGGGCCCGGGAGAGAACGACGTGAATGCTTGTGTCGAATGGAGCAATGCCCTGGAGATCGGAATCCCCTTTGTGGATTCCGATCACAAGGTTCTGGTCTCGCTGCTGGGCCAAGTCCACGCCTGCGTCGCCGCCAATGAGGAAAACATAACTCTGGGCAGCGTGTTCAACGCGCTGGACGAGTGTGTGGAGCTCCACTTCGCCCGTGAGGAGAAGCTTCAGGAGCTGACCGACTCCCCCGGTCTGCAGGCGCACAAAAAAGAGCACGACGACTTCCTGGTCCGTCTGCATGGGGTGTGCGACCGTTTCCGGGCGACCCCGGAGCGGGTCTCCATGGGCGATGTCCACCGCATACTTCAGGACTGGTTCACCGATCACATCGCCCAGCAAGACCGGAAACTCCACGATTATTGTGGGGGCAATGCGGATGCGGCGCGTCAGGCGTCGCAGATGACCCTGGTCGGTGACGACGGCGCGGGTATCGACTGGGAGCGGCTGCGCATTCTCGTGGTCGATGACAACCCCAACTTCGTCAATCTGGTGGAGACGCTCCTCTCGGCGGTTGGGGTCAAGGCCATACACCGCGCCGACTCGGCCCACGAGGGGCTGGCCCGGCTTTCGCGTGTCAACATCGATCTGATGCTTGTCGACTGGATCATGGACGACAAGAACGGTCTGGACTTCGTCCGCGAACTGCGTCGCGGCGGGGTGGACGCCAAGATGGTCATGGTTACCGGCTTCGCACAGCCCGACTATGCCGCCGAGTCCCGGGCGGCGGGCGCCGATGCCTTCATCGAGAAGCCGGTTTCGGCCAGGGGCATGATCGAAACCCTGACCTCCGTCCTTAAGGACTGATCACTCCGTCAGTTCACACCATACCGGCGTATGGTCCGACGGTTTCTCCCAACCGCGCGGATTTCGGTCGATGCCGGCTGCCGTCAGCCGGTCCGTCGCCTGTGGGCTCAGAAGCAGGTGATCGATGCGCAAGCCCTGGTCCCGCGACCAGGCACTGCCGCGGTAATCCCACCAGGAATAACGTCCCGGTTCCGGGTTTAAGGCCCGGTAGGCATCGGTGAGACCGAGACACACGATCCGACGCCAGGCGGCCCGCGTCTCCGGCCGGCAGAGCGCATCCGCCTCCCAGGCCCGCGGGTCGTGAACGTCCGCATCCTCCGGCGCCACGTTATAGTCACCGCCCAGCACGAAAGTGTCCTCGGTGGCGAGTAGGGTTTTGACATGGTGATGGAGACGCGTCATCCAGGCCAGCTTGTAGTCATATTTCTCCGTTCCCACCGGATTGCCGTTGGGGAGATAGATGGACGCCACCCTGATCCCGCCGGTCAGCGCCTCGATGTAGCGGGCCTGTTGGTCGGTCTCGTCGCCAGGCAGGCGGTGGGCTGCCACCTCGTCGATGGGGCGTTTTGAGAGGACGGCGACGCCGTTGTAGGTTTTCTGGCCCGCCACTGCCACGTTATAGCCGACGTCCCCCACTTCCAGTGTCGGGAAGGCGGCGTCCTCGCACTTGGTCTCCTGAAGCAGCGCGATGTCGGGTCGCGACTCGGCCAGCCATTTCAGCACCAGGGGCAGGCGGGCCCTGATCGAATTCACGTTCCAGACGGCGATGCGGATCATGGTCGTAATACCAAGGTGCGGTGATAATGCCCCATAGAGACGGCTTCCCCTGATTTTTGGCTAGGAGCGCGCATCGAAGCGATGTGAGGCATCGGGAGATGCGTGCGACGCGGTCCAAAAGTCAGGGGAAGCCGCCGTTCCGGTCGCTT
>PIVK01000008.1 GCA_003354135.1 Rhodospirillales bacterium
GGCGGCCGAGAGAAATGAGAACGAATAGGCACAGAAAGTTGGACGTCGGCGTAAAAAAGAGTTGGACGTTTGTGGATGTTCTCTAATCGCCCCAAAAGAAAACCCCAGCTAAGCCGTTGACTTAACTGGGGTTTTATTGGTGGGCGCACAAGGATTCGAACCTTGGACCCGCTGATTAAGAGTCAGCTGCTCTGCCAACTGAGCTATGCGCCCATACACTTGATTTTTTAACGCTTTTTCGCGTTCCGGACAAGATGCGGTTTCAATGTGTTCCGTCCAGATCCGCCCTAAGGCTTCTGCTGGTTTCCGGAGGCGCGTTGAAACCGTTTTCCTGCCGGCGAGGCACGGTATATCGCCCTCGCCGCGTAGGCGCAAGTCCGTTTCTCGGCCATCCTTCCGATATGGATCGCCGTAAATTTATTCCAATGGCGACACGAAAGAAGATCATCGTCCATCGGCCCGGATTCCCGCCCGGTTTTGGATCAGTTCGCCGCCTTGGTCAGTTTTTCGTACCAGGGCTGCAAATCGGGGAATTCGGCGACCACGTCTTTGGCGATTGCACGGAACGGCGCACGGTCGATTTCGATGACCGTCATGCCTTTTTCCTTAAGATCGGCAAGGATCGCGCTTTGCTCGTTGGCGATGAATTCGTTGTACCCGTCAGTGGCGGCTTTGACGCCCGCCTCGATGGCGACGCGCTTTTCATCAGGCCAGCCCCGGTAGTCAATGTCGTTGAACTGGAACGTGAAACCGCTGACCATGTGAGAGGTCAGGATCAGGTATTTCTGCACCTCGTTCAGGCTTGCGCTCTGGATGGTTGCCAGCGGGTTCTCCTGCGCCTCGATCACGCCCTGCCGAAGCGAGGAGAACACTTCGGACCAGTTCATCGGCGTCGGGCTGCTGCCGAACATTTTCCAGGTCACAAGCCGTTCCTGCATCATCGGAGTGACGCGGACTTTCAGACCCTTGAGATCTTCGATGGAATTGATCGGCCGCGAGGCGGTCAATTCGCGCGTACCGCAGTACATGTGCCCGACGATTCGGAAGTTGGAATCGTCGACGATCTTTTGTTTGATCTCCATCCCGATCGGGCCGTTCCAAACGGCCTTGTACTGGTCGGCGTCCTTAAACAGGTACGGCATGCTTTCAATGCCCGCGACGGGTGAATAGCGCGACAGGGATGCGATGTCGTCAATGACGGCATCAAGGCTGCCCTTCTGCACGGATTCCTGCATCTGCTGATAGTCGCCCAAGCGGCTCACCGGGAACACCCGCACGTCGATGTTGCCGCCGGTTTCTTTGGCAACCGTTTCGGCAAATATCTTGATGGCTTGCTGCAAAGGATCGTTTTGATCCTGGACGAGGCCAATCCGAAAGATCTCGGACATACTTCCCATAAAGAAGGCTTCGAGGATGCTTTGCATAACGTGTCTCTGACCTTACCCCAGGAAGCTCGGAGCAGTGATTACGCGACCATGGCGGTCAACTCCGCATAAGGTCTGTGCCGGTGTCCTGTCGCCGGGACCCGAATTGCGGGCGTTGGCGATTGTAGAGCACCTCAATATATTAGAACAAGGCGGACTTAGCTTCCTTGAGTCGCAGACCGGACCCGATCCGGGGCCAGGGCCACGAAGTCTCTCTCCGGGAGACTGGGCGCGAAACCGTCGCTGCCTTGAACTCCGCCGTATATGTCCTGCGCTTGCTCATAAGATCCCTCCGGATGGTCCACGGTCTGGAAACGGTTCGGCAGATGATCGGGCGCCGGGGCACGAGAACCCGACAGACGGGAATGGCGTATCCGCCGCCAAAAGATGACCGCCCATCCGGACAATCCTGCCGTCTTGGCGCAACCGTTTACCTCAGACGAAGACCGCATGAAGGCCTGGAACGACGAAAACCCCCGGTCTCCCGAGGGTTTTCGATGGTGGGCACGGCTGGGATTGAACCAGCGACCCCTGCGATGTCAACACAGTGCTCTCCCGCTGAGCTACGCGCCCCTCCGGCCCGCCGAATACACGGACCCTGTTGAGAGGGCGCCTTTTTAATGCCATCGGCCCCCCTTGGCAACCCGGCTTTGGAGGTTAATTGCTTGCGCCGTCTTGCGGAGGACGCTAACAGAACCCTCGCCGGTCGCACGATCGGGCCGGAGAAGCGGGAGACGTTCCTTGGCACCAGAGGATTCAGACAGTCAACCGTTCCAAGTGCTGGAACCCGAAGGGGCGCCGTGTCCGGTCGTGTTCGCCTCGCCCCACAGCGGCCGCGATTATCCGTCTGAATTCCTGGCTGCCTCCCGTCTCGATCCCGTTGCCATTCGCCGGTCCGAAGACGCCTTCGTCGATGAATTATTCGCCGCTGCGCCGGGGCATGGGGCGGCGCTGCTGAAAGCCCTGTTCCCGCGCGCTTATGTGGATCCAAATCGCGAGCCTTGGGAACTGGACCCGGCCATGTTCTCCGATCCATTGCCCGACTACTGCAACACCCGCTCGCCCAGGATCGCGGCCGGTCTCGGCACCGTGCCCCGGGTGGTGACCAGCGGCGAGGAGATCCGCTCGGGCAAGCTCCACTTTGCCGAGGCCCGGCGTTTGGTGGAAACCTACTACCAGCCCTACCATGCGGCCCAGGGCCGTCTGATTGCGGAAACCAAGGCACGCTTCGGCGCCAGCCTGCTCATCGACTGCCATTCCATGCCGTCGGTGGGCGGTCCCATGGATACGGACCACGGGCGCCGACGGGTCGATATGGTTCTGGGCGACCGCTTCGGCACCTCGTGTGCGCACGCCGTAATCCGGGTTGCCCAGGAAACCCTGGAGGAAATGGGGTACAGGGTGGTGTGCAACGATCCCTATGCCGGCGGGCACACCACCCGCCACTACGGCCGGCCTGTCGATGACCTGCATGCGCTGCAGATCGAGGTCAACCGTGGCCTTTACATGGACGAGGACCGGATCGAGCGCGGACGCGATTTCGGAGTCGTGGCAGAGCATATGGAAACCCTGGTCAAGGCCCTGGTCCGGGTCGGCCGCGATGTGGTGGCGGAGGGGGGGCGATGATTGCCGCCGAGGTCCGCGAAGCAGTAGATGCCGATATGGCCGCCGTGCAGGCCATCTATGCGCACCACGTGATGAACGGCTGCGGCACCTTCGAGGAGGTGGCGCCCGACCTTACGGAAATGGAACGGAGGCGGGCCGGTATCCTGCATCGCCGCCTTCCTTACCTGGTGGCGGAAAGGAACGGTGAAGTCTTGGGCTTTGCCTACGCGGCCCAGTTCCGGCCGCGCTCGGCCTACCGTCTCACGGTGGAGGACAGCATCTACGTGGCGCCCCAGGCCATGGGACGTGGGGTGGGGCGGATGCTGCTCAAACATCTTGTGCGTCTCTGCACGGACTTGGGATACCGCCAGATGGTGGCGGCGATCGGGGATTCGGAAAACGTGGTGTCGGTGGCGCTCCATGCCTCCCAAGGGTTCGTCGATGTGGGTTGTCTGAAGTCGGCCGGATTCAAGCTCGGGCGCTGGGTCGACATGGTCCTGATGCAGCGTCCGCTGGGCGACGGTGGCGGGAGCCCGCCCCGGAACTGAGGTTGGCATGCCGTTTGCTCCGTTTCCGGCAACAAACAACGGAACCAACGGGAAGCAGACGGCATGTGGTTACGGATACATATCCTGGCACTGGGCATCGCGGCGGCAGTCCTGCTGATGGCGGAATCCGCACAAGCCTTTGTAGACACAAAAGATATCTGTCTCATCGAGACCGCGCGCACCGAACGCACCCAGGCCATTCCCAAGCACCTCCTGTCCGCGATCGCCCTGGCGGAGTCGGGGCGCTGGATGGACGGCAGGTCGGAAAATATTGCCTGGCCGTGGACGGTAACCTCGGGCGGGGAGGGGCGTTTCTTTCCCACCAAGCCGTCGGCCATTGCCGAAGTGCGTCAGCTGATGGCCCGGGGGGTGACCAACATCGACGTCGGCTGCATGCAGATCAATCTCCATCATCACGGCGACAATTTCGTCAGCTTGAACCATGCTTTCGACCCGGCGGCCAACGTTGCCTACGGCGCCAAGTTCCTGAAGCAGACCTTCAAGGAGACCGGTTCTTGGATCAAGGCGGCCACCTATTATCATTCGCGTACGTCCAAATACGGCGAGCGCTACCGCGCCAAAGTAACCCGGCTGTGGGAGAACCGGAAGACGGCGGACGGGCGGATGCAAACCCACACGTCTCCCGCTCGGCAAATGGCGGTCCTCAACGACGGCTTCCGGGCCCGGCGCGCCGCCGCTTCGTCCGGGGGGGATGCGCCCGACCGGATGTCGATCCGCCACGACCAGCTTCAGGCCTGGCGGGAGGCCCGGATCAAAGGCCTGGACAGCACCCACGTGGCGGTGACGCAGCGGGTGCGCAAGAAGCTGGAGCGCAACCAGGTTTGGAACGACGTCCGGAAGAGCAGGGACAGCACCCGCTTTAAGACCCGGCGCCGCGCTCAACTGCGGGCCTGGCGGCTCAACCGCACATCCGGTGACGCAAGCTAGTTGTTCTCCAGAGCGGATCGTGGCAAATCGGGGCTATAAGATGGTTCGGATCTGTCGCGTAAATTCGCTCTATCCTTTTGAAATATAGGATGATTCACGACATAAACCAAGGCATGGTCACGACATAAACCAAGTCACGGTAATGACTCGGTTTATGTCGATCGTACTCTAAGTTCCCCTTTACTTCGGCCCCTCGTTGCGGGCAGGTTGGCGGCGCTCCATATCCAGCTTTAGAGGGTGCAGCGTGAGCGACCTAAACCTTGGCCTGATCGGCAACTCCACCTTCTCGGCGCTAATCGACCGCATGGGCCGCGTGGTTTGGTCCTGCCTGCCCCGTTTCGACGGGGATCCAGTGTTCTGCAGCCTTCTGATGGGTAACCGCGAGGAAGCCTCGCGTGGCTTCTTTGATGTGGTGATCGAGGACTTCTCACACTCCAAACAGCGCTACATGCACAACACGGCGATCCTGGTCACGACCCTGTTCGACAGGCACGGCAACGCGGTCGAGATCACCGACTTCGCGCCGCGCTTCAAGGCCCGGGGCCGGGTGTTCCGGCCGGTCACCATGATCCGCCACCTGCGTCCGGTGAAGGGGCACCCCCGTATCACCATCCGGCTTCGGCCGACCTTTTCGTACGGCACCGAAGGCTGTCAGTGTTCGCGCGGCTCCAGCCATATGCGCTATGCCGGCCCCAATATGGCGCTACGCTGCACCACCAATGCGCCCATCGCCTATATAGCCAACGAGGTGGCGTTCCTTCTTGAAGAAGAAACCAGCATGTTCTTCGGCATCGACGAGAGCCTGCCCACCGGCATCGTGCAGACGGCGCACGAATTCTTCGAGATGACCCACGAGTACTGGCAGGAGTGGGTGCGATACCTCGCCATTCCCTTCGAGTGGCAAAAGGCGGTTATCCGCGCCGCCATCACGTTGAAGCTCTGCAGTTTCGAGGAGACCGGCGCCATCATCGCCGCGCCCACGACCTCGATTCCAGAGGCCTCAGGGAGCGAGCGCAACTGGGACTACCGGTACTGCTGGCTCCGGGACGCCTATTTCGTGGTTCAGGCATTGAACCGGCTGGGGGCGACCCGAACCATGGAAGACCACCTCCGCTACATCACCAATATCGTCGCCGACGCAGATGGCGGGCACCTGCAACCGGTCTATGGAGTGGCGCTGGGCAAAACCTTGATCGAGGATTTCATCGACAACCTCCCCGGCTACCGCAACATGGGACCCGTGCGCAAGGGCAACCAAGCCTACGAGCACATCCAGAACGACGTCTACGGCAGCGTTATCCTGGCCGCTGCCCAGACCTTCTTCGACCAGAGGCTCACCAAACCCGGCGACAAGGTTCTGTTCGAACGCCTGGAGGCCATCGGCGAGCGGTGCATCGAACTCTACGACAAGCCCGATGCAGGCCTGTGGGAATTTAGGACTATGAAACGGGTCCATACCTATTCGTCCATCATGTGCTGGGCGGGGGCCGACCGCTTGGCCCGCATCGCCGGGCAGTTGGACTTCTATTCCCGCGAGGCCTATTGGCGCGAACATGCGGACAGCATACGCGATGTGATCCATGACCGCGCCTTTGACACCGAGAAGAACACCTTCGTCGAAAGCTTTGACGGCGAAGAGTTGGACGCCAGTCTTCTCCTGATGAACGAAATCGGTTTCACGGAAGGCGACGACCCTCGCTTCGTCGGCACGGTTGCCGCCATCGAAAAGGCGTTAAGGCAGGGCAACCACCTGTTCCGTTACGCCCAGAAGGACGATTTCGGCTTTCCGGAGACCGCCTTCAATATCTGTACGTTCTGGTTCATCGACGCCCTGTCGGCTGTCGGACGGATCGATGAAGCACGCGACATGTTCGAAAATATGATACAGTCCACCAACCATTTGGGCTTGTTGTCCGAGGATATTGATCCTGAAACCGGGGAGCTGTGGGGCAACTTTCCGCAGACCTATTCCATGGTCGGGTTGATCAATTCCGCTCTTCAACTCAGCAAGAAGTGGAGGGAAGCATTTTGAACCGATTGGTCGTCGTCTCGAATCGTGTTGCGGTCGCCACTGACACGAAAGCTCGTGCCGGCGGACTGGCGGTCGCGTTGCAGGACGCCCTGCAGGAACACGGCGGCGTCTGGTTCGGCTGGAGCGGCAAGGTCGGAAACCGGACCGCATCCGAGCCCATAATAACGCAGGTCGGCAATGTCACCTACGCCACCCTGGACCTCTCACGTCGACGCTATAACGAATACTACAATGGCTTTGCCAACCGCAGCCTGTGGCCATTATTCCACTATCGCCTTGATCTGACTGCATTTAGCAAGCAAAACACGTCAGGCTATCTTGAGGTCAACGCACTGTTTGCCGAGAAACTGGTTCCTCTGCTTAAGGCGAATGACCTGATCTGGGTCCACGACTACCACCTGATTCCGTTGGGCGAGCAACTGCAGCGTCTTGGGGTAAAGCGGCCCATGGGGTTTTTCCTCCACACACCGTTTCCCGCCCTGGAAATCCTGACGGCGTTGCCCGGACACCGCAGCCTGGTGGAGGCCTTGTGTGCCTACGACGTCGTGGGGTTCCAGACGGAAAATGATCTTAGGGCCTTCCTTGACTACGTGATCCATGAGGCGGGGGGGGGGATCATGAGCAACCATCTTGTCCATGCCTTCGGGCAGACGCTTCGGGTCGAGATCTTTCCCATCGGGATCGATGCCGAAGGTTTCATCAAGGCCGGCGAGAGGGCGGCCCGGTCACCCAAAGGAAAGAAGATCTGCGCGCATCCGGGCGACCGCGCTTGGCTGGTCGGTGTTGATCGGCTCGACTACAGCAAAGGTTTGGTGGAGCGCTTCGAGGCGTTCCAGCGTCTCCTGGAGACGCACCCCTCCATCCGCGGCAAAGTGACCATGGTCCAGATCGCGCCACCGTCACGGTCCGAGGTGCCCGAGTACAAGGACATCCGCTCCAACCTGGAGGGCCTGGCCGGGCACATCAACGGGCTTTTCGGCGAGTTCGACTGGGTGCCCATCAACTACCTCAACAAGAGCTTCGACCGCCAGCAACTGGCTGGATTCTATCGGGCGAGCAAGGTCGGGCTGGTGACGCCGCTACGTGACGGCATGAACTTGGTGGCCAAGGAGTACGTGGCCTGCCAAGACCCCAAGGATCCGGGAGTTCTTGTGCTGTCGCGTTTTGCCGGCGCGGCGCGGGAGCTCGATGCGGCGCTGATCGTCAATCCATTCGATTTCGACGGGACCGCCGAGGCCATGGCCCGCGCTCTGAAGATGCCGTTGGCCGAGCGCAAGGAGCGCTGGGAGGCGATGATGGAAAGTATCCAGGTTAACACGCTCACGGTCTGGCGCGACGCTTTCCTCGCTGTTTTGCGCGAGGCTCCTTTCGTCGTGTGAGCCCATGACAGCCTTTCTTTCCGCTCCCGGCCTCATCGCCGACATCGGTGGCACGAATGCCCGCTTCGCGCTCGTCGGGGAGCAGGGATCGGCAGAAGATGTCAAGATTCTGCCCTGCGCGGAATTCGGCGGCCTGTTCGACATTGTCCGCGCCTACCTGGCCGAGGTGCGCCCGCCCGTTACGCCGCGCTCGGCCGCCATCGCCATCGCGTCGCCGGTGACGGGCGATACGGTGGCGATGACCAATCTCGACTGGCGATTCTCAATCGAGGATACCCGGCGCGAATTGGGTCTGGAGCGGCTTGATGTCGTCAACGACTTTATGGCCGTGGCGCTTGCCGTTCCTCATCTGAAAGCTGCGGACTTGATGGGGCTAGGCGGCGGCACGGTGGCGCCGGACAGTCCATGCGCCGTCATCGGACCGGGCACCGGCCTTGGGGTGGCGGCGGTGGTGCCGACCCCAGGGGGCTGGGTGCCGCTTTCCACCGAGGGTGGGCACGTCACCATGGCGGCGACGGAGCCCCGCGAGGCGGAGATCCTGGCCATCCTGCGCGAGCGCTTCGGACATGTTTCCGCTGAGCGGGTCCTGTCGGGCCCCGGACTGGTCAACCTATTCGAGGCACTCTCGATGCTGGAAGGAACGGCCGAGCCCGAGCGTCTGGAGCCGGTCGACGTCACAGGACGGGCCCTGGACGGATCGTCTGCCGTGTGCCGCGAGGCGCTAGACATATTCTTGGCCATGTTGGGAACTGCGGCCGGCAATCTGGCGCTGACCTTGGGGGCTCGCGGCGGAGTCTACATCGCTGGGGGGATCGTGCCTCGGATGGCGGACGTGCTTGCCATGTCGGCGTTCCGCACCCGGTTCGAAGCCAAGGGCCGGTTCCGGGAATACCTGAAGGAAATTCCCACCGCCGTGGTTCTCAACGACCATCCGGCGCTTCTCGGTTTGGGGCGATTTGTCCAGAGAAGTTGAGGAGATGTCATGTGGCGCGCGTCACGTACTGGGCCGGGTTGCCCGCTGTCCAACCCGGGATTGACCCTTTTCCCGCCGTCCCTGTAACGTCGAGTCCAGAGAAGGGCAGAAGGCTATGAATCTCGAACAGATCGCACACCGGCTCTGGCACGCCACCGGACGGGAGGACATGCTTCGTGTCCTGGACACTCGCCCGCAGGGCCTGAGCGCGGAGGAGGTGGTGGAGCGCCAGGGACTCTTCGGTCCCAATGTCCTGCCCCGGGCCAAGCGGATTAGTCCGCTGATCGTCTATTTACGCCAGTTCAAGAGCCCGCTCATCTATCTGTTGTTGGCGGCGGCCGTGGTCTCGATGATCATTGGCGAAATGGCGGATGCGGGATTCATCTTCGCGGTTCTGCAGATCAATGCCGTTATCGGTACGATTCAGGAATGGAAGGCCGAGAGCAGCGCCGAGGCGTTGAATTCCATGATCCGCAATTGGGTGGTGGTGCGCCGGGAAGGCAACCGGGACCGCATTGACAGCACCGGTTTGGTGCCGGGCGACGTGGTTCTCCTGGAATCCGGGGCCTTGATCCCGGCGGATATCCGTCTTCTTGACGCCAAGGACCTGCGGGTCGATGAGTCCCTGCTCACCGGCGAGTCCGTCCCTGTCGGGCGGGAGGCTGACCTCGTGCTGCCGGAACAGGCGGCGACCGGTGACCGCCGCAACATGCTGCATGCTGGGGCGACGGTCATCAGCGGCCGCGCCGAAGGTGTGGTGACCCGGACCGGCCAACACACCGAGATCGGCCGCATCGCTCAGGCACTTGCCGGTGCCGACACTACGGCGCCGCCCTTGGTGGTGCGCCTGGAGCGCTTCACGCGGACCATCGGCAGTCTCGTGGTGCTCGCGGTGGCGGTCCTGGGCGTGGCCCAGTACCTCAAGGGAGTGGCTTTCGCCGAAATCTTTCTGGTGTCGGTAGCGCTGGCCGTTTCCGCCATTCCCGAAGGGCTGCCGGTCGCCATTACCATCGCCCTCTCCATCGGCAGCGCCCGTATGGCTCGGCGCAACGTGATCGTGCGCTCCCTGCCCGCGGCCGAGGCTCCCGGGGCATGTACGCTGATTGCCAGTGACAAGACGGGAACGCTGACCTGCAACGAGCTGACCGCCAAGCGTGTCTTCCTTCCAAAAAAAGGCGAGATCATGGTCGACGGGCAGGGCTATGTTCCCGAGGGCGGCTTTCGTCGGGAAGGCGGTCCTTTGGAGGATGGGGACCGGGAAGCCCTGGAGCGGCTGGCCATTTCCGGGGCGCTCTGCAACGAAGCCTCCTTTCGCCTGATGAAGGACGGCCGATACCACCATTTCGGGGACACGGTGGACGTGGCCTTTCTGGTCATGGCCGGGAAACTTGGCCACGACCAGGGCGTGCTTCTGGAAAGTCACCCGGAGGCGGATTCCATTCCCTTCGAGCCTGCGCGCCGTTTCGCCGCCAGTTTCAACCGGAGCGGAGACCGCGTGACAACGCACGTCAAAGGCGCCGCCGAAGTGGTGATCCCCATGTGCGCCGGCAGTAACGCGGAAGCCATGCTGGCCGAAGCCACTCGCATGGCGGCCGACGGATACAGGGTTATTGCGCTGGCCTGCGGGGACGTGGAAGACCTGACGGTCGGCGGACTGGCAGAACTGGACTTCCTTGGACTGGTCGGACTTATCGACCCGTTGCGGCCCGAGGCGGCGGAAGCGGTTGCGAAATGCGGGCGGGCCGGAATCGATGTGCGCATGATCACCGGTGACCACCCGGCGACCGCGCTCGCCATTGCCCGCGAACTGGGCATCGCCGAGGACCCGGAAGACGTGGTGACCGGAGTCGAGTTAACCCAGCTGGCAAGCGATCCCGCCGAGGTCGATTGCCTGGCCGACACGGTCAAGGTCTTCGCCCGCGTCGAGCCCATGCAGAAGCTGGCCATCGTCCACTCCCTGCAGAAGGCCGGCCACTTCGTTGCCGTGACAGGGGACGGGGTCAACGATGCTCCGGCGCTTAGGGCCGCCCACATCGGCGCCGCCATGGGTAAGGAAGGTACCGACGTGGCCCGGGGGGCGGCAGACCTGATCATCACCGACGACAACTTCTCCTCCATCGTCAGCGGGGTGGAAGAAGGCCGCATCGCGTACGACAACGTGCGCAAGGTGGTTTACCTGCTGGTCAGTACGGGGGCGTCGGAGATCGTGCTCTTCTTCCTCGCTTTCCTCGCCGGACTGCCGCTGCCGCTTTTCGCCGTCCAACTGCTGTGGCTCAACCTGGTGACCAACGGGATCCAGCATGTGGCACTTTCCATCGAGAAGGGCGAGGATGATGTGCTGGAGCGCCAACCCCGGCCGCCCAGGCAGCCCATTTTCGACCGGCCCATGATCGAACAGACGCTCCTCTCGGGGACTTTCATCGGGGTGGTGGCTTTCCTGTTCTTCCAGTGGGCGCTGGACTCGGGCATGAGCGAGACCACGGCCCGGAATGCACTGCTGCTGCTCATGGTCAGTTTCGAGAACGCCCATGTCTTCAACTGCCGCTCCGAACGCAAGTCGGTGTTTCGCCATTCGCTTCTGGTCAACCCGTTCCTGCTGTTCGTGGTGCCGACGGCCCAAACGCTGCACATCATGTCGGCCCATATTCCGGGACTGAACAGCGTCCTACGCGTCGAGCCGCTGACGCTGGACACCTGGCTCACCGTGGCGCCCATGGCCCTAGGTCTGGTGGTGGTGATGGAGATCTACAAGCTGTTCCGATACGGATGGTCCCGGAGGAGCTAGTGGAATCCGTTCTCCAACTCCTGATTTTGCTGGGCGTGGCACGCCTACCGGGCCTGGCAGCGGAACGGGCCGGCCAGCCGGGGGTTTGATCCGGGTGCCGTCTGGCATACTATCCGAAGCGGATTTGGAGGTCTCGACGTGCACAACGGTTGGATTTTTGGAATTGCGGCTCTGGTCGCCGTCCTCGTGACCGGCGTGCTCGTTGCGCCCAGTCTGATTGACTGGAACGAATACAAGGCCTTCATTGCCGGTCAGGTCAAGGAGGCAACCGGCCGCGACCTGGTCATCAACGGAGACATCCAAATCGCCCTCCTCCCGGCTCCGGCCCTGGTGGCGGAAGATATCGAATTGTCCAACTTGGCAGGGGCGGCATCGCCCGAGATGGCGCTCCTGAAGTCCGTTGAGGTCCGTATCGCATTCGGTCCCCTTCTGACCGGAAACATCCAGATTGAAGAGGTGCTCCTGGTCGAGCCTGTGGTAAGCCTGGAAGTGCTGGCCGACGGCAGTGCCAACTGGCTCTTCGAGCCGCAGGCCGCGCCCAAAGGCGAGGTCAAAGCCGAAACCGGTCCGGCGTCGGACAGGGATGCGTCAGGGCGCGGACTTGACGTCCGGCTCGACAACTTCGTGATTCAGAACGGAACCCTGGTCTACACGGATGCGCGAAGCGGAACCATCGAGCAGATCGAGAATATCGACGCCCGCGTTGCCATGGCATCCCTGCACGGGCCGTTCGAGAGCGCGGGCCGGTTCAGCGTCCGCGGTATGCCGCTAGGCTACGAATTGGCGCTCGGCAAGATTATCCACGGGCGGACCATGCCGGTGAACCTGGCCATCGGAGCCGGGGCGGGGAACTCTTCGCTGAAGGTTTCGGGAACTGTGGTCGGTCTGCAAGAGGCACCGCGCTTCAAGGGCAAGATGGACCTGAAGGGGGAAGACCTGGCGGGATTGATCCGCGGGGTTGCCGGCGGCATGGTTCTACCGGAGCTTCTGTCCCGGGCTTTTACGGTACGCGGTGTGCTCGCCGGTTCCTCCTCCGAGGTCGGTCTCACCGAGATGTCTCTCAATCTGGGAGATGCGCTGGGGAGTGGCACCGTTGCGGTGGAATTGGGCGAGGCCACGAGTCTGCAGGCGGATGTTTCAGTCAGTCGGATCGATTTGGATTCCTGGCTGACACCGGCTGCGCCCAGGGCCAGGAAGGCACCGGGAACCCGAAAGGCGGGAAACACGGATCGGGTGCCGCCCGCACCCGCGCCCGGAAAAACTGCCCCCTCGGGCCCCTTTTCGTTGCCGTCCGGTCTGTCAGCGGGCGTGCGGCTGGCTGTCGATGCGGTGACCTACCGTGGTGGGCTGGTTCGCCAGGTCAGGGCCAGCGCGGAACTGGCAGACGGGGCGGTGACGCTGAGCCAACTGTCGGCCAGAATGCCCGGCAACACGGAAGTGGTGGTGTTCGGGTTCCTGACCCCCAAGGACGGAAAGCCTCTGTTTGAGGGGGGAATCGAGGCCTCCGCCTCCGATTTCCGGGAGGTGCTGGCCTGGTTGGGCGGCGATATCGGGGGAGTGCCTAATGACCGCCTGCGCAAGTTGAAGTTCAAGAGTGACCTGACCGCGACACCGCACCAGATCCAGTTCGTCGGTTTGCAAACCACTGTCGACAGTTCCCATCTGACCGGGGGCGTGACCGTGGTTCCCGGGCGCCGGCTGGAGGTTGATGCGGATCTCGTGCTCGACCGTATCAACGTTGACGCCTATCTGCCCGTGGTGGCCCCAACATCCGTTTCGGGGCAAACCGCATCTCCGGGTCAGGGCGACCCGGCGGACGGCCCTGAACCAGGGAACGCCACCGCCGCCCCTCTGACCGGACTTGCGGTGCTGAAGACCTTCAATGCCAACTTCAAGGCGCGGGTCGGACAGCTCGTGTATCATCAGACACCGATCAAGGATGTGCTGATCGACGGCACCCTGCACGACGGGTCGCTCAATTTGCGGCAGTTCCGCGTCAAGGACGTGGCCGGGGCCTCGGTGACGGTCAAAGGCGGCGTTGCTAAACTGGGCGAGGTGCCGGTTCTGGAGAACCTTGCCGTCGACCTCAAGGCCAAGGACCTGGGGCGCTTGATGAAGTTGACAGGCTGGGACGTCTCGCCTGTCTTGGCGAACCTGGGCGCGGTTTCGGTTTCGGCCAAGGGGAACGGTTCTCTCCTCGATCCGGTCCTGTATGCCAGGGTCAAGGCCGCAGGAGCGGACATCGGCCTGGAGGGTAAGGCGGTCCTGCTGCCGGTGCCTGAGTTCGATGCCGATCTGTCGGTAAGGGCCAAGGATCTGGTCCGCCTGGTGCGTGCCCTCGGGGTCGACTACCGGCCGGCGGGGCGCTTAGGTGGCATGGACCTGGCCCTGCACGCCAAGGGTGGGCTGGATGCGGTGCAGCTCAGCGCGATCCACGGTAGCGTGGGGTCCGTCAATCTGTCCGGTACCGGAAACGTGGTGTTGTCCGGAGACCGGCCCAAGGTGACCGCCAATCTGGCAACCGGCGAAATTCCCGTCGACGCCTTCCTGCCGGTCCGGAGGACGGCGGCCATCGAGCGTCTGCCGTTCGGGATTCCCGGCCTTGTTCCGGCGTCCTTCGCGGTTCCGGATGCGCCGGCCAACGACCGGGCCGCCGTCCATCCCGTGGGCGTGCGGGCAGGCGGGATCGATCCGCGATGGTCGCGCGCACCGCTGGACCTTTCGGCGCTCAAGGGGTTGGATGCCGATGTCGTCTTGGATGCAGCGGCCCTGGTCTACCAGGGCCATCGGTTCGAGGAGGCGAACGTTCTGCTCAATCTGACCAACGGCGTGCTCAGGGCAGACAAGATTACCGGGCGCCTGTTCGGCGGCTCCGTCAACGGCGCGGCGGTGGTGGACGCGACGGGCGTTCCGCGCCTGGCATCCACGCTGAAGCTTCAGGCCCTCGACATGGCCCAAGCGGCGGGCAAGGGGATCGCCGGCGGAAATCTCGGCCTTGATCTGGAAATCAGTTCCTCCGGCACAAGTGTGGCCGAGCTGATCTCGGCGCTGGGCGGCAAGGGCTCGATTGCGGTCAAGGGCATCAACGTGAGGAAGGGAGCCAAGGGCTCGGCACTGGCCGGCATGCTCGACCTCATCATGGGACTGAACCAGTTGGGCGGCACGCTGGGGGGCAAGACAGATGGGATCGCGGACCTGACGGGAAGCTTTGCCATACGGAACGGAATTGCCCGTTCCGAGGACTTGACCCTGGTCTCGGCCGTTGGCAACGGCAAAGCGACCGGTATGGTGGACCTGGCCGGATGGTCCCTCGATGTTCAAGGGCGGGTTGATCTCGCCCGGAACTTGCTGACGCAGATCCTGATCGAAACGGCCCAGCAGACGATCTCGCTGCCGTTCACGGTCAACGGCCCCCTGGATGCGCCCAATGTTAAGCTGGACACGGCGAAGCTTCCCGGTGGCGGGGTGCGTATCCCGGGGGTCAGAAATCTGACCGACCGGCTGAGAAAGAAGAAGGGCGTGGGGGCAGTGCTCGACACCCTTCTGCCCGGCGTCCTGGGGGGCGGTCAGCAGCCCTCCACACAGGGCAGCACGTCGGCCGACGGGGGCATGGCGCCACCGCCGCCCAAGAGCGGGTCGAGCGAACCGCAACAACAACAGAAAGTGAAGCCCGAGGACCTGATCAAGGGAATCTTTGGCATCCGCCGATGACCGATCCACTCACGCATACCTTTGGCTTTAAGGACGTCACGTCCGCCGAACGGCGGCGGCGCATTCGCGACGTGTTTGACGGCGTGGCGCCGCGCTATGACCTCATGAACGATATGCTGAGCTTCGGCATCCATCGTTTGTGGAAGCGGGCCATGGTGCGCCGGGCCGGGGAGATCGCCGACGGGGTCGTGGTGGACCTGGCGGGCGGCACCGGCGACGTGGCACGACGGCTGGCGCGGACCCCGGGGCGCCGGGTCTGCGTGCTTGATCCCAGCCTGCCCATGATGCGCGCGGGCGAACAACGGGGCTGGTCCTGCATCGCCGGCGAAGGCGAGGCCCTGCCCTTGGCGGACGGTGCGGCGGACCTGATAACCATCGCGTTCGGCATGCGCAACATGACCAGCCTTGACGGGGCCTTGGCCGAGATCGTCCGTGCACTCAGGCCGGGCGGTTTGTTCCTGTGCCTGGAATTCTCCTGTCCGCATTGGTGGCTTAAGCCTTTCTACGACCTCTATTCCTTCCTGGTGATTCCGAGGCTCGGCGCCTGGGTGGCGCGCCAGCCGGCGGCCTACGACTACCTGGTGGAATCCATCCGCCGCTTCCCCGGCCAGGAGGAGATGAAGGCCCATCTGGAAACGGCGGGCCTGGAACGGGTGGGATACAGCAACCTGTCGTTCGGCATCGCCTGCCTGCATTGGGGATACAGACCGACGTGAGCAGAGACTGGATTCCTCCGCGGAGGCTGCGTCTGTGGTGGCTGGCGGCCCGCCCCAAGACCCTAAGCCTTGCCGCCGTTCCCGTCGTCGTCGGTACGGCCCTGGCCTGGCAGGATGCGGGCGTCGTGCAAGGGGGGCCGCTGATCGTGGCCCTTACCGCCGCCGTCCTGATCCAGATCGGCACCAACCTGCACAACGATGCCGCCGACTTCGAACGCGGCGCCGACCTGCCGGGGCGCACGGGCCCGGTACGGATCACCGCACAGGGATGGGCGTCGCCTGGCTTGGTGCGCGTGGCGGCTTTCGCCTGTTTCGGGGCGGCGACGCTCGGCGGGGCCTATCTGATCTGGGTCGGCGGCGCCGTCATCTTAGGCATTGGGCTGGCGGCGCTCGTGGCCGGGTGGGCCTATTCGGGGGGCGTCCGGCCGCTCTCCTACACCCCCTTGGGAGAGCTTTTCGTCTTCCTGTTCTTCGGTCTTGCTGCCGTCTTCGGGAGCTACTGGCTTCAGTCCCCCACCGTCAGCTTCAAGGCCCTGGTGGCGGGGGCTGCGCTGGGCTGCATGGCGGCTGCCGTCCTGATGGTCAACAACTACCGGGACATGGACGCGGATGAAATTGCCGGACGGCGCACCCTGGCGATTGCGCTCGGGCGCCGGGCATCGCGGATCGTCTATTCGGCGCTGATGCTGACACCCTACGTCCTGGTCGTCGCCTTGGTGCGCCTCGAAGCGGGCGACGGTGTGTGGCTGGCACTGTTGGCGCTGCCCCTGGCGCTGCTGCAGATCCGCAAGGTCCAGTTCATGGAGCCGGGCCCCGGCTTCAACCTGATCCTCGCCGGAACCGCGCGTACCCAGGCGGTCTTCGGGATATTGCTGGCCTTCGGGGCGGTGAGGTGGGGTTAGGGCCTACGGTAATGCTCCAGGACGAAGACGCGAATGGCGCCCGACAGGCCGGCGTTGCGAGTCTGGTCGATCTCGGCCACCAGCTGATTGAGGGACTGGCGACGGTGCCCTGCGATCTCCTTCAGGGCCTCCCAGAAGGCGTCCTCAAGGGACACGCTGGTGCGGTGCCCGGCGATCAGCACCGAGTGCTTGCGGAGCCGCGTGCCGTCCTCCGGACTCATCCCTTCCCCCTTCCGCTGCGCCGGGCCGCGTCCCGGGCTTTTCCGGCCCAACAGCAGAGCGTTCCCGGATCTTCCATCACCTCGGGCGGAACCTGCCAGTAGGACATGGCGTAGGCCTTGTCCGCGAAGGGAACGAAGGGCTGCGATCCCGCGTCTTTGTAGGGCTGTTGGTTGCCCTCGTCGACCTTGAAATAGAGGACGTCCCGGGCAATCAGCGCGAACATGGTGTCGTCGAGATAAAGCCCCGCCCCGCCGAACATGGCACGCGCCCGGACCGCCCCCAGATCGGCCAACAGGTCGAGAACATGGTCCCGGAACTCGGCGCTGATGCTCACGGGCGGTTCTGACTCAGGCTGTTCAGGAACGCGGCGACGGCCTCAATCCCTTCGGCCCAGTTCCGGGCCTCGGTGCGTCCGGAGGCCTTGCGCGGCTTGAAGCCGTGGTCGCCGTCCTCCAGCCAGTGGAGGTGAACGGCACTGGACAGGCCGTAGCCCGGAACTTTATCCGACCCGCCCATGGAATCGCGGGTGCCCTGCAGAATCAGGGTTGGGGTCGCGATCTCCAGCAGGTGCTCGATGCGGGGCTGGTCCGGTTTGCCCATGGCGTGGAAAGGATAGCCGAGGCAGACCAATCCCCGGACGTGCGCCCCGTCGGCCAGCAGGCTCGCCACGCGCCCCCCCATGGACTTGCCGCCGATCACCAGGCGTTCCGGCCCCAGTTCGGCGATCACGGCGCGCCAGGTATCCTGCAGTACGTTCGCCCGGTCGGGCGGCCGCTTCATTCCCGAGGTTCGGCGCTCCGCCATGTAGGGGAACTCGAACCGGACCACCCGGCAACCATGACCGGCCAGACCTTGGGCGAAGGCGGACATGAAGGGCGTGTCCATGGCCGCCCCGGCTCCATGGGCCAGCGCTACGGTCAGGGGGGCTGCGTCGGGGCCGTCAATGAGGAGATCGGGACAGAACATGACGAAGGGGCCTCGCGCGTCAGGTTCCCTCAGATTTTTCGACGACCAACGCCGTTCCGTCAACGCCGGTGACAGAGACCTTGGTTCCGGCCGCCATGTCTTCGCCCGAAACTTTCCACGTGGTGTCGTCCACCTTGAGCTTGCCTTGGCCGTCGACGATTGCCTCTTGCAGGGTGAAATGGCGTCCTACGTACCGTTCGCCACGGCGGTTGAGCGTCGGATGGTCGGTGGCGGTGGGGTGCTGACGGACCCAAAGACGTCCGGCGGCGACGCTGATGATCGAGAGCACCGCGAAGATCAGAAACTGGTATTCCCAGATCAGGTCGGGGGTCGCCAGCTTGACGAACCCCGTGAGAACGGCGGCGATGGCAAGCCACAGGAACACCACGCCCGGAGCGAAAACCTCAAGCACCACCAGCAGCACCGCAAGGATGAACCAGTGCCAGAAGATGAGCGGCGGCAGGATTTCCATAATCTCCATTTACGACTAGTCCTCGTCCTCATCATCGCCCCAGGGACGGCGCGCCTTGAGCCGTTCGTGGATCACCGGCGCGGGCTCGGAGGCGCGCAAGGGCATGGCGGGCTTGGCCGGTTTTTTGTCACTTGTGTCACGGAAGGCCTCCTTGGCCAGTTCCGTGATGCCGGTCAGCGATCCCAGCACGCCCATCACCTCCATGGGCAGCAGGACCAGCTTCTCGTTTTCCGCGGACGCGATATCTTTGAGTGCCTCGATGTATTTCTGGGCGACGAAGTAGTTCACCGCCTGCACGTCGCCCGTGGCGATGGCATCGGACACCATGACCGTCGCCTTGGCTTCGGCTTCCGCTTCGCGTTCGCGGGCCTCGGCGTCGCGGAAGGCGGCCTCGCGCCGCCCTTCGGCCTCCAAAATTGCCGACTGCTTCTGGCCCTCGGCTTCCAGGATCGCCGCCTGGCGCTTGCCCTCGGCTTCCAGGATGCTGGCGCGCTTGTCGCGTTCGGCCTTCATCTGGCGCGCCATGGCGTCGACCAGATCGCGGGGCGGCGAGATGTCCTTGATCTCTATGCGGGCCACCTTGACGCCCCAGGGGTTGGTCGCCTCGTCAACCACGGTTAGCAGCCGGGTGTTGATCTGGTCGCGCTGGGACAGGAGTTCGTCCAGGTCCATGGACCCCATCACGGTCCGGATGTTGGTCATGGTGAGATTAAGGATCGCCAGTTCCAGCTGATTGACCTCGTAGGACGCCTGGGCCGCATCCAGAACCTGGAAGAAGACCACCCCGTCCACGGTGATCATGGCGTTGTCACGGGTGATGATTTCCTGCGAAGGCACGTCAAGGACGCGCTCCATCATATTTATGATGTGACCGACGCGGTCCACCATGGGGATGATCAGATTCAGGCCCGGCTTCAGGGAACGGGTGAAACGGCCGAAGCGCTCGACCGTGAACTCGAACCCCTGCGACACCGTCTTGACCCCCAGGAAGACCAGGACCACGGCCAGAAACAGAAAAGCCAGGACGAAGATGGAAAATGCGTTCAGCATGGCAGCCCCCGTAGACGGCTTCGATTGCTTGTCATTAGATAATGATTCTGGCGCGGGCGCAAAGCGTTTAAGCGATCTCCAGCATCAGATTCCCCGGTTGCGGAATTCTCGCGCGAATGTCGCTATTGCGCTATTTCGGCGAAGGTCGGAATCCAGGATCGGTTTGAATGGTCTTCAGGTATTCAATGATACTATCGATTTTCTCCTTGGATCTACCGCCGAAAGCGTCGCCCCAAACGGGCATATCCCCCCCGTGACCGAGGAACCGTCCCCCTGTGTAAATGACCTTGGTGACCCAATCCGTGGGGAAAGTGCCGTTTTCACGGCGAAGCCGCGTGAGATTGGCGGGTTCCGTCTTTAACATCACGGCCATCTGGCCGTTGCCGTCGGCGGCCGTCCCATGACAGGGCGAGCAGTAAACTACGAAACTCCCTTTGCCGCTCTTGATCAATTCATCCGGTTTCGCCTCTCCGGCAGCACTCGAGGCGGCAGCGCTCGAGGCGGCAACGTTCGAGGCGGCAACGTTCGAGGCGGCAACGTTCGAGGCGGCAGCCGGTCCAACGCCGATACAAAGCGTGCAAGTCAGGAGCAGGCTTGCCGGGAGAGCGTTCGACCGAGGCCAGAGTCTGGATTTCGAGATCACTTTCATTTGCCTAACCCTTTAACGTTGAATTCCCCTCTTTCAAGAGGATTAAACCTTAAGTCGCCCCCATGATAGCTAAACAGACCGGAACGCTGAAGCGGAATCCGCTTGAACCGACATTCCCCATACGGCTCCCAAGTTGGCCCCGATGACAGCCGGACAGGACCTGTCCTGAAACCATGCCCCGCATTTTGGCCCAACCGGATGAGCTTTCGACTGCCGTGCCGTCCCTCGCCGCCGTTCGAGCCGTCGGCGCTGTTGAACCTGTGCCGGGATGTGGAGCGTCTGTTCCGCATCAATCCGCACCTGGAGTTCCATGAGTGGACCGCGTTGGATGGCGGGGGCTGCCGGGTCAGATTTCGCAACCATGCCAATGGCCGGGATCTGGACCTGACCCTGTCCGTCAGAGAGGAGAACGATGGCTTCGTCGTCGAGTATGGCGACGGGCTGAAGCGCTCAACGTCCTTTCGGGTCGAACCCGCCGCCGACGGGGCGACCCTGCTGGTTAAGGAAGTCTACGCCGACCTGCCGGTGGCCGAAAAGGAGGCCCGGGCTGACGAGGTGGACAACACCTTGGTCCCTTGGGGCAATGCCCTTTGGCGTTATTTCCGTCACTGGAACCGTTGGTCCTGGTTATCTCCCTGGCGCTGGTACATGACCCGGGTCTGGCAACCGATGAAACCATCGGCCCGACGAATCACCTCACTGATCATCCTGATCACCCTTGCCGAATTTGTCGGCTTCCTGTTCGTGGTCCTGATTTTTTGGCTAGAGCGTCTTTCATGAAAAAGGAGTCGCGGGAGATTCCCAAACGTGGCGCCACGAAGCGGCTTCGATTTCTCACGATCCGCTCTAAGTCCGGGGGTGGCCCAGCGTCACCACGTAAAGCGGTTTGTCCCCCTCCGGGCTGCCGATAAACGCATGGAGTTCCGCGTCGCGGAAGGCCCCCACCACAGCCGCACCGAGCCCGAGGGACACGGCCTGCAGTTCCACGTTCTGGGCCACGTGTCCGGCCTCGATAAGTACGTAGCGTGACGCCCGGTCCCGGTATTTGGCGGCGGTGCGTGCCTCCACGCCTGAGATGACGAGCACGGCCGGCGCCGTTGCGATCCAGTCCTGGTGCAGACAGATGGCGGCCAGGTCCGCACGCCGGTCTCCGCCCGAGATCTTCCTGAGCGCATGGGGCTTGGCGGCGTAATGATGGATACCCGCCGTCAGGCCCTCGACCGCGCCGGTCAGAAGGTAAAGTTCCATGGGGAACAGGGCGCCGGCCGAGGGCACTGTTCTATAGTCGCGGCCATGCGTGATGCCCTGGCCTGCCCACAGGAGCTGTGAGACCTGGGTCAGGGTCAGGGCGGTTCCCGAATACTCGCGGGCCGAACGCCGACGGGCGATCGCGTCGTTGAGGGCCATGCCGCCTGCCATGTCCGGAGCCGGCAGGACGATCCCCCCTTTCATCTTGGGGCCGGGGCCAATGACGAGTGTCATTTTTTCCTGGCGGCCCCCCTTGGCAGCAGGTCGTCAAGAATCTCTGCCGTCTCTTTCACGATCTCGGTACAAACGGGGCGGAATTTGCCCTTGCCTTTGGCGCACAGCCACTCGGCGTCGGCCAGCCCCTCCTTGTCCAGGAGCTTGCGGCAGGCCAGCGCACCCCGGTTCTCGACGAAACGGTCCAGCAGTTCCCGGGTGGCGTCGTTGGCCTGGGACCGGGCCTTGCTCTCCTTCGCCCCGCGCCTAGAGAACCCCAGCACCATGATGGCACCGGTGATCGCACCGCAGGTGCTGCCCGATTGCCCCATGCCGCCACCGAAGGCCCTACCCAGGTTCATGGCGGTCTTCTTGTCGAGTCCGCAATCGCGGCCGAAGGCAACGGCCATGGCTTGGCTGCAGTTGCAGCCGGACTGGAAGAGCTTCACAGCCTTTTTTTTCCGTTTCATGATGTCGTCTCCTCTTCGTCCAGCATGTCGTTGAGAATGTCGGCCGCCTTTCCGACGATCGAGGGACAGAGACGACGCCTTGAAGACGTCAGACCTGGCCATGGCCGACCCTCCGCCGGGGTGAGGCGGAAATCTTAACACCCGAAAGGCGGGGGCGTCAGCCGTTATGCATCGGGGCCTGAAATTCGGCGAAGAAGTCGTTGCCCTTGTCGTCGACGACGATGAAGGCCGGGAAATCAACGACATCAATTCGCCAGATGGCTTCCATGCCCAGCTCCGGGTACTCGATCACCTCCACCTTCTTGATGCAGTCCCGGGCCAGGCGCGCCGCCGGACCGCCGATGGACCCCAGGTAGAACCCCCCGTGCCGCTTGCAGGCGTTGGTCACCTGCTGCGAACGGTTGCCCTTGGCCAGCATGACCCTGGAGCCCCCGGCCGCCTGGAACTGATCGACATAAGGGTCCATACGTCCCGCGGTTGTCGGGCCGAAGGAGCCCGAGGGATAGTCTTCCGGCGTTTTGGCCGGCCCCGCGTAGTAGACCACGTTGTTGCGGAAGTACTCGGGCAGGCCCTCGCCCGCGTCGAGGCGCTCCTTAAGCTTGGCATGTGCGATATCGCGGGCGACGATCAGCGGCCCGGCGAGCGACAGGCGGGTCTTGACCGGATACTTGGTGAGTTCGGCCAGGATCTCGTTCATGGGGCGGTTGAGGTCGACTTTCACCGCTTCGCCGCCCAGCGCGGCCTCGTCGATGTCGGGCAGGTACTTGGCGGGGTCGGTTTCCAGCCGTTCCAGGAAAACACCGCTGTCGGTGATCTTGCCCTTGATCTGACGGTCGGCGGAACAGCTGACCCCGATGCCCACCGGGCAGGATGCCCCGTGACGCGGCAACCGGATCACGCGCACGTCGTGGCAGAAGTACTTGCCGCCGAACTGAGCACCGATGCCCATATCCTGGGTCATCTTGAGGATCTTCCGTTCCCACTCCTGGTCCCGGAACGCCTGTCCGTGCGCATTGCCTGACGTCGGCAGGGTGTCAAGGTAGCGCGCACTGGCCAGCTTGACGGTCTTTAGGTTGGTCTCGACCGAGGTGCCGCCGACGACCACCGCCAAGTGGTAGGGCGGACAGGCGGCGGTGCCCAGGGTCCTGATCTTCTCGTCCAGGAACTTGACCAGGGCGTCCGGGTTCAACAGCGCCTTGGTCTGCTGGTAGAGGAAAGTCTTGTTGGCCGATCCCCCGCCCTTGGCCATGAACAGGAACTCGTAGGCCGCGCCCTCGGCGGCGAAGATGTCGATCTGGGCCGGCAGGTTGGTCCCGGTGTTGGATTCCGAGAACATGTCCAGGGGGGCCACCTGCGAATAGCGGAGGTTGGTTTCCGTATAGGTCTTGAGAATCCCCTCGGCCAGGGCGGCCGCGTCATCGCCCTCGGTCCAGACCTGCTGACCCTTCTTGCCCATGACGATGGCGGTGCCGGTGTCCTGGCACATGGGCAGGATGCCGCCTGCCGAGATATTGGCGTTCTTCAGGAGATCGAGCGCGACGAACTTGTCGTTGTCGGACGCCTCCGGGTCTTCGAGGATGGTCTCCAGTTGCCGCAGATGCCCGGGGCGCAGCAGGTGGGAGACGTCGCGCATGGCCTCCGCCGCCAGCAGCTTCAACGCTTCCGGCGCCACTTTGAGGACGGTGCGCCCTTCGAATTCGGCGGTTGACACGTAATCGTCGGTCAGTTTTCGGTACGGCGTGCCGTCAGCGCCCAGCGGAAACATCGTGTGGTGCACGAACTTACCCATGTCCTGCTCTCCGTGTCCGGATGTGGTGGGGGGGGCGGGAGTTATTTCTTGCGGAAGGTGTCGAGCGCGATGACATCGGCCGAAGGGCCGTCGCCGGCTTCGTCGGTTTGCTCTTCCGCGGGGGGTATGGCCGGCAGGTCGATGTCGCTTTCTTCGTCCCCCAACGCGTCCGAGGGAACCATCTTGAGCTGGAGGCCGAAGTTAACCGACGGGTCGGCAAAACCCGAAATGGAGGCGAAGGGCACCACCACGCGCTCGGCCCGGCCCTTGAAGTAAAGGGTGACGCCCATGTTTTCGTCGTCGACGGTCAGATCCTCGTACTGGTTCTGCAGCACGATGGTCATTTCCTCGGGGTGCTGGGCCCTGAGGAAACCGGCGAGGACCACTCCCGGAGCTTGGGTGTCGAAGGTGATGTAGAAATGGTGCTCATCCGGCAACCCGTTTTGGACCACATAGCTCACGGCCCGGTGGACCACGCCGCGCAACGCACTCTCGATCCAGACGTCGTAGCGGATGGTATCGTCGTAGTGGATGGTATCGTCTTCGTTCATGGGGTGACAGCCTAGAATGGGCAATGGTGGGGTTCAAGAACCAAAAACGAAGTGGGAGGCTTCTGTTGCCAGGTGCCTCCCGAACCCCGTTGCCTACCGCTGTTTAGGCGGCGACAGCAAATGCCTCGTTATCGTTGGCATTTGTGAAAACGGCCCGATATCGGTGGTACCATACCGAGCAAAAACCAAGCCTTTACCACGCGTGTCGATCCTGGTTCGCCCCCATGAATGCCCCGACCGTCCTAATTCAGGTGGGGAATTGGTGGAGGCGCCGGGTACTGCCCCCGGGTCCACTACGCTTATTCCGCAAGGCGTTTATCGCCATAGTCGGTTGCCCGACACCCCTATTATAAGGCGGCGAGAGGGGTTTTTAAAGGGGAGTGTTGGAAACTGTCTGAATCCAGCCCCGCATCAGACGACGGGTGCGCCATAGGCGTAGCTGTAGGGGGCAGGGCCTGAAAGTGCTATCACATCCCCATCTTCAAGTTCATGGGAAAGGTGCAAGTCCCCAATAAGCCCCGGGGAGACATCGCGACCGTTGACCAGGATCAGGTAGAGCTCGCTCAGCGGGACTTTGAAATCGCTCACGATATCTTCCAGGGTCGCACCGGCGGGGTATTCAAGCTCCTGGTTGAGCTTGTTCTTATCACAATATTTAGTGATCGAATTAAAAGCGCGTACCGTGACCGAGACCTTCATTCCCGCAGAATTATGTCCTCTAGGGGCAAGGGTGTTCATAGCGCTTGCTCAAAAGTTGTTATCCAGAGACGGCCTTAATATTCTCCTATTTGCGCAAATCCGTGAATTGTTTTTTGTCAATTCCGGACTGGCCGCCCCGTTATCCAGCAGAATCCACCTTAATCACCCTGTCCGATTTTCCAGGACCACCTCCGGTTTCAAAATTCTCCGGCAGACGTTCGACTTTAGTCGAATTGCGGAGACGTGGCGCGAGATTAGAATGGACCCTGGTCGAGTGGATTTTCCAGTTCAACGTTCCGCGATCTTAGTGTTTGTTTTAAAGCCCTAAGGGTCGCCAGAAAGGTTCCAGAGAAGGAAAATGCAAAAAACATTGAACATCATTCCCGAGAAATGCACAGGGTGTGCCCAATGCGAAATCGCATGTTCGATCGAGCATGTTGGGATGTTCTCCCCGTCTAAATCTCGGATCAAGGTTTTCAAGTTTCCTGACGAGGGGCGTTTCGTAGCTTATACGTGCACCCAGTGCTCCGAAGCTTGGTGTCAACGCGCTTGCCCGACCGGGGCAATCAGCGCAAATGCCGAAACCGGTGCGAAAGAGGTCTGTGAACCGACCTGTGTTGGCTGCAAGGTCTGCACCATTGCTTGCCCGTTCGGCACCATCAACTACGTTTCCGAACGCGGCAAAGTGACCAAGTGCGATCTTTGCGGTGGCGACCCGGCCTGTGTGAAAGCCTGCCCGACAGGTGCGATCACCTTCATCGATGCCGATGCTACCGGTTACGACAGAATGAAAGCCTGGGCTGCCCAAACCGGCGGCGGGGCGCAACCCGAAGCGTAAATAGGGGGATATCATCACATGGCGTGGGCAAGAAAGCTTCTGCGTGTCAACCTGACGGAAGGCACCTGTACATCCGAACCGCTAAACATGGAATGGGCGTTCCAGTATCTGGGGTCGCGTGGTTTGGCGTCAAAATACCTGGTGGAAGAGATCGATCCGAGGGTCGATCCCATGTCCCCGGAAAACAAACTGATCATGTCAACCGGCCCGCTGACCGGTACGGCCGCGTCCACTTCGGGACGCTATACCGTGACCACTAAGGGGGAATTGACCGGCGCGATCGCCTGCTCCAACTCCGGCGGGTTCTTCGGTTGTGAAATGAAGAACGCCGGTTGGGATATGATCATCTTCGAAGGCAAGTCTCCGAAACCGGTTTATCTCTTCCTTCAAAATGACAAGCCCGAACTGATCGATGCCGCCGATTATTGGGGCAAGTCGGTTTGGGACACCGAAGAAGGCATCAAGGCGAAACATCAGGATCCGCAAATTCGCGTCGCTTCCATCGGACTCCCCGGCGAACACGGCGTTAAGTTCGCCTGTATCGTCAATGACCTGGATCGTGCGGCCGGGCGTTCCGGCGTCGGGGCGGTTATGGGGTCCAAGAACCTGAAAGCGGTCGCGATCCGCGGCAACAAAGGAATCAAGATCGATAACTACGAAGGTTTCATGGAAACCGTTCGTGTCGGGAAGGCCATTTTGGCTGAAAACCCGGTAACCGGTGCCGGTCTTCCGACCTACGGCACGCAGGTTCTGATGAACGTCATCAACGAGATCGGCGCGCTTCCAACCCGCAACCACCGCGATAGCCAGTTCGAAGGTGCAAGCAATATTTCCGGTGAAGCCATGCACGAAGTCCGTGCGGACGGCACCAAAAACCTGGTCAACAACGCGGCTTGCTTTGGTTGCACCATCGCCTGTCAGCGTGTGTCCAAGATCGAACGTAGCCACTTCACGGTCAAGGATCGTCCCGAATACCAAGTCGCTTCCGGCGGTCTGGAATACGAAAATGCCTGGGCGCTTGGTGCCAATACGGGCGTGAACGATCTGGAAGCCATTACCTTTGCCAGCTTCGTCTGTAACGAACAAGGTCTGGACCCGATTTCTCTGGGCGCGACCATTTCGGCTGCGATGGAGATGTTTGAAGAAGGTGTGATCACCACCAAGGACACCAATGGCATCGAACTGAAATTCGGCAATGCCGAAGGTTTGGTTCAAATGGTCGAAGCCACCATCAAGGGTGAAGGCTTCGGCAAGGAGATCGGATTGGGTTCGCGTCGTCTGTGCGAAAAATACGGTCGTCCGGAATTTCACATGGGTGTGAAAAGCCAGGAATTCCCGGCTTACGACAGCCGCGGCATTCAGGGCATGGGGCTGTCCTATGCAACATCAAACCGTGGGGCCTGCCACCTGCGGTCCTATACCGTAGCTTCCGAGGTTCTGGGCATTCCGGAAAAAACCGATCCGCTGGAAACCGATGGCAAGGCGGGTCTGGTTAAGATCTTCCAGGATGCCACGGCGTCGGTTGATTCCTCCGGCCTGTGCATTTTCACCACCTTCGCCTGGACGCTTGAGGATATTGCGTCTCAGGTCAATGCGGCCTGTGAAGGGGAATGGACGGCAGACAGTATGCTCGAGGTTGGCGAACGCATCTGGAACATGGAGCGCCAGTTCAACCTGGACGCCGGTTTCACGGGTAAGGACGACACCCTTCCGGCACGCCTGCTCAAGGATGCAGCCAAGACCGGCCCGGCGAAGGGCAGGGTTAACGAGCTCGGAAAAATGTTGCCTGAGTATTACGAGCTACGCGGCTGGGATGCCAACGGTGTTCCAGCCGGGGATACCTTGAAACGCTTGAACCTCTAAGTGGAGCAGGTTTCTCTTAAACGCACAGACTAAGGAACCCTGCTGGAGAACGGCTTAACGGCTTTGTCCAGCGGGGTTTTTTGTTTCAGGGATAAGGAGAAGGACCGGTGACCGGCTTCATCAAGAAAGTTTTCTGCAGAAAGGGGAAAACCGCGAGCGGACCGTCAGATACCAACCGTGGAACTTCCGATCAATCCTATAAATACGTGGTTGCCGGGGCCGGTCCGGCAGGCGTTACGGCAGCGGAAACCCTTCGTCAGAATGACCCCGACGGATCCATTCTGTTGCTGGGCGGCGAGCCGGAGGCTCCCTATTCCAGAATGGCTATCCCTTATCTTCTCGTCGGCAGTATCGAGGAAGAGGGAACCCATATTCGTCATCAGGACGGTCATTACGAGAACCTTAAGATTGATTGCAGACAAGGGCGCGTCAGTCAGGTCAACCCGGCATCAAAGACCCTGCTTTTGGAAGGCGGGAACCGGATCGGCTATGACAAGCTTTGCCTTGCAACAGGGGCCCATCCCATCAAACCTCCGATTCCTGGGCTCGATCAGGAGGGCATTCTCCATTGCTGGACCCTTGAGGATGCGCGCAAGATTATCGAGCTCGCTCACGAAGGAGCCGATGTGGTTCTTATGGGCGCTGGCTTTATCGGATGCATCATTCTGGAAGCTCTGGCCTTGCGTAAAGTCAATCTGACCGTGATTGAAATGGGCGACCGTATGGTTCCGCGCATGCTTGATCCCGTGGCGGGCAATATGCTCAAGAGTTGGTGCGCGAATAAGGGTGTGACCGTTCATACAGCCACAAAAATCACCAAAGTCGAACCTCACCCAGGTGATGCGGAAGATACCCTTTTGGTCGACCTGGATAATGGCAAACAAATTCCGGCGCACCTGCTGGTGGTCGCGGCCGGTGTGAAATCGAACCTTGGTTACCTTGACGGCGCAGGTCTTGAAATCGATCAGGGAATTCTGGTCGATGAGAGATTGCAAACCAGTGACGAGAACATCTACGCCATTGGCGATGTCGCCCAAGCACCGGCGTTTGAGGGCGAAGATAAAGTCGTTCACGCCATTCAAACGACCGCGACCGACCACGGTCGAATCGCCGCGTTGAATATGAGCGGCATCGCCGCCCGTTATAACGGTTCTTTGGCGATGAACGTGCTTGATACACTCGGACTGATTTCAGTCTCCTTTGGTGAATGGAATGGCGTTGAAGGCGGCGATAACGCCGTTTCCGTTGATCGGGAGAACAACCGCTATATCCGTTTGGAGTTTAGCGGGGGGCGTTTGGTCGGGGCGCAGTCGGTCGGGCGGACCGATCAGGTCGGTGTCCTGCGCGGTCTGATAGAAGGGCGTGTGCCGCTTGGAGACTGGAAAGAAAAATTGAAGAAAAACCCCCACCTGGTCATGGATGCTTATCTCGCCTGCGCTCAACGTTGACGTAACGGCCCCGGAAAGGAGACCGCGGGCAATACGCGCCGGATCAAAGTTTCCGGCAGTTCTCTCGGACTTAACCTCGGCCTTATAACCGGAACTGCGCGCGTTGCTATGGCCTGGAGGTTATTTCAGGTGGGATTGCGCTGGATTTGCGTTACCTTGAAGAAGACTTGAACGGAGATGAGTGGTTCAAGGAACGTGTAAGCAATGGCGCGGATCGCGACGGCACGGTTTATATGCCTGAATTTCAAGGCGGTATCGCCCAGGAATGGCCCTGGGCCATTCGCGCTGATATTGCGTTCGCCCGGAAGACCAAACCCTACGAAGCTTATATGAGATGATTGTGGAGACCGCAGCTCCCCATGTCCTAACGGGTGTATCCGTTGAAGAAGACAGCAAATCTGCCGCTATGGAGTTGGCGGCGGCGCTGCAAGGAGTTGAAGCGGAGATCGTGTTGTTCTTCGCTTCCAGCCACTACGATATCGGACTTCTTGGCAGGGAATTGCAAAAGCATTTTCCCGGTTCTCTGGTCCTTGGGTGTACGACCGCCGGTGAAATCCACGAACACAGATGCCTGCGCCGCAGCGTTTGCGGCTTTGCGCTTCCGCGGGAAACCTTCAGTATTTCGTTGCGCCCAATGCCTAGCCTTTCGAACTTCGATATGCAGGCTGGGCAGAAACTGGTTTCAGACATGGTGGCCGAGCTGTCCGATCATTTGGTGGCTCCCATCAACGGCAATACATTTGCCATGTTGCTTGTCGATGGCATGAGCAGGCTTGAGGAAATCGTTCTCAGTGCGATCCATATGGAGATCGGGGATATTCCCCTGTTTGGCGGATCGGCAGGCGACGATCTGAAGTTCGATAAGACTGCGATCTTCCATGACGGTGACGCGCATGACGATATCGCGGTTTTTTGCCTGATCAATACAGTCTGTCCCTTTAGAATTTTCAGCACACAGCATTTTGTGGCAAGTGATCGCAAAATGGTCATTACCGAAGCCGATGTCGCCACTCGCTGCGTCAGTGAAATCAATGCGGCCCCGGCGGCCAAGGAATATGCCCGGCTTGTCGGGATTGATTACGACTGTCTTGATCCCATGACTTTTGCCACCCATCCGGTCATGGTCCGGGTCGGTGGTGCCTATTACGTCCGATCCATTCAAAATGTCGATCAGAATGACAATCTCCGCTTTTTCTGTGCGATCGATGAAGGGCTGGTTCTGACCTTGGCCGAGGGCGTGGACATGGTTGAAAATCTGTCGCAGACATTCGACGATATCCGTCTCCATGTCGGAGAGCCGCAGTTGGTAATCGGCTGTGATTGCATCTTTCGGCGCCTGGAATATGAACAGGACCCCAAGGTTGCAACCAAGGTCGCAAATTTGTTCAAACAGAACAGAGTGATCGGGTTCAATACTTACGGGGAACAATTTGGCGGCATGCACGTCAATCAAACCTTCACCGGCGTAGCCATCGGCTATCCGCAATCGAAGGGCGGATGACATGGCGGCTTATCTCGATATCGAAGAAGGCGGGGCGGATGAAGTCGTTCGTCTGCGCAAGATCGTCAAGGCACTGATGAGCCAGGTGGAACGGACAACCGACGTTCAAGGTGGGGCGTTTTCTTTGTTCCAGACCGCCATCGTTTTTGACGAAAAGGTCCGTGAACGTACCATCGCGCTGGAAAAGGCGATGGAGCAGTTGGAAGAAACCAACAAGCAGCTCAACCGTGCGAATGCCGAAACTGAAACGGCCCGCACGCGCCTGATCGAAGCGGTGGAAAGCGTGTCTGAAGGTTTTGCTCTGTTTGACGAGGAAGACCACCTGATTCTATGCAACAGCAAATTCAAGGAATACTGGGGGCTTCGAGAAAATGACGTCCCCTATGGAGCGTGTTTCGAGGAGCTATCGCACAAACTTGGCGACAACAGCCGGGTGCCCGAGGCATTAAACGATCCGCAGAGCGGGTTGGAAGAACGCTTACAACGTCATCAGAACCCCAAAGACTCCTTCGTCATGAGAATGTTTGACGGTCGTTGGGTCAAGGTCACCGAGCGGCCGACCAACGATGGCGGACTTGTGGGCGTCTACACCGACATTACCGACATCAAGAAACAAGAAGAACTGCGCCGACAGGAAGAACTGGCGGAAAAGTCCATTCTCCTGCAGGCCTCCATCGACAATTTAAGCCAGGGCGTCGCTGTATACGACAATTCCTATCGTCTGGTGGCCTGGAATCAGCGTTTCGTGGAATTGCTGGAACTGCCCGCCGACCTTGTGAAACTGGGGCTGGCGTTTGTCGAATATCTGAAATTCAATTCCAAGCGCAACGAATATATCAACGATCAACGCCGCAGCGCCAATGAACGACTGGAACTGGCAATTCCCGAAACACCGTTCTTTTTCGAGTACGAAAGACCGACCGGAACGGTACTTGAGGTTCAGCGCAACCCAATGCCGAACGGCGGTTTCGTGACCACCTATACGGATATCACCTCGCGCCGTAAAGCCGCCGTTCAACTGCGTGAAGCTAAGGAAAATCTGGAAGAACGGGTGCGCGAGAGAACGGTCGAGCTATCGAACCTTAACGAACAGCTCCGTCGGGAAATTGCCGAACGCCGTGAGGTTGAAGAGGAACTTCGTCTCGCCAAGGGAGTTGCAGAGGACGCCAATCTCAGTAAGACCCGTTTTCTGGCCGCGGCAAGTCATGATTTGCTGCAACCTCTTAATGCAGCGCGTTTGTTCATTACAACGTTGCAAGAAAAGCCCCTTGCACGAAGCACTTTTCGCTTGGTCGAACGCGCGGACCTTGCCTTGAAGGGGGTTGAAAGCCTGCTTGGGGCCTTGTTGGAAATTTCGAAACTTGATGCAGGCGCGGTTCCGGTTGAAGAAAGCGAATTTGCTGTATCCGAATTGTTGGGCCGCCTGGTCAAAGAATACCGTCCGGTTGCCAGAGAGACGGGGCTTGAGCTTCGAGTGGTGAATTGCACTGTCAATGTGAATACGGATCGCAAGCTGCTTGATCGCATCCTCAGAAACTTTTTGAGCAATGCAGTTCGCTATACGGTTGAGGGAAAAATATTAGTTGGCTGTCGTCGCAAAGGCGACATGCTGTCCATCGAAATTTCCGATACGGGGGCCGGAATTTCCGAAACCGATCAGGAAGAGATATTCGAGGAATTTCACCAGCTTAAAAACACCGCCGAAAGAGGCGCCGGCGGTGTGGGGTTGGGCTTGGCCATCGTCAAGCGGATTGCCGAAACCATCGGGGTCCGTGTGAGGGTTCGTTCAAAACCTGGAAAAGGATCGACCTTCCGAGTGGAAATCCCCGTCGCGCATAAATCCCGGCCGACAGCCGTCCCTCCGGCGGTCAAGGAAATCATCGATATGTCGCTTGGAGGCGCACACGTCCTTGTCATCGATAACGAAGAAGCCATTCGCGCCGGCATGACCGGCCTGCTCAACGGATGGGGTTGCGAGGTCCGGGCCGCGGGCTGCATGGAAAGTGTTGAAAAAATTGTCTGCGGGGAAGGCTTTGTTCCCGATCTGGCGATTGTCGATTATCATCTGGATGACGACGTGACCGGTATTGAGGTCCTGCGCCGGATGAAATCCGATCTGGAAATCGGTGTTCCCTCCATCATCGTGACGGCTGACCGCAGCGAAGAAATGCGCTCCCTTGTGCGTTCCGAAGGGTATGCCTTGCTTAAAAAGCCACTGGAACCGCAGCGACTTCGGGCTTGGATCGCTCATAAGATCCAAACTGAGATCAGCGCGCTTTAAATCTTTTCGAAATTGTCGAGCTTTTGAGCGGCCAGCACGGCCTGTGTACGGCTATGGACACCGAGTTTGCGCAGGATCGAAGAGATATGCGCCTTTACGGTGGATTCCTTGATATCCAACGCGTGCGCGATAATTTTATTGGCCTTGCCTTCGGTTAGGCGTTGCAAAACGCCGAGTTCGGCTGGTGTCATCAAGGCAAATTTTTCTGTAAACTCATGGTCCTGGGTGGGACGCGGGCCTTCGACCATTTCGTGTCGTTCCAGTTCCAGGGGGACATATGTTCCACCAGAAAGGACGGTGGAAATCGCTTCGGCGACAGTTGCCGTGCTGCTGGATTTCGGGATGAAGCCGAACGCACCGCAGGTCAGGCTTTTGCGAATGGATTCCGGGTCTTCGGAAGCCGATACGATCACCACAGGAACCGTGGGGGCGGCATTGCGGATGTTGACCAGTCCGGAAAAACCTTCCGATCCGGGCATGCGCAAATCAAGCAGAATAAGGTCCAAATCGAAATCGGTTTTGGCGATTTCGATCGCGTCGTCCAGTGTAGACACGTCAACGATTTCGACATCGTTGAAAAAGCCCTTAATCACTTGCCGTAGAGCTTCCCGAAATAGCGGATGATCGTCCGCCACTAAAAACTTGGACATGATACGTGCGCCTCCCTGAAGTTCGAGGTGCAGGCCTGGTTCCATGATTTTTGGGACCTGCGTATTTTTTATTGTCCGCTCTTCGGTTTTAAACCTCCGTCTTCCAGGCAGATAGCTTAAGCAGGCAATATAGGATCGGCGATACGCTCTCTCCGAAGGGATGAGCGTATGTCGTACTCAACTGGTTGTCACACTGTTTTCTATCACCGCTATCATCTCGTCTGGATCACCAAACCGCGCTGGCGGATCGAACGAAACTCCCGGGGACTCGACTATAGTGTGGTGGAATGGAAGATTTAGTTCAGCCCCCGGCAATGGGCGGCCAGGCGGCAAGCGCATCATTTTCTATAAGCTGCCGACGTGCACGTTGCTCGGGGGCGACGAAATTCCCGTTGATAACCACCAAATGACACAATTCCGTCGGGACGCCGAGGTCATTAAATATTTCGGTCGGGGTAATTCCTTCCCGGACATCGATTTCAGCTTCCTGTCCCTTGGAGGAAGCCGGAAGATACTGTTGTAACGAGGCGAACAATTTAACGACCACTTTCATATCAATTCTCCGCCAATGTCCGAACAGCCGCTTGCGGAACACCTCTCTGCCACGGGCATCCATCCCATCAACGGTTGATGTTATCGAGGAAATGCCTCGGCTTCAAGACACTGTCGGCAACACTCTCGCACCTCGCGCTTGTGCCGCTGGGGCGGGCTCTTGAGGAAGCCGGTTCCGAAAATGCCCAGGGTCAAAGCAATTGGCAATGCGAGGCGTTTCATGGCGGTATTGTTTCAGGTTCCGTGCCCTCGGGGTAGGGATCGGTTCGGCTGATTAGCATTCCCTTTTGCCCCCGTTCCCGGGATGGCATGCCAAAGCCCGACATGGTAGACAGATGCCATGCGCCAGTACCTGAACCTGATGCGCCGCGTGCGCGACGAGGGAGTGAGAAAAGAGGACCGGACGGGGACCGGGACGGTTTCGGTATTCGGCCATCAGATGCGCTTCGATCTGTCCCAGGGCTTTCCCTGTCTGACCACAAAGAAGCTGCACCTCAGATCCATTATCCACGAACTCCTTTGGTTCCTGGCCGGCGACACCAACGTCAAGTACCTCAAGGACAACGGGGTCCGCATCTGGGACGAATGGGCGGACGAGAATGGGGACTTGGGCCCGGTCTACGGCTACCAGTGGCGCTCCTGGCCGACGCCCGGGGGCGGGCATGTGGACCAGATCTCCCAGGTGCTGGACCGGCTCCGCAACAGTCCGGACAGCCGGCGCATCATCGTTTCCGCCTGGAACGTGGCCGATGTCAACGACATGGTCCTGCCGCCGTGTCATTGCCTGTTCCAGTTCTACGTGGCGGAAGGGAAACTCTCCTGCCAGCTCTACCAGCGCAGTGCCGACGTTTTTCTCGGCGTTCCCTTCAACATTGCGTCTTACGCCCTGCTCACCATGATGCTGGCCCAGGTGACGGGGTTGGCGCCGGGCGAGTTCATCCATACCTTCGGAGACGCCCACCTGTACCTTAATCATCTGGAGCAAACCGACCTCCAATTGACACGCAAGCCCCGGGTCCTGCCCGCCATGTGGATCAATCCCGATGTCACGGATTTGTTTGCCTTCAAGTTCGAGGATTTCGAACTCCGGGGGTACGACCCTTATCCCCATATCAAAGCCGAGGTGTCGGTCTGATGCGGTTTTCCATGATCGTCGCGGTGGCGGCGAACGGGGTCATCGGGCGGGACGGGAGCCTGCCCTGGCATATTTCCGCCGACCTCAAGCACTTTAAGGCACTGACCATGGGCAAGCCGATCCTCATGGGGCGCAGGACCTTTGACGGGATCGGACGGTCGCTGCCGGGCCGGCTGAATGTCGTGGTTACCCGAAACGCCGGCTGGAGCGCCGAAGCGGTCGTCGTGGCCCATTCGTTGGAAGAGGCTCTCGCGGCGGCAGAGGCGTCCGGCGCCGATGAAGCCATGGTCATCGGCGGATCGTCTCTTTATGAAGCGGCCCTGGGCCGGGTCGGGACGCTCTACCTTACCGAGGTCCATGCCGAGCCCGAGGGCGACACCATCTTTCCAGCCTTGGACAAAACCCAGTGGGCCGAGACCGCGCGCGAAGACCACCCCGGCGACGGCAAGATGCCCGCCTTCAGCTTCGTCACCCTGGTGCGGGCCTAAAAATTTTCCACACGACCCCTAGGTCACGCGCACGAACCCCATCATGCCTGCCTGGGCGTGTTCCAAGACGTGGCAGTGGAATGCCCAGTCACCGGGGTTGTCGGCGACGAAGGCGATATCGACGCGCTGGCCTGGTTGGATCAGAACCGTGTCCTGGATGATCGGCTCATCCACGGCTTTTCCGTTTAGCGCGATCACGTGGAACGAGTGTCCGTGGAGATGGACCGGGTGGTCGAAGGCCGTGTCGTTGGTCAGGTGCAGGATGTAGGAGCGGTCCTGCTTGAACTCGAACAACGGCTTCCCGATGTCACCTTCCTCAATTGGGGGAATGACGACGCCGTTGTGCGCCCAGAACATGCCGTGCTGCATGACCAGGTCGCGCAGGCTCATTATCTCCCCCTTGTACTCGGCTTCCCGCAGGTTGCCCATGGCGCCGCCCTGGAAGGTGAGATCCATGCGTTCCGCGTCGACTAGGTTCACGGCGGTCACCGGGTTTGGGGGAAGCGGCGCGGGATCGGGCAAGGTTTCTGTCCGCAGAGGCGTCTCGTCCCGGTAGACGATCTTCGTCAGCCGGTAGGTCATGCGCGGGTAATAGGTGTCCGTGATGTCGAACTCTTCGCCCGGCTTACCGGTCATGTCGACGATCAGGTCGGCGCGGGAGCCGGGAGCGAGGACGATCCGATCCTGCTCGATTTTCCGCGGCCGCACCGGATGGCCGTCAATCGCCATTAGCCAGGGCGCATGGCCGTTGAAGGTCAGGCCGAAGACCCGGGCGTTGGCCGGATTGATCAACCGGAGCCGGAGGCGCTCCCCGGCTCGTACCGAAAGCGGCTTCGGGACGGCCCCGTTGATGGTGGCGATATTGCCGAAGCGTCCGCCGTGTCCCAGGTCGCGCATGGCCCCGAAGGGGGGCAGTTGCCCGTCCTTCCCGATCTGCCAGTCGTCGATCATCCAGACGATGTCCCGATCCACTTCCGGGGGTTTCGGTTCCTCGACGATCAGGGGACCGGCCAAACCGCGTCCCACCTGTTCGGCGCTGTTGACGTGGGGGTGATACCAGAAGGTTCCGGCATCCCGGGATTCGAAGTCGTAATCGAAGCTCCCGCTGGGTTGGATGGGCGGCTGGGTCAGGTAAGGAACGCCGTCCATGGCGTTGGTCGCCCTGATGCCATGCCAATGGACCGTAGTCGGATCAGCCAGCCCGTTGGTTACCTTGACCGCAACACGTTCGCCTTGCCGGACACGGATCTCCGGGCCGGGAACGGTGCCGCCGTAGCCCCAGACCTCGGTTTCCGGTTCGCCCTCTCCCAACAGGGGAACCCTGGCCGGTCCCGGGTACAGGTGATGGGCGGGGGCGGCAAGGATGCTCGACGGAGGAAGCAAAGCAGCCCCCGCCAGAGCCAGCGAACCTGTCAGAAAGGTACGGCGATCAAGGGAGTGCATGGCCGTTCAAGTCCTTTTTTTCTGAAGATTCAATACACGCCCCCCTCGCCCACGAAAGCTGTCAGGGACCAGGAACGCAAATCCGTCGAAAGGGTCGAGCCGGCCTACCAACGTTGCGATGTAGCGATCCGCCGTTACTGGATCACGATATTGGGCTTGGTGGTTTTGGACGTGGCCAGGGTTTCCTGCGCCTTGTCCCATACGCGCCCGGCGATTTTCTTGTAGACCTGGGCGTGCTCGTGCTCCGGGTTGGATACGGTGATGGGGTGGCCGCCGTCCGAGGTCTCGCGGATCTCGATGTGCAGCGGGATTTCGCCGAGGAACTCCATGCCGAGCAAGTCGGCCTCTTCGCGCGCGCCACCGTGGCCGAAGATCTCGGATCGGTCGCCGCAACTGGGGCAGAGGAAGTAGCTCATATTCTCGATCAACCCCATCACGGGGACGTCCACCTTGCGGAACATGTTCAGTCCCTTGCGGGCGTCGGCAAGCGCGATGTCCTGCGGGGTCGAGACGATGACGGCGCCGGTCAGCGGAACCTGCTGGGCCATGGTCAGTTGCACGTCGCCGGTGCCCGGCGGCATGTCGACAACCAGTACGTCGAGCTCCCCCCAGTTGACGTCGCGCATCATCTGCACCAGAGCGGACTGGACCATGGGGCCGCGCCAGATGATGGGATTCTCCTCCTCGACGAAGAAACCGATGGACATGCACTTGACGCCGTGGCCCTCCACGGGATCGAGGCGCACGCCGTCGCTTGATCCCGGCTCCTCGGTGATTCCCATCATGCGGGGCATGGAAGGGCCGTAGATGTCGGCGTCCAGAAGGCCGACCTCGAGGCCCTGGGAGGCCAAGGCAAGGGCTAGGTTGGCCGACGTGGTCGACTTGCCGACGCCACCCTTGCCGGAAGCCACGGCGACGATGGACTTAACGCCGGGCAGCAGCGGGCCTTCCTCGGCCTTCTGGGGTTTCTGGGCCGCGCGCTCCGCAGTCAGAACCGCGGTGACCGTAAGAACGCCCGGCAAGCCGTGGACGGCTTCCTCGGCGGCCTTGCGAACCGGCTCCATGGTCGCGCCGCGCTGTGGATCGACGACGATGGCGAACGAGACGTGGCCTTCTGACTCGTGAAGGCCCTCGATCATGCCCAGTTCGACGATGCTCTTGCCCTGTTCAGGGTCCATGACCTGATTCAGAACCTCGGTGACTTGTGCCTTGAGAATGTTCGACATGCTTAAAAACTCCAAAACTTAACCGATCTCTGGGGGGGGCGGCGGAGTGGTGCGTTGCGTGGTCCGCCAAGCTGCCCTATAAGCTTGGCTCAGATATAGGGTGGTTAGTTTAGAAAAGCAAAATGCACAGGTTTGTTTTTCGGTAAACTCGGGAAAGGATAGGATAAAAATGGCTTGGAAACCGCAAGGTGGCGATGGTGGCGGTCCCTGGAGCAGCGGCCCGTCGGGCGGCGGTGGCGGCATGGGCGGTGGCCCGACGCCTCCGGACATTGAGGAGATGATCCGGCGCAGCCAGGACAAGTTCAAACGTATGATGCCGGGCGGCGTCGGCACTGGACGGGGCGTTGCCCTCATTGTCGTGGCGGTGGCGGGCCTCTGGCTGGCCAGCGGCCTTTACCGGGTCAACCCAGGCGAACAGGGCGTGGAGCTGCTGTTCGGAGAATTCGTCAAGAGCACGGGCCCGGGTCTGCACGTCTGGTTCCCGCCGCCAATCGGCGAGGTGTCCAAGCCCAATGTCGAGCGCACCAACACCACCAGTATCGGATTCCGCAGCGCTTCCGAGAGGGGACGCCGCAGCGGGATGCGTGACGTGCCTCAGGAAAGCCTGATGCTGACCGGGGATCAGAACATCATCGACGTCGATCTGGTGGTCCAATGGCGCATCAAGAATGCGGCCGAATTCCTGTTCAACATCCGTGGTCCGGAAGCCACCATCAAGATCGCCGCCGAAAGCGCCATCCGCGAAGTCATGGGGCAGCGGGCCTTGGAAAAGGCGCTGACCACCGAACGTCAGTCCGTCGAGGCCCAGACAAAGGATCTTCTGCAGACGATCCTTGACGATTACCGTGCCGGCGTGTTCATCGCCGAGATCAAGCAGCAGAAGGTCGATCCACCGGTCGAGGTCATCGATGCCTTCAACGACGTGCAGCGGGCCAAGCAGGATCGCGAGCGTCAGCAGAACGAGGCCCTGGCCTATGCCAACGACATCCTCCCCAAGGCCAAGGGTGAGGCGGAACGTATGATCCAGGAAGCCACCGCCTACAGGGAACGGGTGATCAAGGAAGCCGAAGGTGACGCCAAGCGGTTTTTGTCCGTCTACGAGGCCTATGCCCTGAACAAAGACGTGACCGCCAAGCGTCTCTACCTGGAGCGCATGGAGGATATCCTGGGCAATGCCGAGAAGGTCATCGTCGATCAAGACAGCGGCTCAGGGGTGATCCCGTATCTGCCGCTGCCGGAACTTAGGAAACAGGGTGGAGGAGCCAAGCCATGAAGAAGTCTCTCGCGGTTTTCGGCCTGATCGTCGTCCTCGGCGGTTTCGCGGCCTTCACCATGCTGTTCACCGTGCACCAAACCCGGCAGGCCCTGGTGCTGCAGTTCGGTAACCCCATCGATGTCGAGCGGGATCCGGGGCTTAAGTTCAAGCTGCCCTGGCAGAACGTCGAGTTCTACGACCGCCGGATTCTCGATCTCGACCCGCCGGGCCAGGAAGTTCTGCTGACGGATCAGAAGCGCATCATCGTCGACAGTTTTGCCCGCTACCGGATTGTCGACCCGCTGGAGTTCCGAAAGAGGGCCTCCACCGACGCCAACTTCCGCCAAGTGTTCGGCAACCAGCTTAACTCGGCGGTCCGCTCCGAGGTTGCCAAGTCCTCGCTGGCCGACATGCTGAGCGAGAAGCGCAGCGAGATCATGAACCGGATCACCAACCAGCTCAAAGCCCAGGCGCCGAACTTCGGCATAGAGGTTATTGACGTGCGCATCGGTCGCACCGACCTGCCGGAGGCCACCTCCCAGGCGGTGTACAGCCGCATGAAGTCCGAACGCGTGGCCCAGGCGGCCCAGCTCCGCGCCGAGGGCGCCGAGCTTAAGGTCAAGACCCAGGCCATGGCGGACCGCGAGCGTACGGTGATCATTGCCGAAGCCAAGAAAACCTCTCAGATCCTGCGCGGTGAAGGAGAGGGCAAGAAGACCCGGATCCTCAATAAGGCTTATGGTCGGGACCCGGAGTTCTTTGACCTCTACCGGACTCTGGAATCCTACGGCGTGGCCTTCAAGGACGGGACGACCATGATCCTCAAGCCGGACTCCGAGTACTTCCGGTTCTTCGGCAAGGCCCGCGACAACACCCTGGGACGGTAGCCCGGGGCGGGACATGGCCGACTTCATCACGGCGCTGGGATTGGTGCTGGTTATCGAAGGGGTAGCCTACGCCCTGTTTCCGGACGCCATGAAGCGGATGATGGTCCAGATTCTGGAGATGCCGACGCCGACGCTCCGTACCGCGAGTGTTACGGCGGCGGTCATTGGGGTCGGCATCGTCTGGATGGTACGGGGCTGAGATATGCGGCCCGTTCACCATTGCGTGAACGGGGTTGCACGTCACAGTTTGACCATATTCGGCTCCCATATGGGGCATCGACAACGCATTGATCGACGCATGGAGAAGCATGCCATGAGTTACATCCATAAACCTTCCGTCCCGGTTGCTGCGGTTGCTGCGGTTCCTGCGGGCCGTTGGCTGACGACGCTGCTGGCTGTGCTCGCCATGATGGCGGCGGCCGCTCAGGCCCAGGCCCGTCCGGCGCCGGACAGCTTTGCCGACCTGGCCGAAAAATTGTTGCCGGCGGTCGTGAACATCTCTACGTCCCAGACCATCAAAGGCCGCGAACTCCCTGAGATTCCCCAGCTCCCTCCGGGATCGCCCTTCAAGGAGTTCTTCCACGAGTTCTTCGATCGCGGCAAGTCCCCGCAGCGGCAACGCAAGGCAACATCGTTAGGGTCCGGTTTCATTATCGATGCCAAGGGCTACGTGGTTACCAACAACCACGTCATCCAGGATGCCGATGCTATTACCGTGGTGTTGCAGGACAACGCCCGACTGGAGGCTGAGCTGGTGGGGCGTGATGCCAAGACCGATCTCGCCGTTCTCAAGATCAAACCACAGGGCGAGCTGACCGCAGTCACGTTCGGCAATTCCGACGAGACCAGGGTCGGAGACTGGGTGCTGGCCATCGGCAACCCCTTCGGTTTGGGTGGAACGGTGACGGCCGGCATCGTCTCTGCCCGTGGGCGCGACATAAACTCCGGCCCCTATGACGACTTTATCCAGACCGACGCCTCCATCAACCGCGGCAATTCGGGCGGCCCAATGTTCAACATGAAGGGCGAAGTGATCGGCATCAATACGGCGATTTATTCACCCTCCGGCGGCAGCGTCGGCATCGGCTTCGCCATTCCGTCGCTTTCGGCCAGGAACGTCATTGCCCAGCTCATCAAGCACGGTGAAGTCAAACGGGGCTGGCTCGGTGTCCACATTCAGACGGTGAGCGACGAGATCGCCGAAAGCCTGGGCATGAAGGAGACCCGGGGAGCGCTGGTGGCCAACGTCATCGACGGCAGCCCGGCCGCCAAGGCCAAGATCCGGCCCGGTGATGTGATTCTCCAATTCGACGGCCGGCAGATTCAGGAAATGCGGAAACTGCCGCGCATGGTGGCGGAAACCCCGGTGGGACGCAAAGTGGATGTGGTCCTGTGGCGCAACGGCCGTCCCGTCCAGGTCAAGGTCCTTCTCGACGAACTCGACGAAGGCGAGGAAGAAATCGCGTCGCGCAACGGCAATTCCAAGGGGCCCAAAGGCGCCGCCGTCGAGGTGCCCGAGTTGGGGCTTCTGCTCTCTGCGGTGACCGACAAGTTGCGGGAGCGTTTCGAGCTTGGCGAAGGGGTGACCGGTGTCGTGGTGAGCGGCGTTGCCTCCGAAGGGCCCGCGGCCGAGAAGGGTATCCGCCCGGGCAACCTCATCATCCAGGTCAACCACAAGCCGGTCGCGACCCCAAAGGAGGCCAAGGCCGAAGTCGATGCGGTCCTGAAACAGAACCCAAACACGCCCATTCTACTCAACGTTCGTGGCCAGGGCGGACCGCGCTTCGTCGCTATCCGCCCGGCGGAGAAAAAGTAGAGGCTTTCACCGCATTTTGGATAAGAGAGACGGCCCTCCTCGGGGGCCGTCTCTTTCTTTTTGCGCTCCCGGCGAAAAGTTGTTAGGAATCTAAATCAACAACCCGCACATACCCAAGACCGAGGGGACCGGCCGTGACCGACGAAACCTTAAAGTACAACCTGCCCGAGGACCGCATCCCGAAGGCTTGGTACAACATTGTCGCCGACCTGCCCGAACCCTTGGCGCCGGTGCTGCATCCGGGTACCGGCCAGCCTGTCGGGCCCGACGACTTGGCGCCCCTGTTTCCCATGGCGCTCATCGCCCAGGAAGTGAGCGCCGAACGCGAGATCGAAATCCCTGAGCCTGTGCGCGAGGTGCTCAAGCTGTGGCGTCCCTCGCCGCTCTACCGTGCGCGGCGCCTGGAGCAGGCTTTGGATACCCCGGCCAAGATCTACTACAAGTACGAAGGCGTCAGCCCGTCGGGCTCGCACAAGCCCAACACGGCGGTGGCCCAGGCCTTCTACAACGCCGAGGAAGGCACCAAACGGCTCTCCACCGAGACCGGGGCGGGGCAGTGGGGTTCGTCGCTGGCCTTCGCAGGGTCCTTGTTCGGCCTGCCGGTCGACGTCTACATGGTCAAGATCAGCTACCAGCAGAAACCCTACCGGCGGTCGCTGATGGAGACTTACGGAGCGCGTTGCGTCGCCAGCCCATCCGAAGAGACAGAATCCGGACGCAACATTCTGGCCGAGAACCCGGACTCCACCGGCTCGCTTGGCATCGCCATCTCGGAAGCGGTCGAGGTGGCGGCAAAGAACCCGGATACCAAGTATGCCCTAGGCTCGGTGCTCAACCATGTGCTTCTGCACCAGAGCATCATCGGGCTTGAGGCCATCGAGCAATTCGACATGGCGGGCGACTATCCCGATATCGTGGTCGGCTGTGCCGGTGGCGGTTCCAACCTCGCCGGCCTTGCCTTCCCCTTCCTGGGGCGCAAGCTCCGGGGCGGCGAGGACGTCAAGGTGCTTGCGGTCGAGCCCACCGCCTGCCCGACCCTGACCCGGGGCAAATACGCCTACGATTTTGGCGACACGGCGAACCTGACGCCGTTGGTCAAGATGTATACTCTGGGCTCCACCTTCGTGCCCGAAGGCATCCACGCGGGCGGGCTTCGTTATCACGGCATGGCGCCGCTGGTGAGCCACGTGCTCGACTTGGGCCTGTTGGAGGCCCGTGCCGAGCCGCAGTTGGACTGCTTCGCCGCCGGTGTCCAGTTCGCCCGTGCCGAAGGCATCGTGCCGGCACCCGAGTCGACCCATGCGGTGAAGGAGGGAATCGATGAGGCGCTTAAATGCAAGGAGGAGGGCGTCAGCCGTACCATTCTTATCGGCCTCTCGGGCCACGGGCACTTCGACATGCAGGCCTATACGGATTATTTCTCCGGCAAGCTCGAGGATCACGCCCACGACCAGAAAGCTTTGCGGGAGTCTATTGCGCTGCTGCCCCACGTCGCTGCCGAGTAGCACCGTCGAATAGGGGCGCGGAAGGGTTCCTTCTCGCCCCGTCCCGTGCTATCCCCGGGACAGTTTTCTGAACGTGAGGATCCGTTTCGTGACCCCACCCCTGGTCCAGCCGTTTACCGGTCTCCGCCCGACGTCCGACACCGCCCAACACGTGGTGGCGCCGCCCTATGACGTGTTGAATGCCGCCGAGGCCCGCGAGAAGGCCCAGGGCAAGCCGCTGAGCTTCCTTCACGTCTCCAAGCCCGAAATCGACCTCGATGAAGGCGTTGATGTCCATGCACCCGAGGTCTACACCAAGGGAGCGGAGAACCTGGCCCGAATGATCTCTGACGGTGCCCTGGTTCGCGATGCTGCGCCGCGTTACTACGTTTACCGCATGACGATGGGGGATCACGTACAGACCGGTGTGGTGTTGGGCGCCTCCGTGGCGGCGTACGACGAAAACCGTATCCGCAAGCACGAACTGACCCGCCCCGCAAAAGAGGGTGACCGCGTCCGCCAGATCGAGGCATGCCTGGCCCAGACCGGCCCGGTGCTGCTGGCACATCAGCCATCAAGGGCCGTCAAGACGATCACCGATCGCGTGACCGAAGGCTTGCCCGCCTATGACGTCGTGGGCGACGGCGGTGTACGCCATGCGTTGTGGGTTGTGGACGGGGCCGGCGATGTGACGGCGGTCAGCGAAGCCTTCAATGCAATGGAGGCACTCTATATTGCCGACGGGCACCACCGGTCCGCCGCAGCCTCCCGGGTTGCCGCCACGTTGCGCGCCCGCCATCCCGACGCCGGGGTGGAGGCGCCGTGGCAGTCCTTCCTCACCGTCTCGTTTCCCAAGGACGAGATGCTGATCCTCGATTACAACCGGGTCGTCACCCACCTGAACGGTCTGAGCCCCGAAGACTTCTTGGCACGTATCGATGAGTCGTTCACCGTTCAGGCCATGTCCGTCCAGGCCAAGCCCGGACGGCGGCGCGAAGTCGGCCTCTACCTGGCGGGGCAGTGGTATCGGCTTACCATCAAGGAAGTCCCCGGCCCCGACACCCCGCCGGCAGAGAGCCTGGACGTGAGCCTGCTGTCCACATACCTCCTCGATCCGGTCTTGGGGATTCAAGATCTCCGCACAGACAAGCGTATCGACTTCGTTGGAGGCATGCGCGGCCTGGATGAATTGGAACGCCGGGTCGACAGTGGCGAAATGGCCGCCGCTTTCGCCATGTACCCAACCAGCATGGACGAACTGATGGCGGTTGCCGAGGCAGGCCAGATCATGCCGCCAAAATCAACTTGGTTCGAGCCGAAACTGGCCGACGGCATGGTGTCGTTGGCCTTTGGCTAATGTCCTGATCAAATCCGAAGTTCGAAAAACGCTTGCCCCATTTCGGGACACTAGAGTTTCACGATCCCGGCCACGATCCCGGCCGCAATCGCCAAGATCAGGGGTGCGCGCCACCAGGGGATGGAGAACGGCGGTGGCGGGCTCTTCCCGTCCGCCACCCGCTTAACGCCGGTAATCATGGGCGTAACCAGGTCCTCGCCACGGAGGCGGTAATAGACCACCGCCGCCAGGTGAGCGCCGATCAGAACGAATAGGGTATTGCCGGCCCAGTCATGGACAATGCTCAGGCGGTTGCTCCAGGTCTTGCCCACCAGTCCCGCCAACGGCCCCTCGGTAAAAATGTCGTCGTTAGCGAACAATCCCGACGCGGCGAGTAGGCCCAGAGTCGCCAGCATGGCCAGCACCGACAATGCGCCCAAAGGATTGTGTCCCGGGCCCGACCACTCTCCCCTAAGGTAAGCCCGGATCACCTGTGGACCGCGGACGAAGCCGGAAAACCGCGCGTGCCGCCCACCGACGAAACCCCAGGCGAGGCGAAACAGAATCAGGGTCAGGACGGCGTAGCCAACCAGCAGGTGCCAGTCCATCTGCCACAATCCGCCGGTCTTGCCTGCGTAAACATTAAAGACCACCGACCCGACCACGGCCCAGTGGAATAGCCGAATCGGCAGATCCCAGACCGGAATAGGCCGTGTGGCAGGCGGGAGAGACGGGTCGGCGGAGGGTGCCATATGCTTTATTTTCCAGGCTTCGCCCAGAAGGTCAAGCCAGGTTTCGCCCAGAAGGTCGAGCCAGGCTTCGCCCAGAAGTTCTAGAACGGGCGTTGCACACCCTCGGAGGCCGTAGTATTACCTTTCGCCTTGGAAGACGGGGTAACGGAGATATCGGTGAACCGGCCACTCTTGATTGCCGCGCTGGGCCTTGTGGTCGTCGTGTCCGCCATCGCCCTCAACTATCTTGCCTTCCAAGAGGAAGGCCGTCCCCCCGTGCCACCTCCTGCCCCGCAGGCTGCGGCACAAAAGGCGGACCCGTCCTTGAAATCGGCGTCTCCTTCGGCGGCCCGGTCCACCATCTCATCTCGGACCCCACCGCCGTCGGCACCTAGCTTCGACGTGGTGCGGATCACCCTCGAAGGCGACGCGGTCATCGCCGGACGGGCTGAACCGGACAGCGTGGTGGATATCCGGGACGGCGACAAGGTTATCGGCCGCATCAAGGCGGACGATAACGGCGAATGGGTCTTCCTTCCGGAGACGCCCCTCCTGGCCCCGGGCAACCACCGCCTGAGCCTGGAAATGCAGGTCACCGGGTTCGACCCTATTCCGTCCGAGAAGGTGGTCGTTCTGGTGGTGCCGGAGCCGGAAAAGGACATTGCCGGCGAAGACGCCGACGAGCCGGAGTCCAAGGCCCTGGCCCTGGCCGTCCCGCGCGAGGGACACGGCGCCAGCCGCATTCTGCAAAGCCCGACGACGCGGGCCCCAGACCTCAAACTCGCGGTCGACGTGGTCGACTACGACGACGAGGGAAATCTCGCCATCAGCGGCCGCGCGGGTGCCGGGACCTCCGTGTACCTCTACCTCGACGGTCGCTTCATCGGACGCGCGGAAGCCGACGGGGACGGCGCCTGGACCCTAAGCCCGAAGGGCAAAGTGGCGCCGGGACTTTACCCGCTCCGGGCCGACCAGTTGGACCCGAAGGGCAAGGTGGTGGCGCGGGTCTCTTTGCCCTTCTCGATAGCCGAGCCCATTACCGACATGACTGCCGGTAGCTTTATCGTCGTACAGCCGGGCAACAGCCTGTGGAGGCTGGCGCGCAAGCTCTATGGGTCTGGTTTCAGCTATACGGTCATTTTTAAGGCCAATAAGGACCAGATCCGCGATCCAGACTTGATTTATCCGGGGCAAGTTTTCACCCTTCCCGTGGGTCAGAAATCCCCCTGATGTCTGTCCTTGCGGAATCCCGAGAAATTCCCCTTGGCAGATGGAAAGGGTTCGGGTAAAAGGTTCTTGACGCTGTTTATAATAATTCAAAAAAATGGAGCAACACCATGGCAGTTTTGGTTGGCAAACAAGCCCCCGATTTTACCGCCCCCACCGTAATGGGCGACGGCGGAATCAACGAAGGGTTCACTTTCTCCGAACACATTAAGGACAGCTACGCACTGCTGTTTTTCTACCCCCTTGATTTCACCTTTGTCTGCCCGTCCGAAATTCTGGCCCACGATCACCGCATGGCCGAGTTCGAAAAACGCGGCGTCAAGGTGGTCGGTGTTTCCGTCGACTCTCATTTCACCCACCTGGCCTACAAGAACACGCCGACCAAGGACGGCGGCTTGGGCCAGATCAAGATCCCGCTGGTCGCCGATTTGACCAAGCAGATCGCGCGCGACTACGACGTTCTGGTCAACGAAGCGGTGGCACTGCGCGGGACCTTCCTCATCGACAGGGCGGGCGTCGTGCGCCACCAGGTGGTCAATGACCTTCCGCTGGGCCGCAATGTGGACGAGGCGCTACGCATGGTCGATGCGCTGCAGTTCACCGAGGAGCACGGCGAGGTCTGCCCCGCCGGCTGGAACAAGGGCGACGCGGGCATGAAGGCAAGCCCGGACGGCGTCGCCGAATACTTGGCGGAATACGCAGAAGAACTCTGACCGACCTTTAATTGAAATCGCCGGTGGCCCGCGCCGCCGGTGGTTCCACCACCACCGACAGCAGTTCCATGAACGGCTTGGCCTCAAGCACGAGGCGCACTGCGGTTGCAATCAGCACCCGCGGGGTCGGCAAGGAGTCGAAATGTTCCTGCCCCATGAGCAGGATATGCTGGTGCGGCGTGATCCAGACGCGTCCGCCCAGGGCCTTACCTGCCTCGCGCACGATGGCCAGAGCGTTGGCCCGCCGGAAATCCGATTCCATCGTATAGGGCAAAGCCCCCAGGTCGGCGAGGAGCTGCATGCGGCCTTTTTCCAGATCGGACTCGGCCCAACCCGCGAACACGACGCCTCTGTATTGAAAGCTGAACTTCAGCGGCTTGTCCGAGCCCGCGTAGCTCGTCACTTGGCGGGCTATGTTCGCAATACCACCCGAAGGCATCCTGGCCATCACCCGGCGCTCCCCTTTCGTAATGACGCCACCGGAGTAAGTGGCGGAACCACATTACTAAACCTTCAGTATTTTTGCACAAACCATCTTCCGTCCGCCCCCCGGGCACGGCTATAACTGTCGGTCACCGCAAAGGCCTTGAGGAGATTCCCTTGCTCGACACCGTGCTGGTCCCGATCAACCGAGCCGGCTGGCCCTTCATCGGCCTGTTTGCCGCCGCCACCGTGGGCATGGCCTGGGTGTCGGAGCCGCTGGGATGGATTGGCGCCGTGCTGACCGCCTGGTGCGTTTATTTTTTCCGCGACCCCGATAGGGTGACGCCGACCCGCGAAGGCCTGATGGCGGCTCCCGCCGACGGCGTGGTGTGCCTGGTCGACGAGGCCCCGCCGCCGCCCGAACTGGGCATGGGCACCGCACCCAGGCCCCGGATCTGCATCTTCATGAACGTGTTCAACGTTCATGTGAACCGGGCTCCGATCGCCGGCACCGTTTCGGGGCTTGCCTACGTACCGGGCCGTTTTATCAACGCCAGTTTCGACAAGGCATCCGAGCACAATGAACGCCAGTGCCTGCGCCTTACCATGACCGATGGGCGTGACATCGCCTTCGTTCAGATCGCCGGTCTCTTGGCGCGCCGCATTGTCTGTCAGGTGGATGAAGGCAGCCGACTCAAGACGGGCGAGCGGTTCGGCCTCATCCGCTTCGGCTCGCGTGTCGACACCTACCTGCCCGAGGGGATGGCCCCTCTGGTGAGCGTCGGCCAAACCACCGTCGCCGCCGAAACGGTGATCGCAGACCTCAAGGCCACGGAGCCTGCGCGCCAGGGTGAGGTCCGCTAGTGGTGTTTGTTCCCTGACGGATGGGAACAAACACCACTAGGGGAAACAACGAAGGGGAACCCATAATGACCGCCATGCGCAACGGACACCGCCCCCGTATCAGGGAACTGCATATCAACCGCATGATCCCCAACATGTTGACTCTGCTTGCGGTCTGTGCCGGCCTGACCGCCATCCGCTTTGCTTTCAATAGCCAGTGGGATCTGGCGGCGGTGGCGATCCTGGCCGCCGCCGTCCTCGACGGTTTAGACGGCCGCATCGCACGAATCCTCAAGGGGGCGAGCAAGTTTGGCGCTGAGTTGGATTCCCTTTCCGACTTTCTCAGCTTTGGCGTCGCGCCAGCCGTGATGCTCTATCTTTGGGCCCTGACGGATGCTGGACGCTTCGCCTGGATCACGGTGCTGCTGTACACCATTTGTGCGGCACTGCGGCTGGCGCGATTCAACGTGGCCGACGACGAGCCGACGGAATCCGGCTGGACCCGCAATTACTTCATCGGGGTTCCGTCTCCGGCAGGTGCCGGCCTGGTGCTGCTGCCCCTGATCCTCGCCCAGCTATTCGGCGATGAGTTCTTCCGCAACACAGCGGTCGTCTGCATCTTTCTGATCGGGGTCGGCGCATTGATGGTAAGTTCGCTCCCCACCTTCTCGTTCAAGAAGATCAAGGTCGCCCACAAACTGGTGCTGCCGGTGATGTTGCTAATCGGCCTCGCGATCGCGGCGTTGATCAGCGCTCCCTGGGCCACCGTCGCCACCCTGATGCTGGTTTACCTTGCCACCATCCCCTTCAGCGTCAGGTCTTACGTTGCATTGAAGGGGACCAAGGAGGAAGAGAAGACGGAGGCCGCCCCCGAAGACGGCACCCCGCCAACGGGATAAACGGGAGCCGCAACCTCTCCTCCCCCGGAAAACTTGCCCTCAACCCCGCCCCCTCGAAGGGTTCGATGAAGGAAAAGCGCAAACGCGCGGGCCGGGACGACGCCTTCCTCGCCAACCTCCTCTCTCAATTTGCCCAGGTTCAAGTGCGATAGCCCGTCCTAAGGGACCTTTCTTTCCCTTGACGCCCCGGCTGTCAGGGCCCACATTGAGGCTCGTTCCCGGGGGAGCCCCGCTAGGGGGCTGAGATGCTGACTGCGCCGATAGGGATCGGACGCGACGCGGCGACCCACGAACCTGATCCGGATCATGCCGGCGTAGGAAAGGGAGGTCAGGCCATGGCGCCTCGCGACTCCGATAGCACCGATTTTTCCGTCACCACGGACCCCATACCGGGCTCGAAGAAGGTCTTCGTCGCCGGAAAACAGTATCCGGACATTCGCGTGCCTATGCGCGAGATCGCCTTCGATACGTCGTCCGGCGAGCCGCCGATGAAGGTTTACGACACTTCGGGCCCCTTTACCGACCCGAATGCCGTTATCGACATCAATGCCGGCATGCCGCGCATCCGCGATGCCTGGACTCGAAGCCGCGATGTCGAGGAGTACGAGGGTCGCCAGGTCAAGCCAGAGGACAACGGCGACGCCGACCCGAAATATCTGGTGCCCGAATTCCCGACCAAGCACAAACCGCTCCGCGGCCTTCCCGGAAAACCGATCACCCAGATGGAACTGGCCCGCGCCGGCGTCGTCACGCCGGAGATGGAATACATCACCATCCGCGAGAACGAGGGACGTGAAGCTCTGGCCCGCCAGACGCGCTACGACGGCGATGCCCGGGGCGCCAGCCTGCCCGACCTGGTGACGTCCGAGTTCGTGCGCGACGAGGTGGCCGCCGGGCGCGCCATCATTCCGGCCAACATCAACCATCCCGAAGTCGAGCCGATGATCATCGGCCGGAATTTCCTGGTGAAGATCAACGCCAACATCGGCAACTCGGCCATCACCTCGACGGTGGCCGACGAGATCGAGAAGATGGTTTGGGCCATCCGCTGGGGCTCTGACACCGTCATGGACCTGTCGACGGGCAAGAACATCCACAATATCCGCGAATGGATCCTGCGCAATTCGCCGGTGCCCATCGGCACCGTGCCCATCTACCAAGCGCTGGAGAAGGTAGACGGCATCGCCGAGGATCTGACCTGGGAGGTCTACCGCGACACCTTGATCGAACAGTGCGAGCAGGGCGTCGACTACTTCACCGTCCATTCTGGCCTGCGGCTGCATCACGTGCCGCTGACCGCGGGACGCACGACCGGCATCGTGTCGCGTGGCGGCTCGATCATGGCCAAGTGGTGCCTGGCCCATCATACCGAGAGCTTCCTTTACGAGCGTTTCGAGGACATTTGCGGGATCCTGCGTACCTATGACGTCGGCATCTCCCTGGGCGACGGCCTGCGGCCCGGTTCGCTCAATGACGCCAACGACGACGCCCAGTTCGGCGAATTGGACGAATTGGGCCGCCAGGCGAAGATCGCTTGGGACCACGGCGTGCAGGTGATGATCGAGGGCCCGGGGCACGTGCCCCTACACAAAATCCAGGAGAACATGGCCCGCCAGTTGGAGGTCTGTCACGAAGCCCCCTTCTACACCCTGGGTCCGCTGGTGACCGACGTCGGCGCGGGGTACGACCACATCACGTCGTCGATCGGCGCCGCCATGATCGGCTGGATGGGCTGCGCCATGCTCTGCTACGTGACACCGAAGGAGCACTTGGGACTTCCCGACAAGGAGGACGTGCGCCACGGTGTGGTGGCCCATAAGATCGCGGCGCATTCCGCCGACATCGCCAAGGGCCACCCCGGCGCGCGCCGGCGCGACGACGCCATGAGCCGGGCGCGCTTCACCTTCCGCTGGCGCGACCAGTTCGCGTTGGCCCTCGACCCTGAACGGGCCGAGGAATACCACGACCAAACCCTGCCCGCCGAAGGCGCCAAGACGGCGCACTTCTGCTCCATGTGCGGACCCAAGTTCTGCGCCATGAAGATCAGCCAGGAGGTCCAGGACGTGGCCAATGCCGAGGCGGGGAAAGGCATGGAGGAGATGTCGAAGAAATTCCGCACCGGCGGTGGGGATATCTATTCCAAACCTGCGGCTGGAGTGCGACCGGAATAATCCGAGTCGTTTCGTGATGCGGCTTATTCTGTAAATATTCCTATATTTCAATATGATAGAGCAGGTTCGCGCGAGAATGCGGCACCGAGAAGCAGCTTCGGTTTTTCACGATATATTTTAAATAGGCGCCAATCCGGCGCCACGCCCCTTCCCCACCAGTTGTATGGCAGATATCATGGTCTCGGTTGGAGAGCGTGGCAATGCAGCTGTCAAATCTCAAGCGCACCATACTCGTTCCGTTGGCAATCGCGCTGGCCGGGCTGGCGGTGACCTTCGTCGTTATCTTGGCGTTGACCCGCGAGCGCGTCTACGAGCACGACACCGCCCAGGCATTGAACACGGCGCGCCACATCTTCGACACCCGGGTCCAGTTTACCTCCAGAGCGCTGGAAGGCGCCCTCGCCGCCATCCTGAGCGACGAGACCCTCAAATCCCGGTTCCTGGACCGGGACCGGGCGAAGCTGCTGTCGGCGTCCCAGCCGCTCTATTCCCAGCTCGCCAGAGACTACATGGTCAGCCACCTCTATTTCATCGGCGCAGACGAACGCACGTTTCTGCGCGTTCATGATCCGGACCGGCACGGGGATGTCCTGTCTCGCACCACGCTGCGCCTTTCCCGTGACCGCAAAGATACGGTCGGCGGCATTGAACTGGGGCCGTTGGGAACACTGACGCTCCGCGTCATCGCGCCTTGGATGGAAGGGGCGCGACATCTCGGCTACGTGGAATTGGGGGTCGAGGTCTCGGGCATGGTGGCCGACATCGAAAAGGCTCTCAACGCCCAGACCGCCATCTTCATCTACAAGGGCTTGGTCTACCGGCCCCTGTGGGAACAAGGCATGAAACTGCTCAACCGGGTTCCCGACTGGGACCTGCTGGACACCCTGCTGCTCACCAGCGGCAACCAGGAGACTCTACCCAGCGGCCTGCTGAATATGATGAACGATCATACCCACGGCGATGCGGTGTCCCCCGGCGGGACACGCATCGAATCCGGGAACCGATTCCTGCTGGTCGCCTTGCTGCCCATTGTCGACGCCGCCGGTTGGGAAATGGCGGACCTCGCCATTCTCATCGACGTCACTACAATCCGCCAAGTTTTCATCCACGACATTGCGATGCTGGGCGGGATCACCGTCCTCGCCGGCACGTTGTTGTTCACCGGCTTCTACGTCCTGCTTGACCGGGTTCAGGCCCGATTGCAGAACACGGAACGGGACCTCGTCGAGGCTGTCGAGGCGACAAAGACGGCGAGCCGCACAAAGTCCGCCTTCCTGGCCACGGTCAGCCACGAACTGCGGACTCCACTCAATGCCATTATCGGCTTTTCCGAAATGATCAAAAGCGAGATCATGGGGCCGCTTGGCAACGACTCGTACAAGGGTTATGTCAACGACATCCACCAGGCAGGCCAGGACCTGATGAAGTTGATCAGCGACATCCTCGACATCTCGAAGATGGAGGTGGGTGAGATTCACCTCGAACAGCTGCCGGTCGATATCGGTCTCGTTGTGCAGTTGGCCATCGGCATGGTCCAGGAGCGGGCCAAGGTGGCCCAGGTCGCCCTATTATCCGAAATCTCGGTTGGCCTGCCCCAGATCCGGGGTGACGAACTCAGGCTCAAGCAGGTGCTTCTCAACCTCGTCACCAACGCGCTCCAGTTCACCCCCGAAGGCGGTTCCATCACCGTTACTGCCCGCGCCGAGACTGATCATATCGTCATCACGGTGACCGACTCCGGGGTTGGCATGAAACCCGAGGACATTCCCAGGGTCCTTGCTCCCTTCGTCCAACTGGCCGACCAAATGACCCGCAACCACGGGGGGGCCGGGCTCGGCTTGCCGCTGACCAAACACCTGGTGGAGTTGCACAAAGGCACTCTGGAGTTCACCAGCACCCCCGGCCAAGGTACCATCGCCACCGTCCGCCTGCCTGCCGACCGGCGGCCTCTGCGACCCCGTCAGAGTCGCCGGACACAGCCACGTCCGGCGCCCCCCCTATCTTCCAAATAGGTCTGATCCCGATTCCGCCGCGTTGCAACAAGGGTTACATACCGGCAGTATGCGCCCCTTGCCGGGCCTTGCGGACGAACAGAAATCCGGCGCAATCCGTGACGGGGTATAGTGATAGGTCGCACAGTTCTGAATTCTGACCACACTTGCTGATAAAGACACATACAACCGCTATCATTTATTTGGTAGCGGTTGTTTCTTATTGTTCACATTGAAATCAATGATTTAATTTTGGAAATTTGCAGCTAAAAATGCTAGTAATTGGTATAGTTCAGACAATGAATAAAACCAACGACAACCCCTGAAATTGGCATTGTTATTCGGAGTGTGTCGCGGTCATGTAACGTATTAATTTAAGGTTTAGTTTTTTTTAAAGACGGCTGTAATTGAAGGGCAAATTGAACCGCTCAAAAAATTAAAAGAGATATTAGAACAAAATGGAATCACCCGACTTGGTTCTATTGGTGAAATCAATTTTGACCATTGTTATTTCCCTGATACTTTGTTGTAGCTCTTAAATTTACGACCATTACGGCGTGAGCATAAGACATTCACCGCTATGATGCCAGCCGGATACTCTCTTATTGTATGGTTTTATCTTTCAATTTTAGCCGTATTCCTGCTATAATACCTTCCGCCCCTCCTGAGGTTTAAAATCCGGCATAATTGCCTCTTTTCCACACCCTTTCTCGACACGATAGGCAGCGGACGGTTCCGCCCTCAGCGGTTTTGGGAAACATAACTTATGTGTTGTGGGCTTAATTTTTGGAGAAACAAAGTTAGATGGAAATTGATAAATATATTGAAATTGTTACGATACCTGAAAATACGCTCCCTAAGAAATATCGACAAAATGTTGGAATTACACTCGATATACCAATAATTTCCGAAGTTTTAAGGCAGCGCTATGAAAAGGTTTCTGTAAGCGTCATTAAGACAGAAGATGATTTAAAAGAGCTGGTATTAAAAAAACCGAATCTGGTTTTTTCAGGAATTAAATATTTTTGTTTTAATGATCAGAATGATGTAGCGGATGAAGATGCTTGGTTTTCTAATTTCTTAGCGGCGCATAATATTGCCTATATCGGATCAACAGTAAGAGCTTATAGAAACTCATATAATAAAACGCTTGCGAAACAGATTGTTCAAGCTGCTGGCATTAAGACAGCGCACTCTTTTACAACGCAGCCTGATGAGCACACATCGATTCAATCTCTTCCAATTTCTTTTCCGCTTTTTGTAAAACCTGCTTCTGGGGGGGATAGCCAAGGTATAGATGCAAACTCTATTGTCTCTGATTTTAAAAGTTTCCAAGCTAAAGTGCTGGGTATTTATAAAAACCAACAGAGGTGTTCTTTGGTGGAAACATATTTATCTGGCAAAGAATATACCGTCGGTATTTTCGAAAATAGAGCTGATGAAAAGCTAACGGTAATGCCAATAGAAATTATTCCGAGTAAAAACAAAAACGGTCATCGTATTCTTGATTATGAAACCAAGAAGAATGACGCTGAAAAAGTGATTGCGGTTACAGACCCACAAATCCACACGCTGCTATCTGGTCTAGCGACCAAAGTATTTAAAGCGCTTGAGGCAACCTCACATGCACGAATTGATATTAAAATGGATGAACATGGTGTTCCTCATTTCCTTGAAGGAAATCTGAAGCCGGGACTTGGCAAAGGTTACTTGTATAGGGCATGTGAGCTTAATCAAGAGATGAGCTATGAACAAATGATCTATAAAATCACCGATAATGCTTTAGCTTACCATAGTAATTAGACGATAAATGAAGAAGACTTTGCCGGCACAGCAGCAACAGGCTAAGATTAAAAGAAAAAGACGAAGAACATAGGGCAGATTAGAGAGGTTAAGTCAGCCAAAAAGTTATAGAGAGCGCTATATAGATAAAGTGTTGAGTGAATATTAATTGCCTCCATCTTTTCTCTTTTTGTCTATAATAATCCAAAAATTTACTCAAAAATATTAATAAAAAAGCAATCGCTGCCAAATGCATGGTAGCGATTGCTTTTGTCTTTAGCGGCAAGTGTGGTCAGAAATCGGAACTGTGCGACCTATCACTATACCCCGCGCAATCCGTGACGGTTATTTTGTCTCGAGCCCTTAACGGAGCAGCCCTAATGCCCGGCGCAATCTCTCATGACTGAGAAGTTGTGGCGCATGACGGCGGAGTAGAGCCTGGGGCCCGCAGGGAAATCGATGCCGAACGAGTCGAGTTCGCCCACCCGCAGTCCCGAGCCCTGGATCAGCAAGTCGGCACCCTCTGTAGTCAACCCCCGTTCGGTCAGCAAGCAGCGGGCCCCGCTTTCGCGTGCCGCGCCGAGCGCTCCCAGGAGAGACGAGGTCGCCGCGGGAGCGTCGGGAGACGGGCTCAAGATCGCGGCGACGTCCAGTGCATAGGCCTGAGCGAAATACTGCTGGGTGTCGTGGTAGAGGATCATCGGACCCGCCGCCACCGCCCGGTATCCGAACTCGAACTCCCGGTCGAGGCGGGTCACCTCCTCCGCCAGGCGAAGCCGATTTTCCATGTAGTGCCGGGAATTCTTCGGATCGGCGGCGGCCACGGCTTTGGCCAGCTCGTTGACCAGCGCTCGGGCGTTGCGCACATCAAGCCAGAAGAACGGATCACGGCTGTCATCGGCCCCGTCCCGCTGCGGCAGGATCTTGAAGACATCGCTGGATAGCAGCTCCATCACCCGGCCGCGGCGCTTAGCCGCCAGGGGTGCGGCCAGGAAGCGTTCCAGTTCGGGACCGACCCATACCACCAGGTCCGCCGCCATGACTTCCTTTTCCTGTTCCGGAGACAGCTTGTGGCCATAGGGGACCGCGTCGCCGGGGACCAGCAGGCGGGGCTCCGCCACGCCATCCATCAGGGCGGCCAGCAGGGAGTGGATCGGCTTGATGCCGGCTACGATGGTCGGGCCCGCGAACGCCGGAGGCGCTGCGAAAAGGAAGACGAACAGGACAAAAGCAAAATGTCGCATTAATTCTCACCAAAGATCTGTGTCATGGCTTCGATGGCCAGGGCAGTGGCCTGCTTGTGGTGTACCGGTTCGGAGCAAGGCGCGCTACGGGAAGCCAAATCGAGGTAGGTGGTGTTGGTCGTCTCTTCGAAGGTTTGCCCATACTCCCGGACCGTCGGCACGGCGCGGACGATGGCCTCTTTGATGGTGCGGACCAGTTCGGAACGCTTGCAGTAGAGGGCCTCGCCATTGAGGCGGCCCAGCGTTTCGAGGGTTCTTTCCTCGCGGTCGACGGCGTCTTCGGCCATAGCGGCCGAGGCAAGGGCCAAAACGGCGGCAAATACGGCAGTCGTGGTCTTCATGTCATGTCCTTCGGTTCCATGGGCAGCGAGAGGATGAAGGTGGCACCCTCGCCAAGATTGCTGGTCACGGTCAGGCGGCCGCCATGCGCCTCCACCATGCGCTTGGCGATCATCAGCCCGAGCCCGGTCAAGCGCTCGCCCTCGGTGGCCTTGGCGCTGCCCTTGTCAAAACCGCCGAAGATGGCGTCGATCTCGTCCGTCGGAATGCCGGGGCCCTGATCCGTAACGGACACCTTGACCATCTTGCCGACCTGCTCGGCCTTGAGGATCACCTTGGCGGCTCGGGGCGAAAACTTGATGGCGTTGCCAATCAGGTTGCCCAGCACTTGATCCATGCGGTCGAGATCGAGAGAAAGCGTCGGCAGGCTTTCCGCCACCTCGGTCTCCAGGTGAATGTCTTTGGATCGGGCCAGGATGCCGAAGGTTTCACAGGACTCGGCCAGGTACGCGGCGAGATCCACCGGCCGGCGTTCCAGATCGAGGCGCCCGGCGTCGATGACGCTGACGTCCAAGAGGCTGTTGATCAAGCCCAACATGCGTTCGCAGGCGGCGGTTATCTTGCCCAGCATGTCCCGTTGCTTGTCGGTCGCCGGCCCTGCGAGACCAGACTCCAGGAGGTCCGCCCAACCGCGAATGGCGCCCAGCGGGTTGCGCAGGTCGTGTGCCGCCATACCCAGGAATCGGCTCTTGATTTCGTTGAGTTCCACCAGTTCCTGATACATGCGGCCCTTCTCGACGATGGTCGAAAGCTGGCCCGCGATCTCTTGGAACACCTCGACATGGATGTCCTGGTAAGTATCGGTATAACGGCTGGAGAAAAACATGAAGCCGACCGGTTTACCGTCCGCCACCAACGGACAGGTGAGGCTGGACCGGATGCCTTCGGAGACGATGAGTTGCGTCGACTGAGAGTCGGGATGGTCGCGGGAGTAAGCTTCGAGGTCGTTGATGATGCGGGGGCGACCGGTTTCTATGATAGTCTCCAGGCTGCTGCCGGAGAGGGGGGTTGTGAACCCGACCGTGAGCAGAATCTTGTCAGAATCGCTCTTGGTCCAGCGTGCGCGGACCAAAGCGCCCTCGGTCGGGTCTTCCTCCAGAAGCGAAAAGCCGATGCGGTCGTAGGGCAGGATGGAGCGGAAGGACTGGTAGACGTGTTCCAGCACGTCGTCAAGAATGAAGCCGGCGTTGATCTTCTCGGTGACCGTGGTCAGCGCGCTCATTCCCCGAAACCGGCTTTCCAGGGTCTCCCCCAGGTCCAGGAGCGCCATGCCCAGACGACCCACGTCGTCCTCGGCGTCAGCCTGAACCTCGACCATGAAGCGCCCCTGCTTCATGGCGATCACCGCCTCACGGTACTCGATGATACGCTTGTCGGGCACCATAAATCTTCCTATCCGGGGCATGCAATGTGTTCGAACGCCGCTCGGTTGGCAAGAGGGGAGTTGTTCGGCTCCTCCCCACTTGGTGAAGTCGCTAAATTCACAAACCAAGTGCAATACCGGTATGGTTTGGAGTTGCGATGGGAAAATGCTATGACCGGCTCGATATGGACGAGCTGTACAGACAGTAAACAGGTGAGTCTACGCAGGCTGATTCCGAGTTTTGGACCCGGTTTTGCGATTGTCCAAAGAAATTTGAATGGTTCTTGCATTATATAAGTTAGTGAATTTTGCACTTCGTTTAGGTGGCGGGACTTTGGATGGTTTTGATATGGAAGCGGTCGGATGATGTTGGGTGGTTACGACAGCAAGATTTATAAAAACGCGGTCATGTCTTTGTTTGAAATGTTCGAAGGCATGTGCGAAGGCGCTGTTGCGGTCGACGGAAAAGCGCACGTCGTCTGGATAAACGAACAATACCGCGATCTCTTGAACTTGCCCGACGATGTGGAAATCCTGGGTAAGCCCATTGAAGACCTGATCCCCAACAGCCTCTTGCGGAAAGTGGTCGAAACGGGCCGTCCGATTCTTTTGGATATTATGGATGTCGGCGACCAGTCTTTTGTGGTGACGCGCATGCCGGTGCGCGACGACCACGGAAAACTGACCGGTGCGGTCGGCTTTGTACTCTACGACAAACTGGACTACCTGAAACCGTTGGTCGGCAAATACGCGAACATGCGCCGGCAAGTGACCCAGGCGCAAAATGAACTGGCGGTTCACCGGCGGGCTAAGTACTCATTTCACCAAATTATCGGGTCAAGCCGCTCCATGGTCGAATTGAAGCGCCAGGCGAAAAGGGCGGCGCTGCAAGAGACCACGGTCATTTTGATTGGTGAGACCGGCACGGGCAAGGAACTGATCGCGCACGCGATTCATACCGCCTCCAACCGGGCCGACGGGCCTTTCATCGGCGTTAATGTCGCCGCCGTGCCCGAAAATTTGCTGGAGTCCGAGTTTTTTGGAACCGCACCGGGCGCTTTTACCGGAGCCGATCGCAAAGGCCGGAAGGGTAAGTTCCAGGTGGCCGACGGCGGCACTTTGTTTCTCGACGAAGTGGCGGAGATGCCGCTTCACCTTCAGGCCAAGCTCCTGCGCGCGCTTCAGGAAAAAGAGGTGGAACCGCTCGGCTCCAACAAATTGGAAAGGGTCGACATCAGGGTCGTTGCGGCGACCAGCCGCGATATCAAGTCGATGCTCGATGCGGGGGAATTCAGGTCCGATCTCTATTTCCGTCTCAACGTGTTGCCTCTCCATTTGCCTCCCCTTCGTGAGCGGAAGTCGGATTTGCCCGACTTGTGCGAGGACTTGTTGGAACGGATCTCCGTGCACGCCGGTGCGCCGCCCCGTAAACTGACGCCGCAAGCCCTCGCCATGATTACGCGCTATGACTGGCCCGGCAATATTCGCGAGCTTCGTAACGTTCTTGAACGGGCCACAACCTTGACCGACCGGCGACGCCTGACGCCCGGCGATTTCGCGCCGATCCTGCCGGTCAATGCGGGCGTTCATAAAAGCGATCATCCCCCGATGAGGTGCCTGCAGGATCAAATCAGCGAAGTCGAACGCGAAGCCATTTTAACGGCCCTGGAAATGACCGGGGGGAAGCGGGCCCCGGCGGCCAAACTGCTGGGCATTTCTCGCGCCAGCCTCTACGACAAGCTCAGAAAACACGGAAACATGTCGGATTTCTAGACAATTTGGCGTGTTTTTGCCGGACTGTCCAAGAATCCGACATGCGCGCGGCGCCCATGAAGCCTTGTAATCAAAGAAAATAGTTGTCGTGCGAGGGGGGGTGGTGTCGGGAAAACCGACAGTTTCTCCCGCAGCAACCGGCTCCCGGATCGGCAAGACCCCTTCAATACATTGAAATGCAAAGAAACCCTCCATCTGGTATGGTCTTTGCTATAAGGGACCATTAAGCCGCGCCGGACTTTGTCCGATGAAGACGGCAATGGGAGGACGCCTGCGCACTCCCATGCCGAACGGATGATCCGTCGTGGTTGTTTATGGAAACAACGTCAATGGGAGTTTTAAACGAGATGAAACAGTTTATGGCTGCTGCGGCGACCGCCGTAGCGATGACCCTTGCGGCGGCCTCGTCGTCGTTCGCCGCCGAAAAAGTCCGCTGGAAAGTTCCGGTTGCTTTCGGCACCCATTTGCCGGCCCTGGGCGACAACATTCTTTATGTCGCGGAAAGCCTCGACAAGGCATCGGGCGGTGCCGTCAAAATGAAGGTTTTTGAACCGGGTAAACTGGTGCCGCCGTTCCAGATCACCGAAGCGGTCGGGGCCAGGAAGATTCCTGCCGGATATACATGGGTCGGCTACGATCAGGGACGCATCCCGTCCGCGGCGCTCTTCGCCGCCGTGCCGTTCGGTTTCGAACCCTGGGAATATTCCGCTTGGTGGTATGAAGGTGGCGGTCACGCACTGGCGGAGGAAATCTACGGAAAGCAGAATGTGCATCCGATCCTCTGCGGCATCATCGGTCCGGAAACGGCCGGTTGGTTTAAGAAAGAGATCAAATCCCTGGACGACATCAAGGGCCTGAAGATACGTTTTGCGGGTCTTGGCGGTAAGGTCATGCAGAAGGCCGGCGCGTCGGTCACCATGTTGCCCGGCGGCGAAATCTTCCAGGCGTTGGAAAAAGGCGCTATCGACGCCACCGAATTTTCCATGCCGATCATCGACCAAATGCTTGGTTTCGATAAGATCGCCAAGAACAACTATTTCCCCGGATGGCACCAGCAGTTCACCGCCGAGCATCTTCTGGTGAACAAGGGAATCTGGGAGGACCTCTCGGATGCCAACAAGACATTGATCGAAATGGCCTGCACTGCTGGCGTTACCCGCAATATGTCGAAGGGCGAAGCCGTGCAGGGCGCGGTCATGGAAAAGTTCAGCGAGAAGGGCGTGACCGCACGCCGGATCGACGACAAAATTCTTCGCCAACTGAAGAAACTGACCGATCAGGTCTTGGCCGAAGAAGCGGCTAAGAATGCCGATTTCAAGAAGGTCCTGGAACACCAACAGGCCTTCCGCAAGACCTATCAGAACTGGAAGGGAATGGCGTACCTCCCACGCGATTTCCAATAAGTTCTGATCCGAGGCAGAACCCGATACGAGGAAAAATCAGGCTATGAGTCCCCCCCCAAACTCAGGCCGCCATGCCGCCGATGCGGACGAAATCAAGCGTCGCGAAGAGCCGTCGGTTTCTCATCAGGAACCGGGTGATCTTCACGTCATCGTCCACCATACGGAACTGCCTCAAACCCGGCTCTCCAACACCCTGGATCGATGTATCCGGGGTGTTGGAAGCCTTATCTCCTGGGCCTGGCTGGCTTTGGCCGGCGTCATCGTTCTAAACGTCACCATGCGCTACGTCTTTGGCGAAGGCCGGATCGAACTCGAAGAAATTCAATGGCACATCTATGCCGGGGGCTTCCTGTTCGGCATGTCTTACGTCATCGAATGCGACGACCATGTGCGGGTCGATCTGATCCATGCCTCAATGAAAATCAAGACGCAGGCCTGGATCGAATTTTTCGGCATCCTGTTTTTCTTGATGCCCTTCATCGTTCTTGTGTTGTGGTTCTCCGCTCCGTTCATCGCCAGTTCCTACGAGATCGGCGAGGTGTCTCAGTCACCGGGGGGGCTGCCTTTCCGATGGGTGGTTAAGGGTGCGTTGTTTGTCGGTTTCGCGCTGATGGGGGTCGCGACGCTGTCCCGCCTGCTCCGGGTTACCGCCTTGTTGTTCGGCCTGCCCCGTCCGCTTTCGCAGAATCAAGGGGCGTAAATCCGATGGAATTCGAAATCAACGAACTGTTCGCTATCGGAATGCTCCTGTCTTTCATCCTGTTGCTGTTTACCGGCTTCCCCGTTGCCTGGATTTTGGGTGGGTTAGCCGTGATCTTTACGGGCATCGGTATTTTGGCCGACGAATATCTGGATGCCTTTATCGGCATCGACTGGAATTACACCGGACTCGTGGTCGATCGGATTTGGGGGCTGATGACCAACTGGGTCTTGGTCGCTCTCCCGATGTTCATTTTCATGGGACTGATGTTGGATCGTTCGGGCGTCGCCGGTCAGTTGATGAGAAACTTTGTCAAGCTGTTCGGGCGGGTGCGGGGCGGTCTGGCCGTCACCGTGACCCTGATCGGTGTGCTGTTGGCGGCATCGACCGGCATTATCGGAGCCTCCGTTGTTTTGCTGGCGTTGCTTGGGTTGCCGGTAATGATAGAGCAGGGATACAAGAAGGAACTTGCCTGCGGTACGGTTTGCTCGGTCGGCACGCTGGGCATTCTGATCCCGCCGTCGATCATGCTGGTGCTCATGGCCTACCAGTTGGGAATTTCGGTCGGGGACCTGTTCCTGGGCGCGCTGATCCCCGGCGTGTTGCTGTGCGTGATCTACATCGCCTATATCCTGGTTTATGCCTACCTTTGTCCGAGCGTGGCCCCGGTTCCCGACCACGTGGAACCGGTCGATATGGCCGTCGTCTGGGGCGTGTTCAAGGCGGTCCTGCCGCCGGTCGGGTTGATCCTCGCGGTGCTGGGAACGATCTTTTTCGGCATCGCGACACCGACGGAAGCGTCCGGCGTAGGCGCATTCGGTGCGACTTTGTTGGCGCTTTGGAACAGGCAGCTCAGTTGGTCGGTGGCCAAGGAAGTCGTCGAACAGACCACCAAAACCACGGCCTTTATCTTCGCAATTTTCCTGGGCGCCACGGCCTTTTCTCTGGTACTCCGTGGTATGGGCGGCGATGAATTGATCGAAGGTGCCTTGACGTCATTGCCGTTCGGTCCGAGCGGTGTGGTCATCGCGATTTTGTTCTTCACCTTCCTTCTGGGGTTCTTCCTCGATTGGATCGAAATCACGCTGATCGTTCTGCCGCTGGTCGCGCCCGTGGTGGTGGACTTCGGGCTTGATATCGTCTGGTTTACCGTTCTCTTCGCGGTTTGCCTGCAGACGTCGTTCCTGACGCCGCCGGTCGGGTTCGCGCTGTTTTACCTGAAAGGGGTCGCCCCCGAAGGGGTCGGCGTCGGCCACATCTACCGGGGTGTGGTCCCGTTCATCTTGCTGCAGTTGGGTGGCCTCAGCCTGGTCTTTATCTGGCAAGACCTGGTGACCTGGCTGCCCAGTGTCGCTTACGACCAATAACCAGACGACGGAGGTTCGATCCCATGCAAAAGCGTAAAAACAAAATCGTCAGCCCGTCCGAGGCCGTGGCCCTGATCCGGGACGGCGACCGTCTGGTCAATGCCGGCTTTGTCGGCTGCGGTGTTCCTGACGAATTGCTGGCGGCTTTGGAAAAGCGGTTCTTGGAAACCGGCAGCCCCCGGAATTTGAAGGTGATCTTCGCCGCTGGACAAGGTGACGGAAAGGACCGCGGGCTCAACCGCCTGGCCCATGAAGGCCTGGTCAAGCAGGTCATCGGGGGACACTGGGGATTGATGCCGAAAATGGGCAAGCTGGCCCTCGACGGCAAGATCGAGGCCTACAACCTGCCACAGGGCTGTATCTCGCAGCTCTATAGGGATATCGCCGCGGGCAAGCCGGGAACCCTGTCGCGTGTCGGGATCGGCACCTTTGTCGATCCGCGTATCGACGGCGGCAAGATCAATGACAAGACACCCGAGGATATGGTCGATCTGATAACCATCCAGGGCGAGGAATGGCTTTTCTACAAAGCGCTTCCGATTAACGTCGCCTTCATTCGCGCAACCACGGCGGATCAGCAAGGCAACCTGACCATGGAACGTGAGGCTCTGACATTGGATGGGCTCGCCATGGCCATGGCGGTGCGCAACTCAGGCGGCATCGTCATCGCCCAGGTGGAACGGATCGCGGAAACAGGATCGCTTAATCCCCGCAACGTCCGGGTGCCCGGCGTCTTTGTCGACTGTATCGTCCAAAGCCGGCCCGAAAACCATGCGCAGACCTATGCCACGGATTATAGCCCGGTCTTTTCCGGCGAAGTCAGAGCCCCGCTCGACACTCTGGATCCCATGGCCTTGGATGAACGCAAGATCATCGCCCGCCGGGCGGCGTTCGAATTGCCGGCCAACGGTATGGTGAATTTGGGGATCGGTATGCCGGAAGGTGTGGCGTCGGTGGCCGCCGAGGAACGGATTTTGGATATGCTGACGCTCACTGCCGAACCCGGCGTGATCGGGGGCGTTCCGGCGTCGGGATTGGACTTCGGTGCTGCCGTCAATCCGGATGCCATCGTTGATCAGAATCAGCTGTTTGATTTTTATGACGGCGGCGGGCTTGATTTGGCCTGCCTCGGGCTCGCGCAATGTGACGGCGACGGCAATATCAATGTTTCGCGGTTCGGCCCCAAACTGGCGGGTGCCGGCGGGTTCATCAATATCAGCCAAAACGCCCGAAAGGTCGTTTTCGCCGGAACCTTCACAACCGGTGGGCTGAAGGTTTCTGTCCGCGACGGAAAGCTGAAGATCGACCAAGAAGGAAAGTCGAAGAAGTTCTTGCGAGCGGTCGAGCAGATCACCTTCGCCGGCAAGGTTGCGGCGGCTATGGGTTCGCCGGTTCTTTATGTCACAGAGCGCTGCGTTTTCAAGCTGACCCCAAAAGGCCTGGATTTGACCGAGGTGGCTCCCGGTATCGACATGGAAAAGGACATCCTCGCGCACATGGATTTCGTGCCCGGAACAGACAACGCCCGTCCGATGGCGGCGGAAATCTTTCAGCCCGGGAGTATGGGGCTCAGGGACATGTTTCTATCCTTGCCGATTTCTGATCGAATTGTCTTTGACGCGGAAGAAGACATCCTGTTCATCAATTTCGAGAACCTGCATGTCCGGCATTCAACCCAAATCACCGAGATTTTCGAAACGGTGGTCGAACGCTGCAAGGGGATCGGCCATAAGGTCGACGTGGTGGTTAACTATGACGGCTTCGAAATCGACGATCCGGTCCTCGACGAATATACAGAGATGGTTCGGGTGTTGGTCGATACCCATTACCGAAAGGTCAGCCGCTACTCGACAAGCGCCTTTTTACGGATGAAACTCGGCCCGAAGCTCGGAGACCGGGGCGCGAGCCCGAATGTTTTTGAAGGGACTGTCCTGGCCAAGGGCGGTTTAGTTTCGAATTCATCCCCGCCTTCAATTGCTTAAGCAGTTCCCGGGGTGTATGCGCCGGGAACAAATCAGTCCACGGAAGCAGCGGGATTTGGCCTGCTGTGGACGGATGTATTCCGTGGAGCTTTCCCCGCGCGTTCGGCGTGCGTACCATGTTGATGATTTGAGCTGGCGCGAAGCAACTTCGATTTCCCGCGCACCGCGAAAAGCTTAACGACGGAGGTCGCCAAGACATGTGCAAAAAAAAGTTGCTCGGTTTGTCATTGTTTTCCTTTCTGGCGGCGCTCGGGGCAAACGCTCAGATGATGCCGCCCCAAGGTCCTGCTGTCCGCATGCCCATGGGCGGTATGCGCAATCACGAGCCGGGGTATCAGCGCATGTACCGTCACGCCTGGGTGATGATGAAGGGAATTCCCCAACAATACCTGTCCCTGCAAAACCCGCTGCCGCCTGAAAACGAGGTCGCGGCGCGCGGCAAGACCCTCTACACTGAGCACTGCACCGCCTGCCACGGCCCGGAAGGACTGGGAGACGGCGAAGCGGGAACTGCCCTCAACCCGCCCCCCGGCAACCTGACCTATACCATGAACATGCCCATCAGCTCCGCCCCCTTCCTCTTCTGGACCTTGACCGAAGGCGGCACCAAGCTGGGCACAGATATGCCCGTGTTCGGCGACGTCCTGAGCGAGGAGGAACGCTGGTCGGTGATCCACTACCTCCGCGCCGATTTCGGCCCGCAGCCGGAAACCGAGTAGAGCAGCATGCGGCCTTCGTCGGTCACCGACCTGGACTCCGCTCCGGCAGGCACCCGGGTAGTGGTCGCCATGTCGGGCGGTGTCGACAGTTCGGTGACGGCCGGGTTGCTGGCCGAGCGCGGGTTTGACGTCGTCGGCGTGACCCTTCGACTCTACGATCACGGCCAGGCCGTGGCCCGGCCGGGTAGCTGCTGCGCCGGCCCCGACATCCGCGATGCGCGCCGCGTGGCAGACCTGCTCGCCATTCCCCATTACGTCATCGACATGGAGGACCGGTTCCGCGAGGCGGTCATCGCCGATTTTGCCGACACCTACCTGCGCGGTGAAACCCCGAACCCTTGTGTCCGCTGCAATCAGACCGTCAAGTTCGAAGACCTTCTGGGCACGGCTCGCGACCTGGGTGCGAACCTGCTGGCGACCGGGCACTATGCCAGGCGCCGCATGGGCAAGTCGGGTCCCGAGCTTTGGCGGGCCGCTGATCTTGGCAAGGACCAGAGCTATTTTCTGTTTGCCACCACGCGCGCGCAGTTGGGATTTCTGGCGTTTCCCCTGGGTGGCATGAGCAAGGACGAGACCCGGAGTCTGGCGGCGCGTTTTAATCTGCCTGTCGCCGCCAAGCCCGACAGCCAGGACATTTGCTTCGTGCCCGAAGGAAAATACGCCGACGTGGTGGCGGATCTTCGGCCCGAGGCGCGCCGCCCGGGCGAGATCGTGAACCTCGACGGCAAGGTCCTGGGCGGACACGACGGGGTTATCCACTATACCGTCGGCCAGAGACGAGGCCTGGGGATTGGCGGGGGGGAGCCCCTTTACGTGGTGCGTCTGGAGCCCGAGACGGGACGTGTCGTGGTGGGGCCGAGGGACGCATTGGACCGGAACCACCTTACGCTCGGAAGCATCAACTGGCTGGGGAACGGGACCGGGATTCCAGACCGGGGCATCGCCTGTCGGGTCAAGTTGCGTTCTGCCATGGACGCGGTCGCGGCTGAGGTTCGGCCGCTCGACGGCGATATGGCGGAGGTGATCCTGAACGAACCCCAGACCGGCGTGGCCCCGGGACAGGCCTGTGTGATCTACGACGGGGACCGGGTGCTGGGCGGCGGCTGGATCCGCCGCTAACAGGTCAGATGAAAGGCTCCGGCCACGTCCGCTCCGGCCTCGCCCGAAAGGCGATTGAAGATCTCCACGGCATCCCCGGTCTTGGCGGCCTGGATCTCCATGCCGTGCGCCAGGGCCGTACGCCGTGTCTCTTCCGGAACCCGCATGCGGCCGTAATAACCCGTTCCCACCACCAGAACCGCGGGAGGAGCCGCCCAGAGGGCATCCAGATCGGCGGAGAACAGACAATGGCCTTCGCGTCGCCACCAGGATCCGATCACCCGTCCACGATGGATGATCAGGTCCTGGTCATATTCCCGACCGTCGACGGTCATGCGTCCAAAGGCATAGGTGGTGACGGGCAAGGAACAGCACCTCCCACTCCTTCGAGTATAGCAGGGGGCACCGCCCATGGACACGCGGGGAAATCGGGACTAGGTTTGCAGGCATGGCAGAAGATGGCGACCAACTCAGTGCCAAACAGGCGGCGGCCAAGGGGGACGAGGCCGTCTACGATATCCCGGTGCAGGTCCAGACCGTGCTCGGGAAGGCAACCATCGAGGTCAACAAGCTCCTGCGCCTAGGACGCGGAGCCGTGGTCGAGCTCGAGAAGACAGTCGGCGAACCCGTCGAGGTGTACGCCAACAAGCGCCTCGTGGCCCGCGGCGAGCTGGTCGTGGTGGACGGTCGCCTGGGCGTCACCATGACAGAGATCATCAAAACGGGCATCAAGCACGGCTGACCCCGAGAGCGCCGCTGTCGTCTTTTAGCTCAGCCTCGTCTGCAAGCCGTTCACTGCTATACATCTGTGGCAGCAATGCCATTTTTGCATCGTGTGCTGTTTGATTGCGGCGGCGAATATGTTTGAGACGATTTAGATGACGAAGGGTTAGTTGAGGTTTGCGTGTGCTTGTTTCGTATAGTTCGTGTGCCATCATAGTAAATACATCCGTAAAAGTATTTAGCTATATGTCTGCAATCTTAATCTTTACTATTTAATGCAAAACAGAAAATTGTATCAACTTAAATACCACAGATATTTTTTTGAATAATTTGTTTTTAATTTTTTGTCAATAGCCATTAATGCTCTCATAACAATGTCAATAGAGCCATAAACATCATTGAGGATTAAGGCCGTTTTCTTTAAATTGGCCGGAGTTAACTCGTTGAATTTTGTGAAATCTTTGATAAAAACAGCATCAGCCCAAATGACTTGGCTTGGTTCTCCACGTGGATTGTTATTAATCAACATTGGCTGAATTATCTTACTTACTAGCGGCGAAAAGCGATGAAATATGAACCCTTGTTCTCTCAAATACATCTCTACTTCAGAGAACAATGGTTGTCCCTCATACATAGGAAGAAATTCAACTTCAGAATGAATAACACAACATTCAGCTAGGAGGTTGGGAGCGTTTTTGAACACCTCAAGTTCTCCTCCTTGTATATCAATTTTCAAGTAATCAATGTTTTGAATCTCCTCCACATCGTCCAAGCGTGTTGTCTGAACAGTCAGCCGTTCTTTAACTTTCCCATGTTCTGAAAAGTAGCGTAAATAGCTTAGTAGTTCCATATTCGGCTCTAGTAATGATGTCATGCCTTGTGCTTTGCAGATTTTTAGCTGTTGTTGACTGCCATCATACACAGCTTTTCCAACATATGTTTCATTAGGTCCTTTCATAGCGTTTAGCCGCGCTAAAGCATCTTCATTAGGCTCAAACCCAAACACGCGTGCTAGATTTCCATCTAATAATTTTTTATATGGTGCATCGCCATCAATTGGGTTTGCTCCAATATCAACTACATCAATAAGCTCATCTAGCTCAAGTAGGGTAACAAGTGATGGTTTGTTGTTTGTCATTGATTTCATTTCAATAAAATATCCAAATTAAACCTAATGAAATGCAACTTTTATTAGGTTCTGCCCCAAAGCCGTAGAAACCGTAGCATTAATTCTTCGCTTGCGGCAACGCACCAACGGAAGAATAATAATAAGTGTTTATTAACAGTTACTTATGACGTCTTCAGATGCGGCAAGCAAGAATTCTAACAGAAACAGAACAGAAAAGCTAATCAATTCAATGCTGTAATTTTGAGTGTGTCACTTTTGTGTAAGTTTAGTATCGTTTAATATCAACAACTTATATAAAAATACCTACTCCCACTCAGTAGCAACGTTGATTTCAATATGTTTAATATCAATCACTTATAGGCACCTAATAGTACGTGTGCAACTAATGTGTAACTCGCCACCCACCCTGCACGTTTTTCTACGCTTGTGCAGCTATTGCAATTCAATAGTTTAAGCAATCAGCACTTGCACATTGTACGACGAAGAACGTACTTAATCCATCTACGCTTGCATTCCACCAACGTTTAACACGTTTGGAAACTTCAACTTTCTTTTGGTTACCTTCGCTATCAGTAACCCACTTGTGCTGCTTAGTTTCTTTTGACTATTACACCATTCACTCAACTTAAACGCCAACTTGATTCATTGTGATAAGTGATAAACGCTACCAAAATAGCTCATAAATTCTTGTTCTTGTACAACGCACAAATTCGCCCATGGGATACATTTACAAGTTCAAATCCGCGCTCAAGTAGATGGTTGGTGACGGGTACAAGTGTACTCTCACAACTGATGCCCCGCTCGTAACCCAAATCTGCAGAAATGTACTCAATTAGCTGCAGATTTTCTCCCAAGCCTTCCAAAATTTCTGGTTCCGCACCTTCAGCCTCAAGCTTAAGTAATTTTACTTTTGAATTGACGTAAGCTTTAAGTTTATCCACTGGAACTTTAATTCGCGTATCAAAACTTACGGGTTCTATTAATGACGAGTCAGCACCTTGTGAGCTAACAAAGAATTCTAACTCGCCTACTTCGTTCCATAGTCCAATGTTGTAAACCACGCATGGTTTGACGTTATCTCTTAAGCAACCAAACTCAATAGGTGAAGGTTCAAAGCCAATATATTCGATTTTAATATTTTTTAAGTCAAACCAAATTTTTAAGTCCCCAACATTTGCACCACAATCTAAAAATATATCGCCATCTTTAAATTCAATTTCATTCAAAAAATAACAGTCAGCTAAACTTTGCGCTCGATTTTTAACGCCATACCCATAAGCCATGTTGCATTGACGTTGATGACGAATCTTGTACTTAAAACCGCTTATCTATTTATCTCGAACAACAAAACTCTCACCATCCCAAGATAATCGAGCGGGGCTAAAGAGTAAAAATGATTTTAGATTGAAAAAAACAGCAAATGTTCTCTTGTCAAGTCTTGGCAAGAAAGCTCGATATAGCACCAAAGCAAATTTAATATTTAGCTTTATGTAACGTTTTAGAAAATTGCACTCCTTCTTCCTACCTTCAGCCAACGCACCTTTAAGCATTCCAGCAGTAAAGCCAAACTCTTTGCAAAGACGCTTCACTTCTTTAAGGGCATCGTTTTGTTTTTTAAGTGCCAAGTTTGCTCGCAGAGTTACTATGATTTTCAGTAGTCACACGTTTGTGCAACATTCTGTGTAACTGTACGAGAAAACCTCAATTAAATCAACGATTGATTTTTTATGTGAAACAAATGTGTAAGTTCAATATATTTTATAATCAATGACTTACACTAGAATACCTACTCCCACTCAATCGTCCCCGGCGGCTTGGACGTGATGTCGTAGGTCACGCGGTTGATGCCGTCCACCTCGTTGATGATGCGGTTGGAAACCCGGCCCAGGAACTCCATGTCGTAGTGGTAGAAATCCGCCGTCATGCCGTCGGTGGACGTGACGGCGCGCAGTGCGCAGACGTAGTCGTAGGTCCGGGCGTCGCCCATGACGCCGGTGGTCTGCACGGGCAGCAGGACGGCGAAGGCCTGCCAGATGGCGTCGTAGAGCCCGGCGTTGCGGATCTCTTCCAGATAGATGGCGTCGGCCTTTCTCAGAACCTCCAGATTTTCGCGCACCACCGGTTGGCCGGGGATGCGAATGGCGAGGCCCGGTCCGGGGAAGGGGTGACGGCCGACGAAGCGTTCGGGAAGGCCCAGCTCCCGGCCCAATTCCCGGACTTCGTCCTTAAAGAGCTCGCGCAGCGGCTCGACCAGCTTCATATTCATGCGTTCGGGCAACCCGCCCACGTTGTGGTGCGACTTGATGGTGACGGAAGGCCCGCCGGTGAAGGACACGCTCTCGATGACGTCGGGATAAAGGGTGCCCTGTGCCAGGAAGTCGGCGCCGCCGGATTCCTGGGCCTCCTTCTCGAAGATATCGATAAACGTGGCGCCGATGATCTTGCGCTTTCTCTCGGGATCGGTCTCGTCTTCAAGCCTTGAAAGGAATAGGTCAGAGGCGTCGCTGTGCACCAGCGGGATGTTGTAGTGATCGCGGAACAGGCCCACCACTTCGTCCGCCTCCCCCATCCTCATAAAGCCGGTGTCGACGAAGACGCAGGTGAGCTGATCGCCAATGGCTTCGTGCAGCAACACTGCGGCAACGGAGGAATCCACGCCGCCGGACAATCCGCAAATGACCTTGCCGTCCCCCACCTGCCGGCGCACGGCGGCGATGGCTTGGTCCTTGAAGGACGCCATGGTCCAGTCGCCCGAGCATCCGGCAACCCGGTGGGTAAAGTTCTCGATCAGCCGGGCCCCGTGCGGCGTGTGGACCACCTCGGGGTGGAACTGGACGCCGTAGAAGTGCTTCTCGTCATTGGCGATGGCGGCGAAGGGCGCCCCTTCCGAAACGGCCACCACGCGAAAGCCTTCGGGAAGGGTCTCGACGCGGTCGCCGTGGCTCATCCACACCTGCTCTTTGGCACCCACGTCCCAGACCCCGTGGAAGAGATCGCAATCCTCCGTGACCTCCACGTAGGCGCGGCCGAACTCACGATGATCCGTCTCGATCCGCCCGCCCAGTTGATCGACCATGGCCTGCTGGCCGTAGCAGATGCCCAACACCGGCAGCCCCATCCCGAATAATTCGTCTGGGGCGCGGGGGATGTCGATGCCGGTCACCGAGGCCGGCCCGCCCGACAGGATCACCGCCTTGGGGTCATAGGCGCGGATGGTCTCGGGCGTCACCGCATTGAAGGGGTGGATCTCGGAATAGATCCCGCTTTCACGCACCCGGCGCGCGATGAGCTGGGTCACCTGAGACCCGAAATCAATAATGAGGATGCGTTCGCTCATGCTCTCCCCCTCCCTCCGATACCGAGACAAACTTGCGGGCGGACCATAGCCCATCGGCGGGCATCCGGGGAGCGGAATTCCAACCCGGCTGCAAGTGTCGTCAACCGCCAGAGCGGATCGCGAGAAATCGAAGCCACTTCGCGGCGGCGAATTCTCGCGGGAACCCGATCTATCATATTGATATAGATGGCGATTTATGTCGATCGCGCTCTAGTCTGCGGAAGCGGGCGGCCTCTCATCCGGGCTTCACCGGACGAGTTAGGCGGCGGCGTGAGGCCGGGGCACCATCGGAATCTACAGCTAACGGTTACGGCCAGCTTCCGCGAACGCCTTCCCCATGCATGGACGGCGTTCCCCTTGGAAACCCATTTCCGGAAACCGGCCAGAACTCGGGATCATGCTGACACCTGGCCACCGGCATGATCGCCCCCTCTTACCGTATAAACGGCGTCAATGGCGCGGACAAGCGGGATAATCTTGATGGTTGTGAAAGATTTTATTTTTTCACTATGACTTTTGCCTCGAAATCATGTAGCATCCCCCGCGTATTGTGACATGGGTGAGGTTTTGAACCAACGGGAGAGGTGCATCATGGTCGCCAAATGGGCTGGAAATGCGGAACCGCCCCTGTCGGAGGTTCTTGACGAACCGATCGTCAGGGCCATCATGGAAAGCGACGGGGTGGATCAGGATGATTTGTTCCGAAAAATCCTCTTGGTTCGAAACGCCATCTGCGAACGTCGCGGTGGTTTATTTCCCGCCTCGTGTCTTTAAATTTTTTCCCAATAAGCTGCAGCGGACATCCCGGATCACGGATTTTTCAAGCAGGAAACCAAACAAATGGAACCGCTTACCCGCGACCGCGCGTACACCCTTCGGCAGGCAGGCGGTTGCCCCGAAGGAAAGTATCTGGACTTCTGGCTCCAGGCCAAGCGTGAGATCGCGTCGCTGACATCGGCGCCCCCCGGAAGGAGCCGGTCAGGAAAACACTTAGCCGGAAGACACAGGCGTTCCCAGAAACGGTGCAGGCTGGAAAGAGGGCATAAGTCCGATTGTCACGGATGACAATCTGTCACTTCCCCTACCCACCCGGCCAACGGCAGCGGCCCCTTCGTATGTCGCCGTAACCGAGGTGGGAATGGGGCGCGGGAATCCCTCTCCCGCGCCCCATCTTTTTATTGGATATCTAAGAAATGCTGCTGGCCGCCCCCCGAGGGACATTAGGATGAATAGATCAGGCTAAACACCTGTCATCTATTCGAGCGCAGACGGGCGAATCCTCTTCATTCGCTCAAACGGCTTAAGGGTTCGGACGCGGCTGCGGATTTCTTCTGTGACGCGGCGGGCTTCGACTTGATCGCGCACGATCCGGGGCGAAATCAGTACGATCAACTCGGTTCGGTCAAGATCTGATGTTCTTCTCCCAAACAGCGGTCCGATGATCGGCAGGCGAGCCAATAGTGGTAGCCCACTCGAGCCCCGGGTTTCTGTGTCAGATATCAATCCGCCAAGAACAATCGTCTCTCCGGAATGAACAACGATAGAGCTTTTGATCTTGCGCTGAGAGATGGTTGGTGTGAGCGTAGCTGCGGTGGTTTTATAAACACTGCTCACCTCTTGTTCGATCTCCATGTTTATTGACCCGCCGGTGTTTACGCGTGGTGAAACCAGCAATATCACGCCTGTATTTCGGTATTCGACGGTATTTACAAGGCTTGACTCCGAAGATGTAGATTGTTGTTGTTGAGTGACTACGGGGACTTCATCTCCCACACGCAGCTCGGCTGCTTGATTGTCTTGGATCATCAAGTGCGGGGAAGAGATTACGTTAACCGTGGTCACGCTTTCCAGTGCTTCCATAATAATGCGAGGGCTGCTGTTGCCAAGGACCGTGTAAGCAAATCCAGGGATGGTCGCGGCGATTGGTGAGGCCTCCCCCAAATTTAGAGTTGCTTGCTGCCCCTTTCCGAAACCGCCTCCGTGCTCAAAGAACCATTGCACTCCGTATCGTAAGCTGTTGGTTAGCGTGACTTCTGCAATTGTTGCCTCGACTAAAACCTGCAAAGGCACAATGTCGAGCTTACGAACAGCGGCCTCCACCATCCGGTAATCCCGTTGGGACGCCAATATCAACAATGCATTGTTGATTTCATCGGCGATAATGCGAATGTAGGCTCCCTCTTGATACGCCAGTCCTTCGCTGGTTCGCCTGCCTCTGGAGTTGGTTTGTGGGGCTGGGGTCGTTAAGGGTGCTTTGGCACCGGTCGGGCGACCTTCTTTCTTCGCGCCCGCCAGTTCAACGGGGTCGAGGCCAGGGGCAACTTGCCCTGGTTGGATTTCACTCTCGCGTCGATCCTGCCCGGCGAAAATCTCATTTAAGATAGTGGCAATCTCTGATGCCTTTCCATTGTTTAGATAATAAACGTAGAGATTTTGCCCGGTTGCGGAGCCCCTATCCAGGCGCTGGATCCATTCTTCAGCCTTACCGAGATAGCGGGAATTCGAGGTTACCACCAGCACGGCGTTCAACCGTTTTATTGGGACAAGTCGGAACATACCAGCCAGCGGCCCATCGGCGTCGTTCCCAAACACCACATCCAGTTCAGGAATAACCGTTTCGGGACTTACGTGTTCCAACGGGAATATGCCCACTGACATTCCGGCCAACCAATCGACGTCGAATACGGAAATCGTATCCAGCAGGCGGCGTAGTTCCACGCTGGTCCCGGCCAGCAGCAGGATATTACGATCTGCATCGATACGGAGAATTCCACCCGGGGGCAGAAAGGGCTCCAGAATTTTTTCCATCTGGATTGCAGATATGAAGCTAAGGGGGACGATCCGCACCGCATATCCCGGGGGCAAAGGTTCGTTGCTTGGCCCCCCTATTTCGGGAACTAGATTTCCGCGGACCGCCTCGTTGGCAGGTACGACCCTGTATACGCCATCCTCTATTATTAGCGCGGCTCCGTTCATTCGAAGGAGTGTTTCGAGTGTCTCAAGCAGGGCATTGATGGGTAATTCGCCGGTGGTTTGTAGGCTAACTATTCCTTGGACGCGTGGATCGTAGATGTAATTGACCTTCAGAGTGTCGCCGAGAACGATACGCACCACTTCACGAAGTTCGGCGTTCTCAAAATTGATCACGACAGCGCCTTTACGTAAGGAAAGCGTGGCCTTCCGCCTTGGGGGCGGCCGAACGAAACTGCTGGTGCCCTTATAGGTCGTCGGCTCTGCCAGAGAGGCATCATCGGAGTTGGCCTGAGTCGAAATCCGGGTGTCACTCCCGCTGCTGGCAGAGAGGGCAGGAGTTTGTTGATCTTGGGGGCCTGCGGACATTGTTGCCGATACGGGACGAGGACTACCCAGTACGAGATCTTGCTTTTCAACGAGATCGGCGCAATTTGCCAAAATCATTACCGCCAATCCGCTAAATCCGCGTAGCAAATACGATGCGATGGACCGTCGCTCGTGTAGGGGGGGCGGAAAATCGGATCTAAAAAATTTGCCCCGATAATCATGATGATAAGGTGAGTTCACGACTGCGAATTTCCTTCGAAGCTTGAGTGCGGAGATTTTCTTGCGAGCACGTTCGCATTGGCTCCGCCATGGTTTCTCGTGGTGGATCATTGCGGCAAGGAAATCACGTTTCAGGGCAGACGGCACGTTAAAATTTGAAAATCGGTCCCTCTTATTCTACCTCATGGCGGGGTTGTGATCTCAATTGAGGTGGTGACGGGAGATTGCGAGTTCGGCTGGGTGTTCGTGAAGTTGACGGAGCGCGTCTCTTTTTCATGCGTTCCCGCAGAAAGTCGTTTTCCTGCGGGGGGGAGGCGCCACCTTGTTTTTCTCTTTGCCGCGTAGAGTTCAAGCGTCTTTTTTCCGTAGAGCTGAGAACGTTGTCGCGCAGCATGATCTCGTCCGTTACCGTGCCCTGCTTAAGCGATAGTGCCTCGGGATGGATGGCCACGACATCCCAGCCCCCAATCTTTTCGCCAACGGTAACTCTTGTCGTTTCGCCTGACCGGGCATCCCGGACCAGAGCGATTGGCCGGCCCTCCTCAATCAGGACGCCGAGCAGGCGGTACTGCCCCGTTTTTATATATTGCTCCGTCGTTGGCACAACAGCTTGGTTGGGGATTGGGCGCCCCTTGGGAGGGCGACGGGTTCTTGAAAATATTGGGCGGTTGAGGATCTCATCATAACTATCCAAACCCTTCGGGCGTGGTGCCGAAGGGATAACTCTTGGCACCGGAAAATCTGGAAGCTCTGCCTGGGCCCCTTCACCGTTGCTTGATGGCCATGGTGATGTTTTTAGATAGTGTTCGCCCAGCACGCCTCCCTGCGTGATCGCACCTGTCACGAGCGCACCGATCAGCACAAACTTTGATAAATTGCGTCCAGCGATCATTTGGTCACCGCGCGGCGGTATCCAAATAGGTCAATTGTGGCTTTTAGTTCGATTGCCTCATACTGATGATCCTGCGACTTATTCCTCCTCCTCCTCCTTTTCGTTGCAGTGCTTATGTCCAGGCCATGCACGAATAGAAGCGTTCCGGCTGATTCGAGAGCATGAAGCGTACGCTGAAGGGTGTCGATCGTGCCAACACCCCGAACCTGAAGGCCGATCCGCTCGAACGCGCCTTCGGCTTCAGCGGGAGACAGTTGGGTCCGCTCGACCCGACCGCCAGACGTACGGATGATTTTCTTGACCGTTTCTTGAAGACCTGCCGCCGCCAACGCTTGGTTGCTTCCGGACAGCAAGCGATCATCGCTCGGGTGATCTCTTTCCAATTTATCGAGGAGTGCTTTTGCTTTCGATCCTGTGGTAGCGACGGAATTAATCTTGCCTAGCCGGAACTCCAAATCGGCAATCGTATTCTTCTGATCATGATAGACTCTGAAAATCGGATAACCAACCGCAGCAAACGCGCTCACTGCGACGACAAGGAGCAGCGTGAAGGCACTTATCCGGCGCACCAGAGGAGAATGGATGACGCTCACCTCTGAGCTCCTGTTAAGGCTGCAGAAATGACAAAGCGCTCTAGGTCGCCTTCACTCCCCTGCGTTACGGGCGCACGGAACTGTGCTCCCGAAAATTTCTCTGACGCCTCGATAATCGCGATCAATTTCGCGGCTGCAGGGGCTTGACCGTGAAGTTGAACTTGCCCTTTTTTGATGGATAATTTCTCAAGCCAAACTCCATCCGGGACAATTCGAGTTATTTCGTTGACGACATCGACGGCAAAAGGCGTGTCGCGCCGCGTCACGGCAAGAAAAGACTTTTCCTTAACGACCTGGGCGATTTTTTGACGAGTTTTCGTCGTGATTGCCGCCATTTGTTGAGCCGAGTTCAGTTGAGCATTCAGCTCCTCAATATGATCGTTGCCGGCCTTATACTTAAGTCCGAGGATCAATCCCGCGAGTAAGACGTTAATCGCCAGGAGTGCGGCTGTCATGCTGGATGCTATGGATCGGTTTCCTGCTGGTCGACTGTCTTGGGCCAGATTGATGATCGTGTCTTCGTCTTTTCCCCGGCCCGAGGTTAAAAGAAACGAGATTGGAAACCCCCAATCGTTGGCCTTCTTCAAGAGGGGCTGGAAATTTTCGATCGGCACAATGCTTAGTGTGACATCAATACTACGGTCGGCCGCAGTCCGGTTTGTTACTGAATACGCAAAAGCGACCTGCTTCTCGGAATAGGGCGTAATCCGGTCGATTCTGTGAGAAATAACATCCGAAAGGTGTTTTTCGGCGGTAAACGGGAACGTCAAGTCACGGCGCAGGACGCATGAATCGTTGATGCATAATCCAAATTTAGGATTTTCTTCTGGAATTTGTTCGACAATCGCGCCCAGTGCAGAAGGCTCTAGGGTCGAGAGTGGCACGGTGCCAAGTGCTCTACGATCGGTTCGACCTCGCCAAGAGATGGTCACGTCGCCCCCATTCTGTGCCAGTAACACTGTCCGGTCAGCTCGACATGAAGCATTGCTCCCAGTTTGGAACATACTTACCAACTCATATTTCCACCAGGAAAGAAAGTGGCTCAGTTTGCCTGGCTCGTTGATTTTATTGTCCGTATTGACCATGCCGGTAAACAATTTAATAGGATCCCAACTTTCGGAAAGATTACGAGTCAATTGGAAAGGGGGCAATGGTTTTGTCTCGGCATTCGTTGTTTCGCCCCGGAGCGTTCGTCGAGGGCAGTTCATTGTCCGACGGGCGTGGAGGGGGTATAGTCCTAGAAGAAAGTCAACGGGCAGGATGGGTGGATGGTGAGGTAGGTGCGACAACGAATAGATAAAAGATGGAATTCCGGGGAGGGTTTTTCTCTGCTGGAAGTCCTCGTCGCGCTGAGCATTCTGGCCCTGTCGCTTGGTTCTCTGACCCAGATATTCGCTACCGGATACGATGGAACGGTGAACGCTGGGCGCTACACAAAAGCTATCGCCGTGGCCGAGCGGGTTTTGGCTTCGGCCGGGACGGAACGTCCGTTGGAGGAGGGCGGTATAAGCGGCGACGACACCGAGCCTTATGCCTGGACCCTGACCATCACCCAGGTTCCCAACGATGCAGAGAACCCTACGCACCGAATGTACGATATCGCCGTGTCGGTTTCGTGGCGGGATATCGGGCGGGATCGCACCGTTTCCCTTAGAACCTTGCGCCTTGGCGGGCTTGAATAATGGCCACGCAACGATCATCGGCGGGGTTCACGCTCCTCGAAGTTTTGGTCGCACTGAGCGTGATGGGGATGATTTTCGGCCTGCTGTTCGAGGGCTTTCGCTTCGGCGTGCAGGTCTGGCAAGCCAACGACGAAAAGCTCGCCAAACTCACCGAGTTTCAATCCACGCATCGCGTTCTGCGCCAATTGCTGGAGAGCGCGCAACCGGCGGCCTGGGGCGAAGAGGATGATGGATTTAATTATGTCTTCGAAGGAACAAGCAACGATCTGCGTTTGGTGGCGACAGGGGCCATCCAAGCCGACCTTCCGGGGCCGATCCTCTATCGGCTTGCCGTAAGCCCCCAAGACGGCGGCGCGACCCTTGAACTTACCGGGACCCCCTATGTGGGTGGCGAGGACGATCCCGCCCCCCCCGAGGCCGCCGAACCGATAACCCTGATCGGCCCCGCGCAGGCGATTGCGTTTTCCTATTTTGGTCGGCCCACTCCGGACAGTGACCCAGGTTGGTTCGATGACTGGGACCGGCAATCGGCGCCCCCAATCTTGGTTCGCATCGAGGTCGATAAGGGAGCGGGCGAGGTCTGGCCGACCTTAAGCATTCCGGTCGTCATCGACATGGATGCGGCGTGCATTCCCGAACTTAAAATGGAAAGGGGCCCATGCAGGCTGGGCAACGAATGAGAAGACGCGAGCGAGCGCAAGGTTTCGCGCTGGTCGTCGTCCTGATGATGCTGAGCGCCCTCGCCGTGATCGCGCTTAGCTATGCCGGGGCCGCGCGGACCGAGACGAAGGTCGCGGCGAACGAGATTGCCAACGCCCAGGCCAGGGCGTTGGCCGACGCCGGCGTGATGCTGGCCGTGGCTCAGCTGTTGGATGGCAAGGACGGCGAGGACGGTGAGGACGGTGAGTCGATCATCGATGGCCGACCCCAGGTCGTCCCCTTCGCAGGCGTTGATTTGGATATCATTGTTCAGGCCGAAACCGGCAAGATCGACCTCAATACGGCCCCGGAATCCCTTCTCAAGGGTCTGTTCGAGGCCGCGGGCTTGCCCTCGAACGAGGCTGCCTCCTTTGCTGATCGGATCGCCGACTGGCGAGACGACAACGATCTGCGCCGTCCGTTCGGGGCCGAAGCCCCGGATTATGGGGAAAACGATCCCGGACCGCCCGCGGCGGGCGGCTTCGCGCACGTTCATGAACTGAACCGTGTCCTCGGCATGACGGCCGAACTCTTCGCCAAAGTCGCCCCGGCGCTGACCGTCCATTCGGGACGACAGGGCTTCAATCCGAGGGTCGCGCCAAGGTCGGTCCTGCTGTCCGTCCTGGGCGCGCAACCGGACGTCGTCGATACGTTCTTGGAGGCTCGGGGCCAGGAAGCGGGTGGAAATCAACAACTCCCGTTCGGCGATGGCGACCTGATTAACGTGGAGGTCGGCCCGGTCTACACCATTCAAGCGCAAGCAAACTCCGAAGGCAGCGGGCGCTTCGTCCGCGAAGCCGTGATCTGGATCCCCAAGAGCGGCGAGCGCCCGTATTGGGTTCTCGACTGGCGCGCCGGCCGCTCACTTGACTAACGCATATGCGTCGTCGCAAGCGTTTGCGTTTGCTCGGGATTTGCTCTAGTCAACCACCTTGACGCGCCCGGTCAACCAATCGACGCCGACGGCGATTTCACGATTGGCGCCCTTGAGGGTGATCCGCCCACCGGTCGAGGAGCCGTCCGGGAAGAAACGGATGCCGCCCTGGTTCTGGTCGAGACGTTCTTGCTTCGCCGTGCGGAGCGTGAGCGCGATGGTTTCGGCGATCAGCGTTTTCCCGCCCGCCCCGGGTTCGGTAAAGCTGGGTTCCTGGACATCGACAAGGAAGACCGCGTCGGTATTTTGTCCGATGGCGATGGCCCGGGTCAGGCGCAAGGACGCAGCAATGTCGCGCGCCGTCGTACGAACGTTAAGGGCCTCGGTCCCGCCGACCAGCCGAGGCCCGACCAGCGTGGCGCCCAACGCCATGATCAGCAGAACGATCAGCAGTTCGATCAGCGTGAAGCCGCGTGATTTCGCCTTAGTTGCTGACGTCGCGATTATCGTCGTCGCCGCCTTGCGCATTGTCCGCACCCAATGAAATTATCTTGAAACTCAGGCCGTCATCGTCTCGACGATAAAGATAATCCTGCCCCCAAGGATCAACCGGAAGCTCCGATTTTCCAAGATAGGGGCCGTTCCAGCGTTCCAGGCCGTGCGGGGCCGTGACCAAGGCTTGCAAGCCTTCGTGTTCGTCCGGATAACGTCCGATATCAAGCGCAAACAGCTCCACCCCCGCCGCCAGGCGCCCGGCCTGAACCCGGGCGGTATCGCTTTTGGCACCGCCAAGATAGCCCAGGACTTTGGGGCCGACCAACCCCGCGAGCAGCCCTAAGATCACCAGAACCACCAACAACTCGACCAGCGTGAAGCCTTGCTCCCGGCCACGGCGTCTGGTCTTGGTCTTCGACGCGTCTTGATCGGCCATAGGCTTGGGGTCCCTCAAAAAGCCAGTTCGTTGACACTCATGATGGCGCTTAAAATGGACATGATAATACCGCCCATCAATATTCCCAGGGTAAGGATCAATAACGGTTCAAGCAATGCCAGAATTTTCTTGAGGTCGCGCTGCACCTCTTCGTCATAGATGTCTGCGACATCGATCAGCATCGCTTCCAACTGCCCCGTTTCCTCGCCGACCCGCACCATGTGCGCCGCCAATCTGGGGAAGACCTGTTGCTCGATCAGCGGCGAGGCTAGGCCTTGCCCGGCCTTCAGCCCGTCAATGGCGCGTTTGATGGCGGCGACGAAGACCGTGTTGGTTAGGCCTTCTTTGACCACCGACAACGCGGTCAGAACGGGAACGCCATTCGCCAACAGGGCGCTCAGGGTTCGTGAGAATCGCGCCACCTCAAGCTTTCGGATCAGGTCGCCGAAGATCGGCAGAAGCAGAAGGGTCCGGTCCCAAATCTCTCGCGCCCCCGGCCGTCTTAAAATACGCGGCCCGATCAGCAACACCGCCAATAATGCCACCAGGGGCTGCCACCACGACGCCGTGACCCAGTGCGCGACATCGATGAGCGTGCGCGTACTTTCGGGAAGGCGATCGCCCGCGCCCGCGAAAAGCGATTCGAACTGGGGGACCACATAGGCCATCATCAGGACCAGCGAGCCCAAGGCGACGAAAATCAAAATTATCGGATAGGTCAGCGCCGCGGTGATGCTGGCTTTCAGTCGCGCGACCCGTTCCAGGTGCTCGGCCAAACGCGCCATGACCACGTCGAGCGAGCCCCCGGCCTCGCCCGCCCGCACCATGTTGACGTACAGACGATCAAAGGGCGGGCCGTTCTCCTCCATGGTGTCGGCCAGCGGCTTGCCCGCGCGAACCCCTTCGAAGACCCGCTGCAACAAACGACGAACGGACGTGTTCTCGGCGACCTCAATCAGGATGTCCATGACCCGCTCAAGGGGAATGCCGGCGGTCAGAAGGCGCGCCATTTCACGGGTCAGTGTCGTCAGTTGGGGGGGCGTTACCCGCCGCCAACCGAACCCTGTCCCTCGCTGGGACCGTCCTTTGGGTGCATCGGCCTCCTCGGCCTGAACCGGCAGGTCGCCCCGTTCTTCAAGGCGCGCCAGGACGGCGGCCCGGGACGGTGCATCCATGTGACCTTTGCGAACCACGCCTTCGGACGTGATCGATTTATAGCGAAAGGTCGTCACGCGATCTGGTCTCGGGTCACGCGACGGACTTCTTCGATTGTGGTGATGCCGGCCAGCGCTTTACGCAGTCCGTTCTCGAACATCGGCTCCATGCCATTGTCGATGGCCGCACGTTGCATTTGGCGCGCGTCAGTGCGTTTCAGCACCAACTCGCACAGGGTCTCGTTGATCACCAAAACTTCGGTAATCGCCATCCGTCCAATGTAGCCGAATTCGCCGCATTTTGAGCAGCCAATAGCGTGATACAGCGTCACCTCTCTGTTGTCCGTCAATGCCGCCAGCCCCAACCGATCCACCAATTCGTCAGGCGCTTGATACGGGGTCCGGCAGTCCGGACAGAGGGTCCGAACCAGACGTTGACCGACGACGGCATTGAGGGTCGATGTCAGCAGGTATTCCTCGATCCCCATGTCCATCAGGCGGGTTACGGCGGAGGCCGCGTCGTTGGTGTGCAAGGTCGATAGAACAAGGTGCCCGGTCAGCGCCGACTGGACGGCGATTTCGGCTGTTTCGGTGTCGCGCATTTCACCGACCATGATGACGTCGGGGTCTTGTCGTACGATAGAGCGCAAGACGTTGGCGAAGGTCAGTCCGATCTTGGCGTTGACCTGGACTTGGGTCAGGCCGTCGATCTGATATTCAATCGGATCTTCGACGGTGATGATTTTGCGCTCGGGCGTATTCAGGTGGGTCAGGGCGGCGTAAAGGGTGGTCGTCTTGCCGCTTCCCGTCGGACCCGTTACCAGCAGGATTCCGTGATGATGAGCCAGCGCCTCGACCAAGCGTTGCTTGGTCTCGGGCGCGAAACCTAGGGCCGGGAATTCGTGCGACACAGCGCTGCGCTCAAGGATCCGCATGACCACGCTTTCACCGTGCAGCGTCGGCAGGGTCGAGACTCGAAAGTCGATCTCGCGCCCTTGCATCCGCAGGCGGACACGTCCGTCCTGGGCTAGGCGCCGCTCGGCGATATTCATGCTGGCCATGATCTTGATCCGTGAGACCACCGCGCCCCCCAAGCCCGCAGCCGGGGATTCGACCCGGCGCAACAAACCGTCGATCCGATAGCGCACGATCAAATCGTTTTCGTAAGGTTCGATGTGAATGTCCGAGGCCCGCCCTTCGAGGGCTCGCGACAAGATCAAGTTGACCAACCGGATGACCGGCGCTTCGCTGGCCATGTCTTTCAGGCGTTCAATATCGTCGTTGCCCGCGATCAGGTCGCCTTCGGGGATTTCCTCCAGGATATCGCCGACGCTCGCGCGCGCGCCGTGGTAAAGGCGCTCCAGCGCCGCTTCGATATCGCGCTCGGTTCCGACATGGGGAAGTACGGTCGCGCCCGAGACCATCTCCATAGCCTCAATGGCGTAGGCGTCGAAGGGGTCGGCCATGGCTAATGCCAGTCCGTCCTCGGTATTGCGCAACGGAACGATGTGTGTCTCGCTCAAGAACCGTTCGGAAATTTGACCGGCGAAGAGGGGGGTATCAGGATAATCCCCGGGCATCGCTTCGGGGAAACCACTTCTTTGGGCCAGCGCCCGAGTCCAATCGACGTCCGAAACCAAACCGAGGGTTCGCAGGATATCGCCCAGGCGTCCCCCGTGTTCGCGCTGAGCCCGAAGCGCGCGCTCAAGATCGCGCGTGTCGATCGCACCTTGATCCATCAGAATTTGGCCGATGGGTGTCGGCATCATGTTCCTCGCGTGTTCAAAAAAACCATACCCATGGGTTTCGTTTCCGCTTCCATGCTCTCATAGTGTCGAGGAAGGAACAATTATCATTATGAGGAACGGGTTGACAACCGACCAACGTGCTGATGTCTCGCAGAGTGGTCAAGGCGAAGCGCAATATTTATTCGTCTGAATGTGGCCTGAAATGGATACCCATTTGAATGTTATGAGTTTTTGGTTCGTACTGATCGCGCCGTTCGTTGGAAGTTTCTTGGGCCTGGTCGCTGTCCGATTGCCTGGCGGACAGCCTGTCGTCGCGGGACGATCCAAGTGTCCTTCTTGTCACGTGACTCTTCGAATTTTGGACTTGATCCCCGTCGTTGGGTGGCTCGTCTTGCGTGGCCGCTGCCACGCTTGTGCCGCCCGCATCAGCCGCCTTTACCCCGCAATTGAACTGGCTGCCCTTGCGGTCGCTGCCTGGGCCGCAACGCAAACCTCGGGAGTGGTGCTCGCGGCAAGTTGTTTTCTTGGGTGGGCCCTGCTGGTGTTGGCCGCCATCGACCTTGAGCACTTCTTGCTGCCTGATATCTTGACGCTGCCGCTGATCCCGGCGGGTCTAGCCGTCACTTTCGTTGTCAACCAAGGGGCGACAACAAACCACCTTATCGGTGCCGTTGTCGGATTTGCGGTTTTGATCGCGGTAAATGCCGCTTACCGCCAAGTGCGTGGGCACGATGGCCTAGGGCTTGGGGATGCCAAGCTTTTCGCAGGTGCCGGGGCTTGGGTCGGTTGGACGGGGTTGCCGAGCGTTATGCTTCTTGGGGCCGCGAGCGCGCTTCTTGTCGCATTGATCGGGGCGATCCGTGGGAAGGGCTTGGCGGCGGATCAAAAAATCGGGTTCGGAGCTTATCTGGGACTTGGCTTGTGGATCGTCTGGATGCATGGGCCTTTAATTTAATTATCACCGCACCTTGGTATAAGGCCGACGCTCCAAGATTAGACGATGGGCTTGATCGTCGATGGTCAGCACAAAGCGGCTGAGGTAGCTCATGCCAAGAAGTTTGTTTGTTCCCAGCTTCTCATCCTCGACGAATGCCACGGCAATATCGCGCTCGAAGGCTTGTCCAATTTGCACGCTTTTCAGGATCGCCGTCTGCCCCTCGATCTTACCGTTTGCAGTTTGCAGAACCGTCTTCTTAAGATCATCTTCGCGGAATCCCAACTCGTCGATCAGCGAAGTGGGAAGCACGATCATTGAAGCCCCGGTATCGAGCATCAACGACAAGCGCTTGTGCTCGCCTTGCCGTCCCATGATCACGGCGTCGAGGAAATGGCCCGATCCTCGCTTCGTCATTGCGACTGTGACCCGGCGTGACAGATCCGGCGGCGGGCCTTTAAGGCCGACGATACGCACAACTCCGATGGTCCCGTCATCGTTAGCGACAATGACGAAATTGTATGCGGCTAAAAGCGCCATCAGTCGCTGACGCAACGTTCCACTCACCAATACCGTCGGTGCCTGACCAATGTGCGTGGTGCCGCGCAGTTGGAACCCGTTCTGCGCCGCCAGGGTCTCAAGCTGCTGACGAAGATCGGCGCTCTCGGCCGCTGCGCCATCCGCTGGATGAAGTGTGGCGATCATGAGCGCCAAGCTGGCGAAGAGGGCCAAGCGCACGGTCATGGGGAGCGCGTAGCGCGATATAGTTTGCTCGCCCCTCGCTGCATTGTCGATGCTCCCCGAAAAAATGATTGGCCGTTTTGGCGGCTCCAAGCGACATGATGAACAAAATGCCGCGCCGATGCAACGCTGCCTCCGAACGGTTCATCGAGCGGCGGTGGATGTGGCGGTGGTCCTCGCGTCATCGATTTTGACTCTTGCGTAGCTATAAGCTATTTTTAATCGATGCACGAAATAGCTTATAGCAGAAAGGCGTTGAGGAGCCTTGAAAGGCTTCCGGTCAACGAGCGGCGGCGTATCCGCTCCAAGATCGCCGATTATGCCGCCGCTCCGAAGGCGCAGGTCCAACATGTAAAGAAACTGAAGGGCCGGGACGGCTACAGGCTTCGGATCGGAAACTGGCGGATTATCTTCGAGATCAACGGAAATGTCTTCGATGTTATCAACGTGGGCGCAAGAGGAAGCATTTATGGTTAGGAGGAACGTGTGATGTCCCATCCGCAGATTATCGACACGCCCGGCGGCGAGCGCATGGTCGTTTTGCCGCTTAGCGAATATGAACAATTGTGCGCGGCCGCCGAAGACCTGATGGACGTGCAGGCCTACGACAAGGCCAAACAGCGCCTTGCGGCGGGGGAGGACGAAATGGTCCCGGCCGCGTTCGCCGATCGCATTCTCGACGGAGAAAACAAGGTCCGGGTCTGGCGCGAATATCGCACTCTCAGCGTCAAGGAACTGGCGGAACGGGCCGAGATCAGCGCGGCCTATCTGTCTCAGATCGAAAATGGCGATCGGGAAGGATCGGTTTCGACCATGAAGGCGTTGGCGGCGGCCTTGTCTCTGGACTTGGACGATCTTGTTTAAGGCGTTCACGGCGTTTCCTTCATATTCAGAGGAAACTCCCGCACCCGGAGCGCCCGGCCTCCCTGGATGACGGTGGCGGGAACGGCCTTGATTGCGAAGCGGCCCGTGAGCAGGCCTATTTGGCCGTAATAGAGTTGGCGCTTGTGCCGCCGCGGACGTCCGCGGCGTGGTGCTACGGCGTCTTACTTTTTTCGAATCGGCGCGTGGAATCAACGAGTTCGCAGAAATTACCGTTGAGCTTCAGCATTAGCGCGATCCGCTAAGCCTTGCCGGAAAGTTGCGGCGCCGTCAATCTGGAATGGTCATCTTCGGTCATTGTACAGTGAGAATGAAGAAATTTGACGGGTTTTGATTGACTCCGATCGCTATTGCTGGAATTGTTTAAGTGTCTGGAGGTATACATGCACGAGACAGAACGCCATCGGGTTGTTTTGTCAGCCGTCCAAGAACGTCTGGCCGTGACGGTCCGGGAATTGGTGGCGTTGACCGGTTCTTCCGAAGCGACCATTCGCCGGGACATCGCAACGCTTCATATGCAACAGCAGCTGCGACGGCCCCGGCAGCAGGCGGGAGACCGTCACCATCCGCGACGACGCCGGAAGAAAGAGACACTTTTAATCCGGCAACACTTATACCAAAGGTGCGGTGATAATGACCCATAGAGATCGCCATCACCGCACCTTGGTATAACGGCAACAGAGCCATAATTTTTAGTTTGGGGCTGAATTAGATGCTTAAATCAAACAATATGGTGTTCTTCTCAATTATGTCTTTCTTAATGACGGGAGCGAGTGCTTTTGCCAACAACCCACCAGGTCCTCCTACGGGATTGATGGTCGAACTCTTAACTTCCCCTGAAAAAACGGTCATTTATGACAAAAAACCGGAATTTAGTTGGGTGTTTAATGATCCCGACAAGAATGAAGTTCAAAAGTTCTATAAGATACAGGTAAGAAAATTAGAGAAAGAGGAGGGGGGCGGGTCGGACGTGGTTTGGAAGGACGGGTCGGACGTGGTTTGGAAGAGCGGTAAAATCAATTCTGCTCAATCGGCGGCAGTTAGTTATGGAGGAGGAGAGCTAGAAGACGGCGAGTCATACATATGGCGAGTAAAAACATGGGACAGGAATGGGCGGAAGGGTAAGTGGTCTGACCCGCAAGAATTCACTGTAGCGGAAGCGGACGACGATGGACCTAGATTTAACTATTGGAAGGGTAAGACTGAAGGTCGAAATTCGGGCAGCCCGTATATAGACTATAGGTACCCAAGACATAAAACACCACACTATACCCCCGTGACCGAAGAAATAAAGCCTAACTTCGTCGAAAAAATAGGACCCGGTGCTTATTTCGTGGATTTTGGTAAAGCTGCTTTTGGCCGGTTATCACTTACGATACCAACCGAAGATCTCAGTTCAGACGATAGCTTCAAGGTCAAATTTGGTGAACTGAGGATGGACAATAAGTTGAGAGTTGATATGAGTCCCCCAAATCCACAGATCGTAAAATTCGAAACAACTGTAAATATTGCTTCTCTGCCAATATATGCTCTGGATGATCCAAACCACTATGCATTCAACGTCGGGCGTAACAAGGTGATTAAAATTCAGCCGAAAATTCAACACGGCGGCTTCTCGAATAATGGAGATAAATACAGGTTAGCTGGAAGAATGGCAGATGCAGCTGGAAGATTTGGTGCTCACACAATCCCTTTTCGCTACGCCGAGATAAAGGGTTCACCTGTAAATATAACAACGGGCAACATAAAACTAGACGCAGTACATTATCCTTTTGATGATGGTGCAAGTTATTTTGAAAGCAGCAATGACGTCCTTAACAAAGTATGGGATTTGAGTAAGTATACCATGAAAGCAACAAGCTGGCTAGGAGTCTATGTGGATGGACATAGAGAGCGCCGCCCATATGAAGGGGATTCCTATATACAGCAGTTGGGACACTATTCTGTGGATAAGGACGCGTATTCGATTGCCAGACGTTCTCATGAATTCTTCATGGACGATCCCACATGGCCCTATGAATGGCATGCTCATTCTGTACTAATGGCCTATGCCGATTGGATGTGGACTGGGGACACTGAATCGATATCTGTTTATGCCAAAGATTTATACTTAAGAACCCAAACTATGTTACGAGACGCAATCCCGTCGTATTACCCTTTAATTAAGACTAAAAATATTCCGGGTAAGGAGAAGGATGCATACCTAAACGCTATTAATTATAATAATTATAAAGGTAGTCATCCCGTTGAGCCCGTAATTGACTGGTCGCCAGATACAGAGCGGGATGGCTATGACGAGAAGGACATTTCTGCCGTTCCGAACGCTGTACATCATGGGGCGATGGTTCGGTTTTTGGATATGATGGAGAACGTGCCTGAGGATGTGCTCGGCAATTACGCAAAAGAACAGTCCCATGACGGCGGTACCAAGGTAAAATGTACCAATAAAGTATTTCGTAGCGATCCAATTCGAGGTGTCGGTAAAGACTGCTACTACAAGGACGAGAACGAGGGCGTCTGGAATCATTGTGCAATAGAAGGCGGCACATGTTCTCTGCCAGACGGCCAAGATGAATATCAAGTTAAATATGGTACCCCTGATTTAACAGCATTATCTAGTGCCATTAGACAGCATAAGGAAAAATTCAATGCCAAACTTTTGAATAAGCCCGAGGATGGGTATAGGGATGGGGTAGGCACAGATCACAGGGCATTGCATTCAACGGCATTTGCGGTGGCTTTCGGTTTGTCTTCTCCGGAACAAGAAGAAGAAATGACGCCTTTCTTATTAAGAAAAGGCATGAAGGCTTCTCCATATGGTGCCCAATATTTCTTGGAAGCGTTGTATAAAATAGGCCAAGGTCAAAAGGCTCTGAATTTACTAACATCCACCCAAAAACGAAGCTGGTATAATATGCTGCGAATGGGCTCAACGATAACGGCGGAAGCCTGGGATTTTGATTTCAAAGATAATATGGATCTGAACCATGCTTGGGGAGCCGCGCCCGCTAATATTATTCCTCAACATTTGATGGGCGTTCAGCCATTGGCGCCTGGTTTTAGTAAAATGCAGATCAAGCCACAAACCGGCAATTTGACGTGGGCCAAGCTAAAAATGCCCACGGTTAAAGGACCGGTACATGTAGAGATAGCAAAAGATCTTGAGAGTACATTTTATAAAATGATAATAGATATCCCGGCAAACACGAAAGCCGATGTTTACGTTCCACGCTTGGGGATTAGGGGCGATTCCGAAGTTAAACCAACCGTCATGGTGGATGAAGAACCTGATTACGAGGGGACTTTGGAGGTGACTTTGGAGGGGACTCATGAGGACGGAGGCCAATTTATTCGGTTTTCTGATGTCGGCTCCGGGAAACATGTGTTTGATCTTTCCATTGGTGTAGAGGGTAATAAGAGACCGGGTCCGGGGAATAACTTCAAAGTAAGTGATCGTAACACGGGTAATAATCCCGAAGAAATGGGATATGTCTGGTGTGCAGAGAAATTCTGCGTCCCGCCGGGGGGGGAGGGGATCCATGGTTATGAGGTGATTTCCTGTCTGGGATCCGGTCGTGGGACGTGCGTAACGCACGCCAATGAAAGCGGAGGCAGACTTCGTACAGACGGCTTTATTAAAGACGGATGGGCATATAGAAGGCTGTTCTACAGACCTGCGTCTGCGTCTCCAGATGTATCATCAGGACTGGGTCAAGACTGGATATTTTGTGTTGAGGAAGACGGATACTGTGTTTTACCTGGTGGCCCCGAGAAAAAATACTGCGTTAGGTATGGTGCCAGAGGCTATTACAAAGAAGATTGCGTTAGAAGCGGGGGTGCCGGTATAGATTGCAGAAATTCTGAATTTGACGATCCAATTCGAGGTACCAAGAAAAACTGCTACTACCGTAAGAAACAACCAGGAGACTGGACGTTTTGTGTTGAGGAAGGCGGACACTGTGTTTTACCTGACACCAATGAGAAATACAGCGTTAGATATGGTGCCTATGGCCATTACAAAATAAAGAGCAATATTAGCGCTGGTGCCGATATAGATTGTAAAAATTCTGAATTTGACGACGATCCAATTCGAGGTACCAAGAAAAGCTGCTACTACCAAATGATGGATATGGATTGATGCCAGTACCGCCAACGGTACGCTGGCTGAGGCTGGACGGTAACGCGGTTGGATGTAGTAAACAGTAGGACCTTCACCCAGGCCGATATCGACGCCAAGTTGTTGACCTATGATCACGACGGCGGCGAGAACACAAGTGACAGCTTCGTCTTCAATCTGACAGACGGCGACACGCCCGTATCCGACCAGACCTTCAAGATCACCGTGACACCGGTCAACGACGCGCCGGAGGTGATCACCAACAATCTTCTGATCGTCAATCAGGGGGGCAAGGGTGTTATACCAAGGTGCGGTGATAAGGACTCATAGAGACGGCTTCCCCTGATTTTTGGCTAGGAGCGCGCATCGAAGCGACGTGAGGCATCGGGAGATGCGTGCGACGCGGTCCAAAAGTCAGGGGAAGCCGCCGTTCCGGTCGCTTATACAGCCCGTCGGAGGGCGTCGGGAAGCCTTGACGATGCGCCGCATCGCCTGCGTCTTTCCTCCTACCCGACGGGCTGTATAAGCGATCTCTATGGGTCATTATCACCGCACCTTGGTAT
>PIVK01000033.1 GCA_003354135.1 Rhodospirillales bacterium
ACATCGACAAAATGAGCGCCGAGGAATTGCAGGACATCGCGCTGACCCACAACCTGACACCAAGAAAATGCCTCGGATTCAAAACTCCAGCCCAGGCCCTCTTGAAAGAACTCGGTATCTACGTCAAAATGTCGTTCATATTAAATGTTGCACTTCGTGCCTGAATCCACCCTGGTGGGGTTGGCATCGTCGCATCGAAGGGAATAGGAAGGCATGGCGTAATGAGCAAAAGCCGTTCATTTTCCATCTACCTTCTAAAGGAAGACAAGAAAGCTACAAATTCTCTGAAAGCAGACCATCAGCTTGGAAAGGAAGTGGCGGCTACAAATCTGCCTGAGGGCAGCACGCTCTTTGTGCTTGATAATTCACCGCACCCCCCGTGGTGGAAATCTTATTTTGGAGTTACAAAGGACCTGAATCAGGTAACGCAAGGTGCCCTGATTTTCTTGCCTGTGGGGGAGCGTTGTTTTGCGCTTTCCTTCGGTCACGTGTTCCACAATCTCGAAGATACGGCATACGAGTACGACTTTGGTCTCCGGGTTACGCTAAACAGCGTTGATCCGGAAAAACTGAAGAGCACTGACATCCTGGAACCGGGGGCAGATCGACGCCAGAGAACGCAAGTACCTGTTGATTCTGATCTGTCATTTTTCGATTTTGATCGGGATAGCACGATCTTGAAGAGCCTTACCGGCAAGGTGAAGTCTGAACACAAGAAGTTGTTCAAACATGCAACGGGATCGAGCAATCTTCGGATTAGTTCATCTTTGGCTGCCGGTGAGTTGACAGAGCTGTGCGAGAAGCTCCTAGAGCTTTATGGAAGCGATGATTACAAGACCACCTTTCCCGATATCCAAAACATCGCTCCAGTTCGTGATCCCATTCTGATTAGCAAGCTCAACGAAAAACTTCTGGAGGCTTTCAAGGCGAAGGATGAGTCGCTCAATCTGACCGTGCCTGACATTATCAATTACAGAGACAATGTCTTCTCAACATTTTCCGGCTGTGGCACTGGCGATCTTTATGAAGACGTTTTTATGGGCCGTTACTATTCCTACCTGGAGGCCCGTGGACAAGATATTAACGATATTGGCTTGGAGGAATTCAAGAAGCATCAACTCAGACTGGTTGACGAAGATAACGCACCGAAGGGAGATAGTTATTCTATCTTGAAATGCTTCGTGTTTGATACGTCGTTGCCCAATGGCGCGGGCACCTATCACCTAACCGAAGGGAATTGGTACAAGGTCGAGAACGACTATGTGGCGAAACTTCAGGGCGATCTTGATCCATTGTGTGCCGATCTCCCGTTACCGGTATATAATCACAAGACTGAGGGGGAATACAATAGAGCTGTAGCTGACAACGACGGCACTTATCTTTGTTTTGATAAGAAGAATATCAGCCCTGATGGTCAGTCACAAATCGAGCCTTGTGACCTTTACGCAGTGGTTGATGAACTTGGCACTTTTTATCATATCAAGGTATCAACTTTTTCGGCTAAGTTAAGCCACCTTTTCAACCAAGGCGTAAATTCCCTTGAAATTTTGAAAATGGAAGAGGCTGCGCGAGTAAAACTCGGTGCTCTTGTTGACGACGTCGCAATTTCAGACGCCAAAAAGACGGGGTTTAAGACACCCCTAACGGATCAAGACTATTCGGTTGTTTTCGGCATTGTCACACACAAGGACAAAGGCCAAAAATCGTTAAACCTTCCCTTGTTTTCTCGGATCAGTTTGAGGAGAAACCTGAAATCTCTACAGCTAATGAGTGTCCCTGCTCGGTATGGCTTCGTAGAGGATCAGAGCCCCAAGAAGGCCGGAAAAAAGAAGAAAAGGAAACCTAGAAAAGCGGCCGAGTAGGTACCGAAAACGCTCTCTTTATTTGACTGAGGTGGTCCTGGAAAATAGGACAGGGTGTTAAGGTGTATTCCGCCGGATAACGGAGGAATACGAAATGATCAAGCGACGCCGGTTCACGGCGGAATTCAAGGCCCGTGTGGCGCTGGAAGCGCTGCGGGGCGATAAGACGATCCAGGAGATCGCGGCCAAGCACAAGGTTCATCCGAACCCGGTGAGCACCTGGAAGCGGCAGGCGGTGGATGGCCTTGGGGAGGTTTTCTCGAACGGCACTGACCGTGCTCAGCGGGACCACTTGACTGAGGTCCGGGACCTTCACGCCAAGATCGGTGAGCTGACGGTGGAACGGGATTTTTTGGCCGGAGGGCTCAAGCGGTGGGCCGGAAAGAGCGCATGGCAATGCTGAGGAAAAGTTGATGGCGCGGTGACGATGAAAGAACTTGGCGGGAGATAGGGGGTTTACGATACACGCACAGGTGTATAGCATGTTTTTTGCTGACTGCTTTTAGGGCGTGAAATTTATGATACGGAACAAGCACTTGCTGGCTCCTATGGTATTACTCTCGCTAACATACATTGCCAATCTGTAGCTTAAACGCTGCACCCGGTTTTGAGAAAAAGCTGCTCGGCATAACGCGGGCGGCTTTTTTTGTTGGGGGTAGACGAATGTTACGGACAAAAATAACGATTACGATTGCGGCACTTGTACTAGCAGGGTGCGCGAAACCTGTTATCTGGGACAAATACGGGGCGACACAAGCGGGCTTTAATAGAGATCAGGCACAGTGCGATTATGAGACTAGCGCGGCAACGCAAAATGTTGACTACGGTTATCGGACGGTGTTTGGACAAGCTTTAGATCAGGCAATGCGACAAAACGACCTAATGGCTAAGTGTTTAATTGCGAAAGGGTATACGGCTAGGCATGAGACGGTTGTGGTTGAGTAGGTTGCTATGAAATACATGAAAAATTTAATGCTGATGATGCTGGCTGTTTTCGTAACAACGGATGGATACGCGGCAACAGATGATGAAATATTGAAGAAGTTAACAGCTATTGAAGGGCGGTTAAGCAAGATTGAAAAGGTAATTGAGGCTGGCAAAGCTGCGGAGCAACTTGAGGCTTTGAGGAATATGTTTAAGGGAAATGTAGCAGCGAGGAAAAAAGAAAAAGGCGCGAAGGAAGAGAAGGCTGGAGAATACTTATTGGTGACTAAGTGGTCGGCTGGTGATGGGGGGGAAGACATAATAGGGCAGCGGGTTGTGGAGATATATTACACGGCTAAAAACATTGCAAAAAAAACGATAAGCATTGTGGATGGTTCTGCTGTATTTAAGGATAAGCTTGGCGAGACGATAGCTCGTTTGGAAATTGAGAGAGATGTTGAGCTTGCTCCTGGGCAAGAAAAGACATTAGGCGGAAGATATACACAGAGTTATGGGAGCGGCATGGAGAGGCTTATTGTTATTGATAAGCAGCATGTTGACGTTAGTGTTGATTTGAAGAAGCTGATGTTTAGTGATGGTGACGTATTGAAATTTTAGGCCAAATTCTTTTGCTGCGAAGCAAACCCATTGACGTTAAAGCAACACATAGCTTGCACATTTTGAGAAGGGGCAGCTATGGAAACGGGCTTTGGCAAGCACGGTTACGGCTTGGAGCTGAGAATAAGCTGGTAAGGCGGAGCACAAGAACGACAGACTTGAGCGACGCGAAGCGCACGGCGAAAAAAATTTACGACGATCTGCGCTATCGGCAAAAAACAACAAACATATTAGAGACAAAACGTTTAAGCAGCTTGCGGACGACTATGTGCGCAAGGCGACGCGCGATACGGTTGAGGGCAGGCTGAGCAAGGGCAGGCTTGGGCTGATTGAAGGAACGCTGCGACGGTATTTGCTGCCATACTTTGGCAAGAAACTGATTAACGATATTACGAGCGCGGTGGCCATCGCGATCAATGACATGATCCCCCACCGCCTGCACTGAAACCATCGGTTTCCTGACATATTGCCCTGGAAACGGGGGGGGGGAATGCCGGCCCAGGCTTGAACCTGGCAAATCCCTCGGTTTAAAGGGCCGGGTCCGGCCAAGCCGCCCGGATCGGATCGAAGTCCACCAGCAGGGGCTTACGGGGAAGCTTATGGGCGATTCCCCCAACCAGCGGGGCGATCATACGCCACCCCCGGTTGGGGAGGGCAAAAGTTGGAGTTTGGTTCCGCGCTTGACGGCTTGGGAGCGAATCTCCACAGTCTCCAATACCGGGACAAACAAGAGGTTGTCGCAGCAATGGAAGCGGTTCTACGGGGATTGGTCCGCCTGCTGCTGGACTCCATGCGAGACCTGGCGCCCATCGTTCTGGTGATCGCCTTCTTCCAGATTGTGGTCCTGCAGCAGCCCATCCCCGATCTCGACAGGATCATTACCGGGCTTGTGTTCGTTATTGTCGGCTTGGCGCTTTTCGTCCAGGGGCTGGAATATGGGCTGTTTCCCCTCGGCGAAGCTATGGCCGACGCTTTCGCCCGCAAGGGAAGTTTGTTCTGGCTGCTGTCGTTCGCTTTCTGTCTCGGGTTCGGCACCACCGTGGCCGAACCCGCGCTGATCGCCGTGGCGGCGGAAGCCGCGGAGGTCGCCGGCCAGGCCGGGGTCATCGAGGACACGGCCGGGGTGCAGGAAGACTATGCCATGGGTCTGCGCATAACGGTGGCGTTGTCCGTGGGCGTGGCGCTGGTCCTCGGCGTGTTCCGGATCATCAAGGGATGGCCTGTTCACTACCTTATCATTAGCGGATACGCGATCGTGGTCGTGCTCACCATGTTCGCGCCGGATGAGATCGTCGGCATTGCCTACGACTCCGGGGGCGTCACCACCTCGACCATCACGGTGCCCCTGGTTACCGCGCTCGGCGTCGGTTTGGCGTCGGCGATCAAAGGCCGCAACCCTCTGCTCGATGGCTTTGGGCTCATCGCCTTCGCCAGTCTGACGCCCATGATCTTCGTCCTCATCTACGGCATGGTGATCTGATGACCTTCGTGACCGATCTCCTGCAAGCCATGCTTTACACGCTCCGCGACGTGGGCCCGATCGCCGCCATCCTGTTCGGCTTCCAGTTCCTGATCCTGAAGAAAATTCCACCCTATCCCCACCGCATCCTGTTCGGATTTCTTTACGTGGTGATCGGTCTGACGCTGTTCATGGTCGGACTCGAAGAAGCCCTGTTCCCGCTTGGCGAAACCATGGCCCAGCAACTCACATCACCCGAGTTCACCGGGGCCCCGGCTGAGGACGGGTCCGTAAACTGGCGCAATTACTATTGGGTCTATGTCTTTGCCGCGGCGATCGGATTTGCCACCACGGTTGCCGAGCCGGCGCTGATCGCCGTGTCGCTCAAGGCCCAGGAGGTCTCGGGCGGATCGCTGTCAGCCTGGGGGCTACGCATCGCGGTGGCAATCGGCGTGGCAGCCGGGGTCGCCCTGGGCGCGTACCGCATCGTGACCGGCACGCCGCTGCCGTACTACATCATGGCTGGGTACGTGGTCGTGATCCTGCAGACCATCAAATCCCGGCCCATGATCATACCGCTCGCCTACGATTCGGGTGGCGTCACCACCTCGACGGTGACGGTCCCGGTCGTCACGGCCCTAGGACTCGGGTTGGCCAGCGCCATCCCGGGACGTTCTCCGCTGATCGACGGTTTCGGTCTCATCGCCTTTGCAAGTCTTTTTCCCATTATGTCGGTGATGGGCTACGGCCTCCTGACATCTTGGATCAAGCCGCGCAAAGGTCACGACAAGGAGGGATAGGAAATGGACCTCAAGATGATTATGGCACTGGTCCCGGATGAGCGGACGGATGCCATACTCGATTCGGCCCGTCAGGCGGGTGCTACCGGTTCCACGGTGATCACCAGCGTGCGCGGCGAGGGACTGGAGCGCCCTAAGACCTTCTTAGGTCTCGACCTCGAAGCGCAACGCGACGTGCTGCTGTTCCTCGTCGCCGCGCCTACGGCGCGCGACATCCTGGAAACCATCGCCAAGGCCGGCAGGTTCGATGAAGAGCCGGGGGCGGGAATCGCCTTCCAGATCTCCATCGAGGACGCCGTCGGCCTCAAGACCCAAACCCCCACCCTTTTGAACGAGATCGAGAAACAGGTATGACAACGGAAAGCTACATTAAGGTCAGCGACGTCATGACCCCCGACGTCCTGGTCATCGGGCGCATGGCGACCGTGCGTGAAGCCATCAACCTCATGCGCGAGGCCGGCGTCAGTTCCATGGCCGTCGAGCGCCGCGACATGACCGACGAGTACGGCCTTCTCGTGGTCTCCGACATCGCCCGCGAGGTGATCGCCCAGGACCGGTCGGTGGACCGCGTCAACGTCTATGAGGTCATGTCCAAGCCGGTCCTGACCCTCCCTCCCGACATGAACATCAAGTATGCCGTCAGGCTGCTGGTTCGGTTTAGCCTTTCCCGGGCCTTGGTTGAGAACGAAAAGCGGGTTCCGGTGGGTATCGTGACGATGCGGGACATGGTTCTGCGCCATACGCAAGGTTGACCATTCCCGCTTTGACGCGGAGTGGGTTCTGCGCCATCTTCCGAAGGGCTGGTCGGCGCTGCGGGGCGTAGGCGGTGTGTGGAAAGCCCGTTCGGCTCCATACCGCGCTGTGAGGATCCGCTCTAGGCGCTTTTGGGGGCTTTGAAGCCGGCCCAGGCCAGGGCCAGCCACCCGGCGATGAGGAATAGGCCGCCGATGGGAGCCAAACCCTGCATTGGGACCTCGCCGGTAAATCCGAGGAGATAGAGGGTGCCGGAAAACAGCAGGATTCCGGCCTGAAAAAGCCCTCCCGCCAGGTCCGCCTTCAGTCCCCGGGCTACCGCCCAGGCAACGCCCACCATCGCCAGGGCGTGCCAAATCTGATAGCGAACGGCAAAGCCGAACATCTCGCGCCCAAAGGGATCCGTTTCCAGGCCGTGCCAGCCCCAGGCGTCGAGAGCCACTGCCGTCGCGCCGTTGAGACCCGCCAGGATCAGCCATAACCGCATGAGTCTCGGTCTTCCTATGAAGAAGAGGGCCGCACCCCCCTTTGGTGAACGTTCCGGGATCTGGAGGCTATTCGAATCCGCACATCCCGCCGCCGCAGCCGCCCATACCGCAGCCCGGCGTGCCGCCGGGATCGGCCGAGCAGCTCGGAGCGTCGGAAGGGGACGAGACAGCCACCGCCGGGGCCATGAGCCCCTTGGTGACGTCACTGTCGCCGCACTGGGGGCATTCCAGTTCGCCCATTTCCTTCATGGACTCGTATTCCTGGGTCGAACCGAACCAGTCCTCGAAGGTATGACCTTTGGAGCACTTGAGATCAAAGACGATCATCGAGGGCCTCTCGTTTCTCGTTGTTGCAAGTTTGTAAGGTCTTATACCCCGTGTCAGTACCTGCGTTAACTTTCTTTTGACGATCCCCCTGGTTTAATCGAAAGGTCATGACATGGGATCTGAGAAAAACCCTCGCTCCGCTGTTCGCGCCGGTGTTGCTGCTGGCGGCGACTTTCGCGGTTCTGGAACCGGTGCGGACCTTGCCCGGGGAGATCATCGATATCTCCGGAATGGCGCTCTACGCCCTCGTCGCCGGTGGAGCGTTCGTGGCGATTTTGTTCCATCGTTCGCGCATCGTGTTTCCCCTGTTGATCCTAGCCCTAGCCTGCGGAGTTCTGGAAACGCTGGCCGCCGGAGCTCCGAACAAGAACCCGGAGGGACAGGTGGTCTACGCCGCCCTTTGCCTTCTGCTGCCCGTCAACCTCGTCGTGCATGCGTTCCTGCCGGAAAGGGGCCTCATAACGCTCCACGGGCTGGCCCGTCTCGCCATGATCGGGGTTCAGGCGGCCCTGGTGCTCGTTGTGGCGGATACCTCGTTCTGGAAAGACGCCGCGGACTTGTTGCACGCCCGCCTGTTCGATTTCGAATACGACAAGTGGACTTATCTGCCTCAACCGGCCATGCATGCCTATGCTCTGGGATTCGCCATTCTGTTGGGGCACCTGATCTGGAAACGCGCACCTTTGTCCGGTGGAGCTTTGGGTGCGCTTATAGGTTCGGCGGTCGCCTTGCACATGGTGGGCCGCGGCGTGGCGCCAACCCTGTTCCTGTCGGCAGCCGTGCTCGCCTATTGGATCGCCTTGGTGCAGGAGGCCCACCGGATGGCCTTCCTCGACAACCTGACCGGGCTTCCGGGACGCCGGGCCCTGATGGGGCTCTTGAAGACCACGCCCCGTCGCTACACCGTGGCCATGCTGGACGTCGATCATTTCAAGAAATTCAACGATACGTATGGCCATGACGTCGGTGACCAGGTTTTGCGCATGGTGGCGTCCCGCATGGAGTGCGTAACTGGTGGCGGGCGACCTTTCCGTTACGGGGGCGAGGAATTCACCGTGGTGTTTCCGAAACGCGCAGCTTCCGAGGCCAAGGTTCATCTGGAAGCACTGCGCGAAGCCATTGCAGTCACGGCGTTCAAACTGCGGACCGAAGACCGTCCCGACGAAAAACCGGAATCGCCGAAAAGCGTCCCCAAGACAAAGACGGTCGGCGTCACCATGTCCATCGGTCTGGCGGAGAAAGCATCCACCCATTCCGATCCCATGGCGGTGTTAAAGGCGGCCGACGAGGCCCTCTACCGTGCCAAAAAAGGCGGTCGCAACCGCGTTAGTTCGTAAACCTGCCTGCAAAATCACAAGAGCGTGGTCGGGAATTTGAATTCCTGATAAGACTGCGCCCATGGGCGCAAGCTTGACAACCGGGGCATTGCTGGAGTTCTACCTTGAGGCCGGGGTCGACGAGACGATCGGCGAGCGGCCCGTGGACCGCTATCAGGCCCGGCCATCGCCGCCCCCTGCCGTTGTTGCCGCTCCGGCAGCCCCCTCCGCAGCCCTACCTTCGCCCGCAGCCGTGCCTCCCCCCCCTCCCGGAGGAGATACCGCCGTCAAGGGTGCCTATGCTCTGGCCAAGGCAGCCGGGTCGGTGGACGAATTACGTCGGGCACTCGAAACCTTTGACGGCTGTCCGCTGAAGAAAACCGCGACAAATCTGGTTTTCGGCGACGGAAACCCGCAGGCCGATATCGTCTTCATCGGCGAGGCCCCGGGGGCTGAGGAGGACCGCCAGGGCCTCCCCTTCGTCGGTGCTTCAGGAAAGCTCCTGGACCGGATGCTGGGGTCTATTGGCCTGGACCGGACGCAGGTTTTTATTTCCAATACCGTTTTCTGGCGTCCGCCCGGCAACCGTACGCCGTCAAATCAGGAAACCGCCGTTTGCATGCCTTTCGTCGAGCGCCTGATTGAACTTATCGCCCCCCAGGTGCTGGTGGCGTTGGGAGGACCCGCGGCCAAGGCGCTGCTGCAGAAATCGATCGGCATCACCCGTCTCCGGGGCCAGTGGTTCACCTATGCCACCCCCAACCTGTCGCGTCCGGTCCAGGCGACCGCGCTGTTCCATCCGGCCTATCTTTTGCGGTCGCCGGCCCGCAAACGTGAGGCATGGCATGATCTGTTGGAAATCCGCGGGATGTTGGACAGCCATCGACCCTCGTAACCCCAGACCTCCGACGTCCAGCATACAATATATTCAGGAATAATTGGCCAACACACACAACATATAGGTCCTATTTTTCCTGATAAGGTTGCGGCGGCGGTAGGTATCCAGTATACAAGGCCTTACGGAACAGAAGAGATTCCGAGGGAATATTAGATTTTGCAGACTGGTCTGGAACTGCCCTTGCGGGGCGCGAGATTGTTGGCGGCGCTCATGGGGGCTGCGATTCTCTTGATCTGGAGCGCTCCCGTCGAGTCGGGCGAACGGTCGTTTCAAGCGGCAGCCCTCGCCCCGGGTGACGTCGGTCGGGCCGAGATGGTGTTGCCGAAAGTGTTGTCGGCGGCGGATGTGACGCTTTACCGGGAGATCTTTGCACTCCAGGAAGACGGCCTGTGGCGCAAGGCCGACAAATTGATCGAGACGCTCGCAAACCGCATCCTGATGGGCCACGTTCTGGCCCAGCGCTACCTGCATCCGACCAAATACCGGACCAGCTACGGGGAACTCAAGGCGTGGCTGGCCAAATACTATGACCACCCGCAGGCGCGTCGGCTCTACAAGCTGGCTCTTAAACGCCGGCCCAAGAACTGGAAACATCCGCGCCATCCTTCCTCCGGCCATCTCTCCGGCAGCGGTCACGTGGCGGAGAAAAAGTTATCGGTCCCGCGGCCCCCGACGAAGCGACGGAGCCGGGCGCAGCGCGCCGAAGCGCAAAAGATCCTCCGCTTGGTGCGGCGCTATGCCCGCAAAGGCTGGACCAAGGCCATCAAGAACGTGGCGCAGAGCAAGCGAACGAAAACGGTCCTGTCCTCAGTGGAATACGACCGCATCCGCGCCCAGCTCGGGTTTAACTATTTCGTCGACGGACGTGACGACTGGGCCCTCAAGTGGGCCGGACCGGCTGCCAAACGCTCCGGAACCTGGGTGCCCCGGGCCAACTGGACCGCGGGCTTGGCCTCCTGGCGCAAGGGCCGGATAGAGGATGCCGCCCGACACTTCGAGGCCATGGCCTCGGCGCCGGGGCTGTCGGGCTGGATGCACTCGGCCGCGGCCTTCTGGGCTGCACGCAGCCATCTCGTCGCCGGATCGCCGGAGAAAGTGAGTCGTTGGTTGGGCGAGGCTGCCGGCTATCCCAGGACCTTTTATGGCATTCTCGCATCCACGCTGCTGGGCCGTTCGCCTCCCTACCGGTGGGGTTTTCCGGAGATGGAGGACGACACCCTCAGGCGGCTCAGGGGCCTTGCGGCGGGCGAACGGGCCATGTCGCTGCTCCAGGTGAACCGCAATTACCAGGCTGAGCGTGAACTGCGCACCGTGGCCGTCAAGGTCGACGCCGAGCTTAAGCACGGCATCCTGGCGCTCGCCGTCAGGGCCGACATGCCGTCGCTCGCCATGCGTCTCGACGGACTCCTGTTTCCGGACGGCGGCGGATATGACGCCGCGGCCTATCCCCTGCCCCAGTGGATACCGGCCAAGGGCTTTTCGATCGACCGGGCACTGGTTTTCGCCCTGGTGCGCCAGGAATCCAACTTCAACCCCAAGGCCAAGAGCTACCGAGGCGCGCGGGGACTGATGCAGCTCATGCCGGCAACCGCCAGCTTCGTGGCCCGGGACCGCCGCTACCGCCGGGGAAAGCGCAACAAGCTCCACGAGCCTGATCTTAACCTGGAATTGGGTCAGAAGTTCATCCACCTGCTGTTCGCCGACGACCGCATGGAAGACGATTTGTTCCAACTCGCCGCGGCCTGGAACGGTGGGCCCGGCAACCTCAACAAGTGGCGGAGGCGTTCCAAGCACATGGACGATCCGCTGCTGTTCATCGAATGCATTCCGCTGCACGAGACCCGGGACTTCATCGAACGGGTCCTCGCCAACCTCTGGATCTACCGCCACCGCCTGGGCCAGCCGACGCCTTCCCTGGAAGCTATTGCGGCGGGCGGGCGCCCGGTCTATACAGCCCTCGATCCAAAAACCCTTGTTATGGTCGAGGCACCCTATGGCGAAGATCGAAGGTGAGCGGGATTTCGTACCCGTCAACATTGCCGTTCTGACCGTCTCCGACTCCCGAACACTGGAAACTGACAAGTCCGGCAAGGTCTTGGCCGAGCGTATCGGGGGCGCAGGACACCACGTGGCGGCCCGCGACATCGTTCCCGACGAGGTCGCCGACATCGTCGCCAGGGTCAAGGGCTGGATCAACGATCCGGAGATCGACGTCGTCATCGCCACCGGGGGCACCGGGGTCACGGGCCGCGACATCACGCCCGAGGCCTTCGCTCAAGTTTACGAAAAGGAGATCCCCGGCTTCGGCGAGCTGTTCCGCATGATCAGCTTCCAGAAAATCAAGACCTCGGCCATCCAGTCCCGTGCGACTGCCGGGCTCGCCAACGGCACCTACCTCTTCGCCATTCCGGGCTCCACAGGCGCCTGCAAGGATGCTTGGGACGATATCCTGGTCCACCAATTCGATGCCAGCCACCATCCCTGCAACTTCGTCGAGTTGATGCCGCGCCTGAAGGAGCACCTTCCCAACCATAGCCACCGCCACGACAAGGAGGCCCAGCCGCAACCCGAACCGGGCAACACGCGGTCCCTCGATGGGCGGGGTCGTTAACGCCTTCTGCGCCAGCGGGCGTAGGCCGCACCCTCGTCCACATCCTCCAGCGTCTCCAGCAATCCCATCCGCCAGCCCTCCGGCACATTGGCGATGGTGTCCTGAAGCGCGTGTTTGCTCGACCAGCGCACATTCCGGAAAATGTTCAAAAGCCGGGGGCGGCGTTTTATCCCCACCAGCCAGTAGCCCCCATCCTTGGCCGGGCCGAAGACTGCATCACAGCGGCCCAACGAGCGGAAGGCCGCGGCGACGTGGGCCGGGCGGATCCCAGGCACGTCGGTGCCCACCACCACCACAGGCCCCGGGGGCAGAATCTCCATGGGGCGGAACATGCGCGCCCCCAGGTCGCCCCTGCCCTGCGCCAGACGCCCCAGCCGCGAGGGCCACGGACCCTGCTTGCAGAAATCCCGGGCGGGAGTGACGGCAAGCCAGCAGGTCCAACGCCGATCCCGTGCCAATGTCCTCAACAGTCGGGCCGCGTTGACGCGTGCAAACGCGGTGGCCGCAATCAAACCGACATCCCGGGAGAGGCGGGTCTTGACCCGTCCCGGAACCGGGGTCTTCACCATGACCACCAGATGGTTGCGGACTTTCATCGATAAATGCTCACGATCCGTTCCGGCGGCAATCCGGCGAACCACAGGCCGAGACAGAAAAGGTTCGTAAGCGGGCGCGCGAACCACCCGTCCCGCCGGTAGCGGTCGGCCGACGTGCGCGCCGTCACCTCTAGCATCGTCAGCCGCGCTTTGCCCAGTCGGCGTGCCAGGTCCACATCTTCCATCAGCGGAAGCGGCCGGTAGCCGCCCACCGCATCATAGAGCCGGCGCGAGATCAAGAGCCCCTGGTCGCCGTAGGGCAATCCCAGAATCCGGGCGCGCCAGTTGGCCAATGCCGCCACCCAGCGCGCCGCCCCATGGTCCTCGTCAAAGACAAGGCGGAAAAATGCGGCCCGCTCTCCGTCATTCGCCACATGAGCCGCAGCCGCAGCCGGCCAGTCGTCCTCCAAGACGGTATCCGCATGCAGAAACAACAGCCAGTCCCTTGTGGCGGCGGCGGCCCCTGCCGCCAGTTGAACCCCGCGCCCCCGCGGCACAACGACCACCCGTGCGCCGACGGTTTCTGCGACGCTTCGTGTCTTATCGGTCGAACCGCCGTCGACAACGACGATCTCATCGGCTTCGGATCGAACACTAGACAGCGTTGCCGATAGGCTGTTCTCGGCGTTCAGGGTCGGGATCACAACGCTCAGCATCGTCGGATCTTACCATGATCGGCCAAGGAGCTCCTCTCTTAACTACCTGGAAACCCCTGTCCTCTATCCTGGAACCTCGCCGGACCTGGGGCAGCGGAACTAGGCGATGAGAAACAAATTCAACTTCATCGAAGCCATCAATATCCTGTTGGGCTGTGCCATGCTGGTTTACCTCGTTCTCTAGTGGCCCAAGTCCGACTATCCCTGATCAGGGCGAATGTGATGCTTGCCCTTGAAGATTCCGCTGTCGCGGGCGAGGGGTGCCGCACGGTCCCCCTTCCCGACCGCGAGCGACTGGAGTAAACTCGCTGATCGTTTGGCTGGCAAACAGTAAATTTACCTGTGTCGATCATCACTGCACCGCCCGAGAAAAACCCATAGACTCCCCGACTACTGTCGAAGGGGAACGGGAATGGCCGAGGCGAAGTCTTTGAAGACAACATGGAGCGATCTCAAGACGATCTGGCAGCAGGGGCAAGACAGGCTTCCCCGCGCCGACCTGTCGGCACAGGTGGCCTTCCCCCGGAATTCCGAACCAAGTGGTAAATCACTTATGGACCACCTAGAGGGATATGATGAAGAAGCGCAAGACGTATACGGCAGAGTTCAAGGCAGCAACGGTTTCGCGGCTTCTTGAGGGCAATGAGAAACCGAGTGTTGTTTCCCGGGAACTTGGCGTAACGCTGACCCAGTTGAAGACGTGGAGGCTTGCACAGCAGGCGGCGGACTCCGCAAAGGCTCTTGTCCGTCAGAAGGCGGACGCAGAGGAACTGCAGCGTCTCCGCCGGGAGAACAAACGTTTAACCGAGGAGAACGATATCCTGCAGAAGGCTTCCGTTTTTTTCGCCAAGCTGGCGGAGAACGCATAATGGCCAAGCGGGACTTCTCTCTCTGCCCATGAAAAAGAGCATAAGATCCGCCTGATGTGCCGGGTTCTCGATGTTTCCCCGGAGCTACTTCCGCCTGTGGCGGAACGGCGCTGTCGGCCGGTCCGGCGCCGGCCCCTGATCGGTCGTTGCGTGCCGGCGCCCAAACGGCTAATGTCCGGACGTGTTTGAATTTGCCGGCGAGCTCGAGCCCTTTGTCAATACGGTGTTCCTGGTGGCCACCGCGGCCGTCACGTGGCATGGAATCCGTTTCCGCGACAAGGACGACAATAGCGACTTCGTGCACCTGCTGTTCGGGTGCATCGCCGCCGTCTTCTTCATCCTGGTCCTGCTGCAGGACGTGCTGGGGGTGAAGATCACCTAAGACCCTATGTCCGAATAGGACACGAGCTCTAAAGCCGTATCACGGCTTATACATGAATTGCCTCTCGTCCAGTTCCGGGATCCGGAAGACCCGTTCGGATTCCGGATTCTGGAACTGCTCGTAAAGGTACCGGGCGCGGTCCAGAACCGACGAGGTGCGGCCCTGGGAGTAGAGCAGCTTGTCGATCAGCCCCGGCCCCTCCATGCCTTCCTTATCGATCCTGATCGCCTCGATGTAGTCGTTAAGCGCCTTCTCATACTGCCCCAGGCGGTCATACAGGATGCCCCGGTTGCCGTAGGCCGCCGCCAGGGTGCCGATGCCGGTAAGGTCGTCGGGCTCCAGCGACACCTCCAGGAAATCGATCAGGTAGGTGAGTTCGGCCTCCGCCTCGGCGTCGCGGCCCATCCCCAAGAAGATCACGGCGCGGCCCATCAGCGCGCCGCGGTGGTTGGGCATCTCGGCGAGCGCCGCGGCGAAACGTTCCAGGGCCTGGTCGTATTTTTTGTCGCGCATCAGGATGTCCCCCTGGCGCACCTCATAATCGCCGGGCATGCTCCCCTTCATGTACGAGATCACCGTCCACACCGTGAACATGACCACGGTCAGGATCACCATGAGGATGATGAAACGTTTGGTGACGGCCTTTTTCCGCTGGCCGGATGTGGGCTGGCCGGTCATCTGCTAGCTCGAAAACAGGTGGTGCACATAGGCGGCGGAGAAGAGGACGCCGAGTAGGCCGGAGGTCGCCGCTGCGCGTTTCTTGAGGCGCAGGGCCTCAGCCTCGTCCAGGTCAGCCCCGGTCAGTTTCTGGGCGCGCCGGACCTGGAGCGTCCAGATCAGGTTACGCATCGGAAGGAACAGGGCAAGCGCCAGGACGATGGTCCAGAGCCACTGGTATTCGACCGTGAAAAGCCCCTCCATAGGGTCTCCCTCGCTGTTCGAATTCGGATGATCATTGGTAGCAAGAAGAAAGGGGAAGGGCCATGCCCTTCCCCCAACTTTTTTTCGGGTCAAAGACCGGCGTCAGTTGCTGGGGGTCTCCAGCGTCGTGTCGCCGATGTCCTCGACCAGTGCCTCGACTTCCTTCGTCGGCATGGTGGACATCTCCATCTTGTAGGCGAGGAACCACATCATGCCCACGCCCAGGATCCAGAACAGGATCTGCCAGGCCCAGATGGACGGTATGCCGAAGGTCCAACCCTCGACGCCCACGTTCGGAGCACCGAAGATGTCGTTGCCGATGACCGCGCCCGGGCCGATTCCGAAGAACATCCAAGCCAGGGCGATGCCCCAGGCGATCGGCTTGAGCTTGGCCTTCTCCGGGGAAAGACCACAATGTTCCTTCAGGAAGTTGTGGTACTTCATGCGGTGCTCTCTCGCCGCCGCATCCTGGGTCATCGCCGACACCGGAATGCAGACCAGCAGGTTGAAGATTATGCCCCAACCGGCCGAGTGGATGGTCCACGGCCAACGGCCCCACGGCAGGTCGATGCCGACGAAGCCGGCGATGGAACCGCCGAACTTCTCGGTCATGATCACCGCGATCAGGCCGACAGCCAGACCCCAGGTAGCACCCTGACGGGTGATCCACGGGATGTAGGTTACCGAAGCCAGCGACGGCCACATCTGGAAGCCGAAGGCCACGGCCAAACCGCCCAGGAGCACCAGGGCGTCCGCCGAATAGGTGGCAACCAACAGGGCCATGCCGACGATGAGGGCAACGCCCATTCGACCGAACAGCTTCTGCGTGGCGTGCGAAGCGGTCGGGTTGAAGTACCGCTTGTAGAGGTCACGCGTCAGCATGCCGGCGGCGGTCGACATGTAGGCCGCACCCGTCGACTGCATGGCGGCCAGCGCGCAGACAGCCAGCAGGCCGACCAGGGCCGGAGCCGTGTCGCCGATCAGGTTGAAGTACTGCGGAACCAACCCCCCCTGCTTGTTGGCCGTCAGATCCGGCAGCACGCTCGGGATGTTGACTCCCGCAGCAACCACCGCCGCGTTGGCGGCAGGCGTGGCGCCCAAAAGGTGCGCGCCCATGCCCTGGAAGGCCGTGAAGAAGAACAGGACGAGGCCGATGCCGAAGGCCGAGGCCCACACCTGCTGCGGAGCGAACGGCTTGGGAGAGTTGTTGGAGAACGCCCACATGGTGAACGCCGGGGCCGACTGGATTCCCATGAGCGCGAACATGTAGGTGAGCACCATGATGCCGGTCCACAGGCCGCCGACCGGGGTTTCCTTGCCCAAGCCGGCGGTGAACTGGATCACGCCCGGGATGGCGAAGTAGGCGTTGTAGTCGCCGCCCCCGAGTCCCTTTGTGGTTCCCCATTTGCCGACATCGGTCTTACCGAGGGCCGCGAAGCCCTGGTTGATCATATCGAAACCACCGATCTGGTTCAGAGCGATGGTGCCGGTGATGACGATGCCCAGCGCCAGCAGGATACACTGGAGCGTATCCACGTAGGCCACCGCGCGAAGACCGCCGGTCGCCACGTAGACCAGCACCACCGCCGAGAGCACCCACATGCCAACGTTGACCGACAGCATGTCGTCGGTGAGCACGTTGAACAGGAAGCCCGAAGCACGCAGTTGCACGCCCAGATACGGGACCGAGAACAACAGTGCCACCAGCACCGTCAGAACGCGGATCGCGTCACCCTGAAAATAATCGGACAGCATCTCGCCCGGCGTCACGTACCCGAAGCGTTTGCCTAGCATCCACTGGCGCTTCAGGAAGACCACGCCCGTGAGCGGGATGGTGATGGTGTAGAAGGAAGCGTAGGCGTACTGGAAGCCGTCACGGTACACCAGACCCGGGTGACCCATGAAGGTCCAACCGGAAAACGATGTCGCCGTGGCGGCAAGAACAAACACCCACAGAGAAATCTGACGGCCGGCAATGAAGTAATCGCTGGCGGTCTTCGCCATGCGTGCGCTTTTGATGCCCCAGAAGATACAGTAGGACCAATAGAGCGCCACGAAGGCAAAAAGCCAAATGATTTTCGCGGACAAAACGGTTCTCCCTTAGATCTGTCGTCCATAAACCATGATGCAGAGGTTCCGGGGCAACGCCCCTCACCGTACATCTCAACCAAAGTACAATGGCCCCCCGCAGTCTGACCACGGACCCCACCAGAGCCGAACGATGTAGGTTTGGACGGACCGGCTTTAGACTCGACCGGTGGGGAGGTCATCCCCGAACATCCATCCTCTCCCAAACTTCACGATCATTCGACCTTGCCATCCCCCGGCCCCCAGACGCATTGGCACCATGGAACCCCGGAGTTACGGGATAGATACCATTTTCGTCCCGCAGGTACAACAATAGAAACCGCGCGTTTTTGCGGTCGCAGCAAAATGAACCCCAACTTTCCCCTTAAAGCCAGGTGCGAATTTCACCGCGATTTGGTATATTCTTTGGTAAATATGTGTGTAATCTTTGGTTGGTACGAGGGGCGAACCAACGTATAACCAATGTCCTCGGAGGGTCGATTTGCACCTGCGAACAGTCCAATGGATTGATTCTACAGGCCTTAGCTTAAGCGGCCCTCGAACAGTGAGGGGACCCGATATTAGAGTATTTAAATATTAGTGGGCGTCAAAGAAATGAGTGGAAAAAGCGCACCGATTCGGAGTCAAACAGCCATCTTCCGGCAGTTGGTCCGGGACTTCATGCGCCATGATCCGACAATGGTACAAAGTGGGACGTCGTGCCTCGATGCCGTGTCCCTGATGACCGAGCGCAAGCGAGGAAGTGTGACGGTCACCGATTCGCAGGATTGCCCCATCGGCATTCTCACCGAGCAGGATATTGCCCGCCGGGCGGTCTTCCGCACGGAGCCGGAGGCCCCGATCGATACGATCATGAGCACGCCGGCATTCACCATCAAGGCGGACGAGTATCTCTACCAAGCCATCGCCCACATGCGCCGGAGGGAACTGCGCCATATGCCCGTGGTGGACGACGAGGGGCATCTCGTAGGCATGCTCGACCAGAACGATGCGTTGGCGGTGGCGGCGGGGCGGCTCATGGGCCAGATCGACCACCTGACCCAGGAAGCGACCGTCGACGGCCTGCGGGAGCTCAAGGGTGCTCAGGTCACCCTGGCCGAGGAGCTGCTGGCAGACAACCTCCCGGCAACCGAGGTGCAGGCCCTGCTGACGCGGCTCAACAACGACATTTACCACCGCATCGTCGACAACGGTTTGAAGGATATGGCCCGGGAGGGCTGGGGCGATCCCCCCGTCGCCTTCACCGCCATCGTCATGGGATCCGGTGGCCGAGGCGAGAATTATCTCTTCCCCGACCAGGACAACGGATTCATTCTCGAAGACTATCCGGACGCCGACCACGGCCGCATCGACACCTTCTTCATCGAACTGGCCGAACGCATGACCCGCGACCTCGATGCCGTTGGTTTTCCGTACTGCAATGGATATTGCATGGCCGTAAACCCGTTGTGGCGCAAGACGTTGCCCCAATGGGTCGAACAGATCAACCTGTGGGGACGCAAGCACAACTTTATCGCCATCCGGCTCTCGAACATCTTCTTCGACTTCCAGCCGGTGTGGGGAGAGAGCAACCTCGCCACAGAACTGCGCACCAAGGTCACCGATTACCTGCGCACCAATCATTTCTTCCTCCAGGCCATGTTCCAGGAAGAGAAGAATCACAACGTGGCCCTGGGATGGTTCGGCGGCCTGCAGACGGAAAAAGACAACCCGGACTACAAGGGTCAGGTTAATCTCAAGCACACCGGCACCATCCCTCTGATCGAGGGGGTGCGCCTGTTGGCGTTGCGCGAGGGGGTGGCGGAAACTTCGACACTGGGACGGATCTCGGCCCTGCACGAAAAGGGCGTCCTGGACACGAACGAGAGCGACGAACTTTCGGAGGCCTTCCGTGGACTCACCGATCTGTTGCTCAACAAACAGATCCGCAACTTCCGCAAAGGAAAGAAGGTCGGCTACTACATCGATCCGAAGAAGCTGCGGAAACGCAAGCATCTGGGGATGATCGAATCCCTCAAGGCCATTGACCGGCTTCGAAAACGTATCCACACGGAATTCACGGCGGATATTTTCTGAAGCACGATCGGAATAATACCCACGATCGGAATAATACCAAGGTGCGGTGATAAGCCGGGCTCTGGTCATCCCGGGTCTTCCGACTCTTGACTTCCCTCGGACCGTGCTATTGATCGTTCATGCCACTTCATTCGACGAAAACCCCGACCCGCCTGTTCGATGCTCCCCTGGTTCTCGCAGAACTGAAGCGGGGAATTGCCAAGTTTCTCGCAACCGCCCCGGTACGGCCGGATGAAGGCTTCCTGAGCCTCACCCTGCCCCTGTCCATGCAAATACCCCTCGTCCCCGAAAGTGGGTTGGAGAAATGCCGCTATCTTGCCGATCCCTCCGAGGGCCGCGCCCTACTTGGATTCGGTTCAGCCCAATGGTGGCGAGCCGCCGGCCCCGGGCGCTTCGCCAAACTCGGCCAATTTCTGCTTCGCGCCGCACAGGTCTGGGAATGCCATGATCCGTACGCCACCGGCCTGCCGCCCCGAGCCTTTCTCGGCTACGCCTTCGATGCCGGCAGGGGACCGCTGACAGGCCCCGATCTCCTGCCCAACGCGGAAATCCGCGTGCCGCTTCTCCTGTTGCAGCGCCTCGGCGACGTTTCCGCCGTGACTTTTACCGCAGGCACGGGGCACGGAACACAACCCGAGGAAATCGCAAAGACATGGACCGGCGTCGCGGTCCGGGCCTTGAAAGCCCTGACCAACTCCGGTGGGTCCGCCGTCCCCCGGTCGAGCGTCCGGCGGATCACGGCCGAACCCGAGGACACCGTCTGGATTCGCCGCGCCGGACGGGCCATCGAGGCCATTCGCGCCGGACGCCTGGAAAAAGTCGTGTTGACACGCCGGATGGTCATGGCTGCGGATCGCGAATTCGAGCCTACGCCGATTCTGCGTCGCCTGGAGCCGCTTCACGGCGACTGCACCTTGTTCTCGTTTTCTGGCAACGCCATGACCATTCTTGGCGCCACGCCCGAACGTCTGGTCCGCTTGTCGAACGGCCATGTGAGGAGTGACGTGCTCGCCGGCACCCACCCCCCCAGCGGCGGAAACCGATTGCTCGAAAGCCCCAAAGACATCCACGAACACCGTTTAGTGGTGGACGCGGTTCTTTCGGGCCTGACCCCGGTCTGCAGCCAGTTGACCTCTCCCACGGAGCCCCGCATCCGCAATCTGTCTTCGCTCCAGCATCTGTGGACGCCGGTCGAGGGGCGGGCCCGGTCCGGGGTGACGCTCCTGGACTTGGTCGCCCGCCTACATCCGACGCCGGCCGTGGGCGGCAGCCCGCACCGGGTTGCCATGGACTGGTTGGCGCGCGAGGGGGATTGCCGCCTTGGCTGGTATACGGGCGGGGTGGGTTGGGTCTCACCTGATGGAGACGGTGAAGTGTCGGTGGTGCTGCGCTGTGCGGTCCTGACCGGAAATCGGGCAACCCTATCGGCCGGAGCGGGAATCGTCGCCGATTCGGATCCCAAGACCGAATGGCAGGAGACCGAACTCAAGATGCGTCCCATGCTCGATGCATTGGAGGGAGGCTGACCGTGCCGGTGGCGAAGACCAATCTCCGCTGGGCCCGGACGCTGATGAAAACCTTCGCCGCCAACGGCATCGAGCAGGCGGTCATCTCGCCCGGATCACGCTCGACGCCGCTGGTGTTGGCTTGCGTTAAGACGCCCGGGATCGCCGTCCGGGTCCAGCCCGACGAACGGACGGCGGCCTTTTTCGCCTTGGGACTGGCCAAGGGGAGTGGTCGCCCCGTGGTCCTGATCTGCACTTCGGGCAGCGCCCCGGCGCATTGGTACCCGGCCGTGATCGAGGCCCGGATGGCCGGGATTCCCCTGTTGCTGCTCACGGCGGACCGTCCGCCGGAGTTACAGGACTGCGGAGCCAACCAGGCCATCGACCAGAACCGGCTGTTCGGCGTTCACGTCAACGCCTTTCATGCCGTGCCGGTGCCCGATGCGGCGGTCCTGGAGACATTGCCCGGTATTGCCGCCCGGGCCGTCACCGAAGCCTTGGCCCCCCGGCCGGGGCCGGTCCACCTCAACCTGCCGTTCCGTGAGCCCTTGGTGCCGACCGAGGACGCGGGGACGGAGCCCCTGCCGCCGGCCCGGGTCCCGTCCCATCCCCACCGCTATGACCCGACGAGCGAAGCGGCGGAACTGGCCGAAACCCTGGGGGGGCGCCGGGGCGTCATCCTGTGCGGTGCCGAACCTCAGAGTCCGGGGTACGGGCACGCCGTGTCCGACCTCGCCGCCGCCCTGCGGGTGCCGGTGGTGGCCGACCCACTTTCGGGGCTCAGATTCGGCGTACACGACCGCTCCCACGTGCTGGCCCGCGCGGACGCTCTGTTCCGCATGTCCCAGGATAGATTTGATCCGGAATGGGTTTTGAGTTTCGGTGGCGCGCCCGTCTCCAAGGCGGTGCTCGCTTGGCTGGAGGGGTGCCATGCCCCCGATGTGGTCGTTGTTGATGCAAACGGGCGCCGCCTCGACCCCGCACACCGCGCCACCCGTCTGATGGCCGCCGATCCCGTCCGGCTGGCTCTTGCGCTGAAGGAAGAAGACCCGGACCCGGCGCCATCGGACTGGCTGGACGGTTTTCTGGCGGCGGAACGGGCGGCGGCGGTCGATACCAGGGACATTCCCGAGGCGCGGGTCGTCGAGACCATAATCCGCGTTCTGCCGGACGGGGCAACGCTGTTCGCCGGGAATTCTCTGCCGGTCCGGGAAATCGACTGGTTCTCCGGCATCGGCGGGACCGCCATCAACCTGATGGCCAACCGCGGCACCAGCGGCATCGACGGCAGCCTGTCCACCGTTCTGGGCATCGCCGCGACCACCGAGGCGCCGGTGGTGGGGCTGATCGGCGACTTGGCGTTCTTCCATGACATGACCGGGCTTTTGGCGGCCCGTGAACACGGCCTTTCGGCAACGCTGGTGGTTCTGGAGAACGGCGGCGGCGGCATCTTCGAATACCTCCCCCAGGCGGAACTTCCGACCTTTTCCGAACACTGGCTGACGCCGGTCGGAATCGAGATCGGCCAAGCGGCGGCGCTGTTTGGCGTCCCGCACCGTCGCGTGCCCCCCAACGGTGAATTCGAGGATGCCCTGACGGAATCCGTAGCACGCCCGGGGGTCGATCTGATAGAAGTCACCATCGACCGAATGACGAGCGTCGCCGCCCACCGCGCCTGGTGGACGGCCGTTGCCCAAACCCTCGGAGGACCCGCCGCGTGATCTGGACCGAACGCACGGATCTTGGCCTTACGGACGTGCGCTACCACCAAATGGACGGCATCGCCAAGATTACCATCGACCGTCCGGAGGTGCGCAACGCCTTCCGTCCCGAGACGGTGACCAGCCTGATCGAGGCCTTTCACGCCGCTCACATGGACCCGGAGATCGGAGTCATCATACTCACCGGCGCCGGCGACCTCGCCTTCTGTTCGGGCGGCGATCAAAGAGTCCGCGGAGAGGACGGCTACAGGGACACGGCGGGGACGACGCATCTCAACGTGCTTGATCTGCAACGCCAGATCCGCTCGCTGCCCAAACCGGTGGTGGCCATGGTGGCGGGATACGCCATCGGCGGCGGCCACGTGCTGCATTTGGTCTGCGACCTGACGATCGCCGCCGACAACGCACGCTTCGGTCAGACCGGCCCACGGGTCGGCAGTTTCGACGCCGGTCTCGGCGCCAGCCTCATGGCGCGCACGGTGGGCCTCAAAAAGGCCAAGGAAATCTGGTTCCTGTGCCGCCAATATGATGCCCAGGAAGCCCTTGATATGGGCTTGGTGAATACGGTGGCGCCCCTGGCCGATCTGGAGGCCGAAACGGTACGCTGGTGCCGGCAGATGCTGGAGCTGTCCCCCACCGCACTCCGCATGCTCAAGGCGGGTTTCAATGCCGACACCGACGGTGTCTTGGGCCTGCAGGAGTTGGCCGGCAACGCCACGGCTCTGTTCTACATGACCGAAGAGGGGCAGGAAGGACGCGATGCCTTTGTCGAGAAACGCGCCCCCGACTTCACCCGCTTCCGCCGCCGTCCCTAGCGGATCGTGAGAAATCAAAGCCGCTTCGTGGCGCCGAATTCTCGCGCGAACCCGCTCTATTCCTTTTGAAATATAGGACTTGTCACGACATAGACCTTGTCACGGCAATGACTCGGTCTATGTCGATACTCTAGATGAGAACCCCGACCACCGCGCCGGACAGGCAGGTGGCCAGTGTTCCGGCCACGATAGCCTTGAGGCCGAGCGCGACGATTTCGGAACGGCGCTCCGGCACCATGGTGCCCATGCCGCCGATCATGATGCCGAGGCTGCCGAAATTGGCGAAACCGCACAAGGCATAGACCATAATGAGGCGCGAACGTTCGGACAGGGCGTCGGCAGGAAGCTTGCCGAATTCCAGGTAGGCCAGCAGTTCGTTCAGGACCGTCTTCATGCCCATCAGGCCACCGGCCGTTTGGGCCTCGTTCCAGGGGATCCCCATGAGCCACACCACGGGCGCCATGACCCAACCCAGGGCCCTCTGCAGGGTCAACGGGGCGCCTGCGATATCGGGAAGTGTGCCCAGAATCTGGTTCGCCAGGCTGACCAGGGCCACCAGAACCACAAGCATGGCGACGATGTTGATCAGCAACTGAACGCCATCCACGGTGCCCTTGGTGATGGCCTCCATGGAACTCTTTGCCGGGTCCGGGAGAGCGACGTTCTCGACTTCCGTGTGTTCGCCTTGATGCGGCACCATTATGCGCGCCACCAGAAGGGCCGCGGGGGCGTTGATCATGGATGCGGTCAACAGGTGTCCGATGGCGTCGGGAACCACCGGAGCGATGAATCCGGCGTAGAGCACCATCATCGTGCCGGCGATGGTCGCCATGCCGCAGGCCATAACCATGAAAAGCTCGCCACGGGTCATGCGTGCCAGATAAGGGCGGACGAACAGCGGAGCCTCGACCATGCCGACGAAGACGTTGGCCGCCGCGCTCACTCCCGCCGCACCGCCGACGCCGAGCGATTTCTTGAGCCCCCAGGCAAATCCCCTCACCACCAGCGGCAGCACTTTCCAGTGGAACAGCAACGCCGAAAGGGCGCTCATCACCAGGACCAGCGGGAGCGCCTGGAAAGCCAATACGAAACTGGCTCCGGGATAGCTCTCGGCGAAGGGCAGGTCCGCGCCGCCGAGATAGCCGAAAGCGAAGCTGGTGCCGGCGCGGGTCGCCGCTTGCAAAGCTTCGACGGCGCCGCCCAGCCACAGGAAGACCGCTTGGAAAGGCGGAAGTTTCAATAACGCCAGGGCAAGCACGAACTGCACCGCCAACCCGGCCGCCGCGATACGGATCGGGTTTTGACGGCGGTCTTCGCTGATGGCCCAGGCGATGGCAACCAGGACCAGCAGGCCGAATGCGCTCTGAAGAGATTCCATGGTTCCCCCTTATCGGACGGAGCCGGATATTAGGGACGTTCGACCGCTGGCGCAACGCCCGCAGTCGTGATGGCCGAGAGCCATCCGCGCCACACTTGACGGAAACGTCATCTTCATGCCAGCGTAGCTCCACTGGGGTGAGCAATTATCAGGAATGGCATCCCGGATTGCTTTTTTTCTATAGGTTTGGCCGCAACGGGACGCGGAGGCCCATATGCAAAGGAATGCGCGGTAAAGGGAGTCTTACAACGATGTCCAGAATCCTCAAAGGCGCGGCACTCGCCGCCATCGCCATGGCAAGTATCTCCGCGTCTTCCGTCGAGGCGGCGGAATCACGCAACTACCTACTGACCACGGCCAGCACGGGTGGGACCTACTATCCGGTCGGTGTCGCCATCTCGACGCTGACCAAGGTCAAGCTGCAACCCAAGCACAAGATCAGCATGTCGGCCATCAATTCCGCCGGCTCGGCCGAGAACGTCAAACTGTTGCGCCGGAACGAGTCCCAGTTCGCCATCCTCCAGGGTCTGTTCGGCTACTACGCCTGGAACGGTAAGGGGCCGGTGTCCAAGGACGGTCCCCAGAAGGGGCTTCGGGCGGTAAGCATGCTGTGGCAGAACGTGGAACAGTTCGCGGTGCTCTCCGAGAACGTCAGGACCGGCACCGTTTCCGATCTGTCGGCGCTCAAGGGCAAGCGTATGGCGCTGGGCAAGAAGAACTCCGGCACCCTCGGGTCCAACCGGACGCTCCTCGGCAATCTCGGGATCAACATCGACAAGAACTACGATCTGGTCCATGTGGGCTATGGCCCCAGCGCCGACGCCCTGCAGAACGGTCAGGTGAGTGGCGTGAGCATCCCGGCCGGCGTTCCCACCGGCGCCATCACCAGGGCCATGGCGGCCCTCGGCGGCAAGATGACCATCCTCAACCTGACCGACGAGCAAGCCAAGAAGGCCGACGGCGGCATGGGCTTGTGGACCCGCTACGTGATTCCGGCCAAGACCTACCCCAACCAGGCCAAGGCCATCCAGACCATCGCCCAGCCCAACTTCCTGGCCGTCCGGGCGGACGTGGATGAGGACGCGGTCTACATGATCACCAAGACCATCTATGAGAACCTGCCCTTCCTCAACGCCATCCACAAGGCGACCAAGGCCATGAGCCTGAACCGGGCGGTGTCGGGGCTGCCCATGCCGTTGCATCCGGGGGCGTTGCGCTATTACAAGGAGGCCGGCATCGCGGTTCCGGACCACCTGATCGCCAAGTAGTGTTGAGTCCCTTTCCGGCGGGAGAGCGCCGACCATGACAGAGCACCGGAACAGCTTGTCCCGCGACGAGGCTTTCGGGGACGGGGCTTTCGGGGACGGGGCTTCCGGAGGGCTGGTCGGCAAGGCCGTCTTCGTCCTGGGTATCGGGATTTCCCTGCTTCACATCTATTTCAACATCTTCGCCATCATTCCCGGCCTCTGGCAGAATGCCCTCCATTATTCGGGCTTTGCCCTTATGTGCGGGCTGCTCATCCCCATGGCGGGCGCCAGGGACGGAGAGAGGGGACGGGCCGCCCTCGCGCTCGATGTGGCCCTCGGCCTGCTGGCCGCCGTGGCGGCTCTCTACATGGTCCTCATGGAGGATGCCATCTACGCCCGGGGAGTGCGGCTGGAGCGGGGCGAATGGCTCTTCGGCACCGTTCTGATCCTCACCGCCATCGAATTCACCCGCCGGACCACCGGCTGGATTATCCCCATCCTGATCGTCGTGGCGCTGACCTACGTGGGCTGGTGGGGCAGCCTGATCGACGGCGTATTCCGCTTCGGCGGCTTGACGTCCGAGACGATCCTGTTCCGCAGCATCTACGGCGACGACGGCCTGTTCGGCAACATTGCGCGCCTGTCCTCCTCCTTTGTCTTCATGTTCATCCTGTTCGGCGCCTTCCTGCTCCGCTCGGGCGCCGGGGACTTCGTCATCATCTTGGCTCACGCCGTGGCCGGCAGGACGGTGGGCGGGCCGGGCCTGGTGGCCGTCTTGGCCTCGGGCCTGACCGGGACCATCTCCGGCTCCGCCGTCGCCAACACGGCCTCCACCGGGGTCATTACCATCCCCCTGATGAAGAAGGCCGGGTTCCCGGCCAAGTTCGCCGCCGGGGTGGAGGCCGCGGCATCGACGGGCGGGCAGCTGATGCCGCCCATCATGGGGGCGGGTGCCTTCGTCATGGCCAGCTACACCCAGATCCCCTACACCACGATCATCGCCGCCAGCGCCCTGCCGGCCGTCCTCTATTACGCCACCATCGCCTTCTTCGTCCGGATCGAGGCCAAGAGCTGCGGCATCCGCCCCCTCGACGAGGACGGGCCATCGACCCTCCGGGTGCTGAAGGAGGGGCTTCCCTTCATCCTGCCCATCGCGCTGCTGATCGGCCTCCTGGTCTACGGGTTCACCCCTACCTATGCGGCGGGGATCAGCATCCTGGCGGTGGTCGTCTCCTCCTGGTTAACGCCCAACCGGATGGGAGTGAAGGCGATCTTGGATGCGCTGGCGCTGGGGGCCCGCAACATGGTGACCACGGCCATCCTGCTGTGCAGCGTCGGGCTGATGGTCAACGTCATCGCCATGGCGGGGATCGGCAACACCTTCTCGCTGATGATCACCGACTGGGCCGGCAACAGCCTGCTCATCGCCATCCTCCTGGTAGCTCTGGCCTCCCTGGTGCTGGGCATGGGACTGCCGGTGACGGCGTCCTACATCGTTCTCGGGACCCTGTCGGCGCCGGCCCTGTACAATCTCATCGCCGACGGACAGGTGGTGCAGGCCATCGCCGCCGGCGGCTTGGCCGACGAGGCCAAGGCCGTCTTCATGCTGACCCAGCCCGAGATTGCCGGGGCCCTGGAGGGGGGCATGTCCGTCGAGGCGGCCTGGAGCCTTCTGGAGCGGATTCCACCGGACCTGGCCATCTCGCTGCGCGAGGTGGTGCTCAGTCCGGAAATCCTGACCTACACCCTCCTGTCGGCCCACATGATCATCTTCTGGCTCAGCCAGGACAGCAACGTCACGCCGCCGGTCTGTCTCTGTGCCTTCACCGCCGCGGCCATCGCCAAGACGCCGCCCATGTCCACGGGCCTGCAGTCCTGGAAGATCGCCAAGGGGCTCTACATTGTTCCGCTGCTGCTTGCCTACACGGCCCTGCTGGGCGGAACCTGGGAGGAAGTGGCGGAGATCTTCGTCTTCGCCCTGATCGGACTCTACGCCTTCACCGGCGCCATCCAGGGACACCTGGAACGGAGGCTCGCCCTCCCGGTTCGAGTGCCGGTCCTGGCCGCTGCGGCCCTCATGCTTTGGCCGGCGCCGCTGGGAGTCCACCTTCTGGGTGCGGGGATCTTCTTCGTCGTGGTGATCGCCACCCAAAGGGCGTCGGGCCCTGTGCGGTCACCGGGGAAACAGGGCTCGGGATAGCCCGGGAAGCAACGCCGGCCGGTCCGGCGTGTTACCTTGACAATGCCAGGATGCCTTCAAGGAGATCGCCGCCGAGTTCTCGGACACCGGCTACGGCGAGACGGAAACGGCCTCCCCGGCTTGACGCCGCGGGCTCAAAGCCATATGTCCTGGGCGCCGGTTCATTGAAAGCAGATCGCGAGCACCCATGACCGTCCATCAGATCCTCGTTGCCCCCGATCCCGTCCTCAGGAAGACGGCGGTTGCGGTCGAGTGCGTGGACGATGTGGTCCGCACCCTGATGGACGACATGTTGGAGACCATGTACGACGCCAACGGCATCGGCCTGGCCGCACCCCAAATCGGGATTTTCAAACGCGCCATCGTGCTGGACATCTCGCGGGAAGACGAGGACCCGGCCCCCATAACGATGGCAAACCCGGAGATTCTCTGGGCCTCGGCCGAGACAACGACCCGTGAGGAGGGATGCCTGTCCCTACCCGAACACTACGCCGACGTGACGCGCCCGGCGGTGGTCAAGGTTCGTTACCTCGACCGGGAGAACGAGATCCGTGAGACCGACGCCGAGGGCCTGCTCGCCGTCTGTCTGCAGCACGAAATGGACCATCTCGACGGGACGCTTTTCGTCGACCGCATCTCGGCGCTCAAGCGCGGCATCATCCTGCGAAAGCTTCAGAAGGCCAAAAAGACGGGCAAGATCGATACCCACGCCTCGGCCGGGCACGACTCCATCTAAGACGGGACCCGGGAGGAACCATGCGCCTGATTTTCATGGGAAGTCCCGACTTCTCGGTTCCGATCCTGGAAACCCTTCTCGATGCGGGCCATGACGTCGTCTGCGTCTATGCTCAGCCGCCGCGTCCCGCCGGACGCGGGCATAAGGAACGCCTGTGCCCGGTGCATGCCTTCGCCCTCAACCGGGGACTTCCGGTGCGTACGCCCAAGTCCCTCAAGGATCCGCGGGCCCAGGCCGAGTTTGCGGCGTTTGAAGCCGAGGTCGCGGTGGTCGCGGCCTATGGTTTGATCCTGCCCAAGGCGGTGCTGGAGGCGCCCCGGCGCGGCTGCATCAACGTCCATGCCTCGCTGCTGCCCCGCTGGCGCGGCGCGGCGCCTATTCAGCGGGCCATCCTGGCGGGGGACACCGAGTCCGGGGTCACCATCATGCGGATGAACGAAGGACTGGACACGGGCCCCATGCTGATCGAGGGCCGGGTCCCCATCACGTCGGGGACCACAGCCTCGGATCTTCATGACGCCTTGTCCGAGATGGGGGCGAAGCTCATGACCGAGACCCTGGGGCGCCTGGATGAGATCACACCCCGGCCCCAGCCCGAAGACGGCGTCACCTATGCCAAGAAACTGGCGAAGGACGAAGGCAGCCTCGATTGGACCAGAGGTGCCGCCGAACTGGAACGGGCCGTGCGCGCCCTCACCCCCTGGCCGGGGGTCTGGTTCGAACTTGGCGGCACGCGGGTTAAGGTGCTGGCGGCGGAGGTGGCGGATGGCGCCGGGGAACCGGGCGCGGTGCTGGACGGCCGCCTTACGATCGCCTGCGGCGACGGCGCGCTACGCCTGCTTCAGGTCCAAAAGGCGGGCAAGGGGCCGATGGAGGCGGAAGCCTTCTTGAGGGGAACTCCGGTGGGGAAAGGGACGCGGCTCTCCTGACGGGTCTTAGTCGTCGTCCGGGATGGCGTCTGTCATTCTTCCTCGTCGTCGTCGCCCAGTTCCGACAGCATGGGCGCCGAATCCTCGATCTTCTGGATGCGCTCCATGCCCTGCTTGATTTCCGACATGATGAACTCGGCCCGCTTGACCGGGCCGCCCGAGTCCGCCGTCGGGAATAGGCGGTGCCAGCCGTCCATCTTCACGGTCAGCGAACAGAGCACGCCGCCGATGGTCGTGTGGTAGTCCGAGATCAGTTTCTCCACCTTGCGGAATTTGGCGCCGGTGATGTTGTCCCACATGTTTCCGGTCGAGCGATCGAAGTTCTCGAACCGGCCGGTGATGGCGGCCATCAGTCCGTTCATGGTCGCCTGCACCTGGTTGCAGGTCTTCATCAAGCTGGGGTCGTTCTTGAGCTGCCAGTTGCTGCGGATCTCGTCCAGGCTGTCCAGGAATTGTGTAGTGACCGGCTCAATGTCGTCGAGGCATTTGCGGTAATAGCTGAGAGAGAGGAAGATGTCGCCATAGTCCTCCAGGAACTTCGGCACCTCGCCCAACCCGATGCCCAACTTTCCGGCCATGATCTCCAGTTTTCGTTTCGCCTTCCTGACGTCCGGATCGCGGAACAGCCCGATTACGTCCTCGAAGTTCTGGATCGAAATGTCCTCATCGCCATAGATCTGGAGGATCAACGGACGGGTGAAGGTCGCCATGTATTCGGTCAGCTCCTGGTTTTTGGTGCCCGAGAGCTTCAGGGCCTTGACGTCGTTAACCGGGATGCCGTGCTCGCGTAAGAGAATGCGCAGCGAATAGACATCGTAGCTCGGCATCAGAAGCAGCTTGCGGAGCAGGACCAGGTCGGGATGGGGTTCGCCCTCATCGGGCCAGCCAAACTGAGACGGCAGGTTCTCGACCTCGATCTGGCCACTGCCGGTGGAGGCGTCCTCGAACAGTTCGACCACGGTCTCCAGACGGATGTTCTTGATCAAACGGGCCCGTTTCAGGGCCGGGGTTTCGATGGGCAGAATGGAAAGCGGCAAGATGTGCAGCGCATCGCGATCATGATCGCTGACGTCCTCATTTTTTACGGTCTCTTCGACCATATCTCCGCCCTCCGCAGGGTGATCCCGCTTCCTACCATTATACCATCTTTCCATTAGTACACCTCGACTCATTGAGAAAGCGAAAAAGGTCTTGCAAACCCCGTTCGGAGAGATTCTTGTTGTCGGCATGATTCGCGCGGGATTTTTGAGCACGACGGAACGGGAAGAGCTAACCGAGTTGGCTCGGAATGGCTTGCTCGAGCATCGCTTGGCGCGGCGCGCCAACGCGCTTGTCCTCTTGGATCGAGGCATGAGTTGCGCAGAGGTCAGTTCGGTGTTTCTGCTTGATGACGATACGGTCCGGACTTGGTT
>PIVK01000164.1 GCA_003354135.1 Rhodospirillales bacterium
AGTCTGTTGCTCAAATTTCTTCATTTTAAACTTTTTGGCACCCAGCCAATTCTGAGGGTGTGTATTGCGCAATAACAGTTTTAACCTTGTACAATCTTAGGAATCAACACTGTTTGATGTAGGAGGCTAATATTTGACATGTTGGTGGCCTATGACCCATGTTTGTCCACATTAAAACTTTTTGGCACCCAGCCAATTCTGAGGATGTGTATTGCGCAATAACAGTTTTGACCTTGTACAGGCTTAGAAATCAACACTGTTTGATGCAGGAGGCTGATATTTGACGTGTTGGGTGGCCTAAGGCCCATGTTTGTCCATATTAAAGCTTTTTGGCTCCCAGCCAAATTTAAGGGGGTGTATTGCGCAATAACAGTTTTGAGCTTGTTAGGCTACAGAAATCAACAATGTTGGATGTAGGAGGCTGCTATTTTTCCTGTTGGGAGTCTGTTGCTCAAATTTCTTCATTTTAAACTTTTTGGCACCCAGCCAATTCTGAGGGTGTGTATTGCGCAATAACAGTTTTAACCTTGTACAGTCTTAGAAATCAACACTGTTTGATGTAGGAGGCTAATATTTGACATGTTGGTGGCCTATGACCCATGTTTGTCCACATTAAAACTTTTTGGCACCCAGCCAATTCTGAGGATATGTATTGCGCAATAACAGTTTTAATCTTGTACAGGCTTAGAAATCAACACTGTTTGATGCAGGAGGCTGATATTTGACATGTTGGGTAGCCTAAGACCCATGTTTGTCCATATTAAAGCTTTTTGGCTCCCAGCCAATTTTAATGGGGTGTGGTGCAACAACAGTTTTGAGCTTGTTAGGCTACAGAAATCAACAATGTTGGATGTAGCAGGCTGCTGTGTTGCATGTTGGTAGTCTGTGGCTCAAATTTCTTCATTTTAAACTTTGTTGGCACCTAGCCAATTCTGTGGGTGTGTATTGCACAATAACACTTTTGAGTTTGTACAGCCTTAGAAATCAACACTATTTAATATAGGAGACTGATATTTGGCATGTAGTGGCCTATGATGTATATTTGTTCATATTAAAACATTTTGGCTGCCTGCCAATTTTAAGGGGTTGCATTGCACAATAACAGTTTGGAGCTTGTCTGGCTAGCAGTATTTTTTTAATTATTATTTTTTCTACAGAATAGAGACCATAAAATGAGTCCTATGGTTTATGTATTTCCTATATTTAACATTTTGGCCTGTCGCATAGAAACTGTTTGACCTAGGAGGTTGAAATTTTGTATGCAGGTTGCCTCCAACCCTCAATTTTGAGAATTTGTAAAAATTAGCACCTAGCCAACTTTAAAGTGACAAGTCAGCAATTTTTGTTTTTTAGATATTTTAGGCTACCATATTGAAACTAATAAAGCCAGAAAGCCCAAACTTGCCTCATTGACATTGGTTGATCTCAATCAGCCATACTTGAATTTATGAAAATTTGCACTTGGCCAACTGTAAAGTGCTGAGTCAGCAGTTTTTGTTTTTTTTGATATTTTGGGCTGTCACATTGAAACTGTTTGTCATATGAGGTTGAAATTTTGTATGCAGGTTGCCCTAGAGGCTAGACAGACAATTTAGACAGTAGAAGAAGTGACTTCAAGAAACCAGAAAGACTTTTCCCACTCAAATGGGCCTAGTAGCAGACGCGTACGCCTCTAGTTAAATATACATACAGAGCAGATGTACACAAAAAAGAAAGCACTCACCATCACAGAAGTATACATATGGTGACAT
>PIVK01000034.1 GCA_003354135.1 Rhodospirillales bacterium
CCTTGCTAGAAGAACTCACCAACAGAAGTCAGGACACGGGGCAGTGTATGCCACGAAGGCCCGAGAACAGGTCATGTATGGGGGCTAATTTGGGGGACTGCGTTCAAATCAAGAAAGCTAACTGTTTGTTTCTAGGCGGCAATTTAGAAAAAGTTGGCGGAGAGGCAGGGATTCGAACCCTGGGTACCCGTTAGGGCACACACGCTTTCCAGGCGTGCACCTTCAACCGCTCGGTCACCTCTCCCTGGATTGGTGGCGCAAGGTAGCCGAGGTCTGCAGCCTCTGCAATGGTTTTGCCTCCCAATGAGAGTTGCGGTTGCGGGGTTCTTTTCGCTGTTGCAATATAGGCGCACTCGGGATAGCACGTCCCTACCGACATTTTTCTGCTTCGTCAGAAGAGAGAGGACCCCATGGTCGACGAGCAAGCCGTCATTCGAGCCTTAACCAAAGCCGCAGAGGCCAAAGAGGAACTGCATCCGGGAAGCTTCCGCAATCCGGTCATCACCATCTCGCGGTCCATGGGCAGCGGCGGCAACGAAATCGGCCAGCTGGTGGCCCAGGAACTGGGCATCCCCTGCTACTGCAAGGAAGTATTGGACAACGTGGCCAAAGAGGCCCACGTCCATCAGTCCCTGATGAACAAACTTCACGAGCGCCTCACCCAGGCCAGTGACGCATGGCTCTATTCCCTGGTCTTCGGCAAGAATGTGACCCGGGACGACTACCTGCATCGCCTGGTGACGACGGTGCGCGGGCTCTATCAGTCGGGCGGGGTCATCATGGGCCGGGGCGCCAACGTCATCCTGGCGGGGCGCAACGTGCTGCGGGTTCGGATCACCGGCTCCGTGGAGGCCTGCGCCAAGCGTCTTGCCATGCAGGAGAACATTGAAATCGACGAGGCCAAACGGCGCGTCCGGGCCAGCAACAAGGCACGGAGCGAGTTCGCCTGGAAGATGTTCAAGAAGCGCTGCAACGATCCCATCATCTACGACCTGACGATCAACACCGATCATTTCCTGAACTACGGGCACGTGGCGGACATCATTATCCAGGCCATGTGCTCCATGGGATTCGATAAACACCCCAAGGGAACAAGCCGCAAATAGCGCCTATTCGGAGACAGACTCCGGATCGGTGAAGGCGGTGCCTTCGACACCATAGTAGAAACCATTCGAATACGGCATGTCCGGCACCAAGTCGGCGAGGCGGTCATCCGCCCCTTCGGCGCTCTCTTTCCCATCCAGGATCTCGCGGAATATCCGGGCCGCAGCCACCATGTCGGTGTCCTGGGGCGACAGGCGGAAATACTCCACGCCCATCTCGTTCATCTCGGCGGCCAAGTTGCAACAGGTGAAGGACAGGGTCTGGGTGCCGTTGACGGCCACGAAGGCCTCGCTCGCCAGGGTCTCCAGTTCCATGCCGTCCGGATCGTCACCGCAGGCGTATTGGCAGTTGTCCTTGGTGAGCCCCCGGGCCCGGGCATGGTAGCATCGGGCCGAAATGGCCAGCGGCAGACGGCCGAAGACCTGGACTTCCAGATCGACCGTCTTGCCTGCCGCCAGGACCTCGATCGACTCGCGCGGCAGTTCTCCCGGCAGGCAGACCCTGACCGCCCCTTGGCGCGCCAGATAGCTCAGGGTGCCCTCGTTGTAGACGTTGACGAAGGGACCGATGACGTGCGGCCTGCCTTTGAGCAGGGCCGCCGCCGAGATGTCGTTGGCCTCGACCGTCAGGCCGGCCTCCGGGGCGGTGAGCGCGCGCACCCCCTCCATCTCGCGCTCGGTCATGATGAGCGCCAGGGTCGAGAACACTACCTCTTTTCCCGCCTCCTCCAGGCGTTCGACGACATCGGGGATCACGGGATCGAAGAAAGGAGCCCGCTTGGAACACACGGCCTCGCCCACGTAGACGACATCCACCGGCGCCTCGTCGGCAATGCGGAAATAGAAATCACGCCATTTCTCCGGCGGCCAGTTGAAGAGCACAGGGCCCAAGGTGAGCTTGCTCATCAGCGCCAATCCCGCTTGTAGACGCCAGCGGTCTCGCGCCGGCCTTCGGTGACCGTCGCCAGTTCCTCGGCGGAGACCGGCTCGCCGGTGGCCACCGCGTCCAGCGCCTTTCGGAAAGCGGCGACCACCTGGGCGACATAGGCCCGGCCCCGCTGGCGGCCTTCGATTTTCAGCGCCGTCACCCCCGCTTCGGCCAGTTCGGGCAGCATGTGGATAACGCTGAGCGAGGTCGGCTCCTCGAACAGGTACTGCGGTTTGCCCTTGACCAAGAACCGTCCCTTGCAGAGCGTCGGATACCCCGCCGGTTCGCCGGCCGAGAACCGGTTGACCGTGCACTCCCCAAGTTTGGTCACCAGAACGTCGCCTTCTTCCTCATAGCGCACGTGGCTGGCCGGGGAGCAAACACCCTCCTTGTTGGGCGAGATGCCGGTGATATACGAACTCAGCGAACACCGTCCCTCGGCCATGACGCAAAGGCCGCCGAAGACGAAGACCTCGGTCTCTACCGGGATCTGTGTATTGAGCGCAGCGATCTCCGCTACCGTCAGGACCCTCGGCAGCACGACCCGCTTGATGCCGAAGGCTTCGGCGTAGAACCGAATCGCCTCGGGGTTCGAAGCCGAAGCCTGGACCGAGAGATGGCGCCGGAGATCCGCGTGGTTCCGGGCCGCGTAGTCGGCCACCCCGATATCGGCGAGAATCACTGCATCGGCCCCGATTTCATGGGCGTCGTCGACCGCCTTCATCCAGGGGCCGGGATTCCCGGCCTTCGGGAAGGTATTAATGGCGACCAGGACCTTGACGTTCCTGTCATGGGCGTAGGCGACGCCGTCGGCGAGTTCGCCGCGGCTGAAATTGAGGCCGGGAAAATTGCGGGCGTTGGTCTCGTCGCGGAAGCCAACGTAGACGGCGTCCGCGCCCGCATCCACCGCAGCGCGCAAGCTGGCCGGCGTGCCCGCCGGGCAGACCAGTTCCATGGTGGCGCTCATTCCGTATCCGTCTTCTTGGTTTTCTTGACCGGCATCCGGCGGCGTCCCCGCCGGGGTTCCTGGCTCAGGCCCGCCACCTTGTCCTCCAGGTCCTTCAACTCCGCTGCCTGGGCCTCGGAGCGTTTGAGCGCCGGGGCGATAAGCGCGGAGCGGAGCGTCTCCATGTCGGTGGCGGCGCGGGAGAAAATGGCGGCGCCGACCTGGAAGGCTATGCGCGCCGGCGAGCCTAGGGGGCCTAGGAATGCCAGGACGTCCTCGACCACGTCGATCTCCGCCCCATCGACCGCGTTCCTGAGCGCCACCACGGCCTCGGTGTCGCCCTCGATGACCAGATCGCGCGAGAAAAACATGGCGTCCCCGTCGATACGGCCCTCGAGAAGGTGGACCAGGGTCATCAAGGGGCCGCGGATGGTGGCCGTGGGCTCCAGCCCCTCGGCGTCCGTATAGGCGGTCAAGGTCGGCAGCAACGGATCAATGCTCAGCAGGAACGCAAACGGCAGATCCGTCGGATCGATCAGGAACTCGGGCTCTTCGACCCCGCTCAGGCGTTCGAACAGGCTGGGATGGCGGCGCTCGATAGCCCGCATGGAAAAGGTCAGAAACGGTTGCAGCAGCGCCGGCGGCACCGGTCTTAGCGCCAGGCCGGCGAGCAGGAACGGCGTCAGCGGCGGCGCACCTGCCTGGGCTTGGGATCGTTTCGTCTGGGGCTGGGAGCGTTTCATTCCTGCACCTATACCCCAAGGGGCCGCGCTCTATCAATGGCGGGCTCGGCGCAACTGTGCTTTCCCCCCGTTCCGGGGCTCGTCTATGATGGGCTTATGAGGCTGGTTTTCGCCATTGGAGTAATGCTTCTGGCCACCGCCTTCGTCGGGGGCCTGGCCGAGATTGCGGCTGGCGCCACCCTGGACAAGGGCCGGTGGTGGCTCGACACCTACGAAACCTGGTTGATCCTCGGACCCGAGAGCTTCCAGGCGTTCCGGAACGCCGTGGTCGAAGTCAGTCCCACCCTCTGGAACCCGTTCGTAATGGCGCTTTTGAAGCTGCCGCCCTGGTTTCTGTTCGGACTGCCGGGGGGGCTCTTGGCCTGGATCGCCCGGCCTCATCGGCAGGAGGAGGGAGAGGGACCCGACGAGGAGTCGCTGTTCTTCTATGACGAGTTGGCGCAGCGCGCCCGCGAGGAGGGATTCGACGACGAGGGCGAGTGGCTCCTCCATAATCATCTGGGCCTCGAGACCCATGACGACAACCCGGACCTTGACACTTCCCACGACGACATGGCGCCCCGCGAACACGACGGCATCGACAAAGCCGCTTTCGACATCGACCTGAAGGAAGACGACCGCGCCCCGACCGAGCACGGGTACAACCATCCGGATATCAACGGCGATGAGGCCTGGGGCAACGGAGAGGAAGCCGGGGCGGAAGAGCCCGGCCGCGCCTCCCCGCCCGCCAGGAGCCGCCCAATCCCCGAGCCTCCCCGGACCGGCGAAGGCCACTGGATCGCCGCGCCCCCAGCCGCGGAGTCGGGGCGCGACAAGGAGTAACCAGCCGCCTGCCTTAGGTGCGGCATGCGAATTCCTTCGCAAAATGCAAGAGCCTCGTAGATCGAAAGAATGCCCAGGTACCTGGGCAGTTGCCAAAACCTGCCATCTCAACCCAATCCACATCCCGCAACCGGGTCAGGCGGTGTTTGCGCCGTGGGGAGGTCGTTCGACGGATGACAGACGGACAAACATTGGATATGATGCAACCTTCGGGGGCAGGGCGCGTTGAGGCGTGATTTGAAGGGGCTGGGATAAACATGCGGCTACACTCCCGATCGGATATTGGAGTATCGGCGATCGATTTTAGATGGTTGATCCGCCTGGCCGTGTCGTCCGTCCTCGTAATATTTTGGCTTGTCTCAACTGCATTTGCCGACACTGCGGCAAAATTGTCTGATCAACACGACCCGTTGCCGTCAACCGTCATCGAAACCTTCGAGAACCTCCCTGACCGCAATGCCTTGCATCGCTGGATCGGTGATTACGACCCTTCCCTTGCCGCAGACCTCGCCGGCTCTCGCTGGCACACCGTTGATATCCCCTTAAAGCATGTGACCGGTGATTCTTGGCTCGCTCTCAACGTCGTGGGCTTCATGAAGGATATGATCGTCGTCGTGGCCAATCCGGAAAGTGGAACGGCGAAGGTCTATTTTGAATCCGACTTGCTTGGCGACGCTCCCTTGATCCAGAATTCCTATTGGCTGAAGCTGAACCGAGACGGCACCCAAGGGCCAACCAAACTTTTTGTTGTGCGGGAGTTTAGATCCAAAATCTTTCTGATGCGCAGCCTTGAGTTGATGTCCGCGTCAGAAAAAGAGAGCAACACCTCGAAGCTAGAGATTTTCACGGCAGCTATCCTCGGCGCCATTCTTGCGCTTCTGGCCTACAATTCGGCTTTGGCCGTCCAGTTGAAAAGCCCACTGCACGGTTTCTATGCAGCCCACTGCCTGGGCGGGGCACTCCTTAGCGTTTGGTTTGTCGGCTTGGCCTATCAGGCAAGCTGGTACGATAAATTGGCGATACCGCCTAACACCGCGGCGCTAGCCGTTCTTTGTTGCTGGGCGACAATGACCGTGATCTTCATGATCCGATTTCTTGAACCGCGTTTTCGGAAAGGCATTCTGGTCAAAGGTCTTTCCCTTTGTTTTGTGGCATTATTTAGCATCGTGATTGCCAGTTTGTTCCTCGGCAGCTCCCTCATCCTAGTGCGTGTTTTCAATGTTCTTGCCCTGTTGTTAATCGCTCAGAGCATCTTGCTGTTTGTGTTGTCCTGGCGCCATGGCAGCGTCAACGTCCCGTACCTGTTGTTGGCGCTCGCGCCAGGGATGATCATTTTATTCCTGAGGGCGACCACCGACCAACGGGGTTTCCTCCTCACAAACGGTTTGCAGATCGGCATAGTTTTCGAAATGTTGATCATGTCCTGGGGCTTAACTGAACGTGTCCGGCGGATCCGCGACGTCGCCGTGCGGGCCAGGGAAAGCGCGGAGCGGAGTGAACGAGAAGCAATCCGAAGCCTGAACGAAGACCTCGAACGTCAGGTGCTCGAACGCACCCGGAAACTTCAGGATGCCTCGCGACGATCGGAGCAACAGGCCGTAGAAATGTCTGAGCTTGCGATGCGTGAAACCGCTCTCAATGAAAAACTGAGATACGAATCTGACATCAAGGATCGCTTTTTCTCGATCATTTCCCATGACCTGAGAAGCCCCTTTAATGCCCTTCTCGGTATGACGCAGCTCATGTCCAGCATGGGAGATAGGTTTGAAAAGAAACGGTTGATCGACTACGCCAACGACGTGAATGAGGTGGGAAACAAAGTTTTCGAATTGTTACAAAACCTGCTGGAATGGTCGCGCTTGCAAATGTCGAGTGACGAGTTGCAACCGGAGATCATGGCCCTGGTGGAACGGCTAGGCGAAAGTATCGATCTCCTGAAGCCCATGGCCCGGAAAAAGGACATCCGGCTGAGCCACTCAGTCACCGGAACTTCGGTTTATGCCGACAACGACATGCTCCAGACCATCGTCCGCAATCTCATCGCCAACGCCATCAAGTTCACGCCGGAGGGTGGTTCGATTGAACTCTTGTCAGACGACAGCGGTGACCGGATGGTGCAGATCACAGTCCGCGATAGCGGCGTCGGCATGTCAAGGAATCAGATTAACGACATATTTGCGCTTGATAAAAAGACATCAACCACCGGAACGGCTGGAGAAACAGGCACTGGGCTGGGGTTGCCGCTCTGCAAAGAAATGATAGAGAAGAATGGCGGAAGGATTTGGGTCGAAAGCACCCTCGGCAAAGGATCATGCTTTCACTTCACCCTGCCCGCAGCACCTAACGAAGCTAGGCACGCTTAACCGGTGCCAATTCAGTGCGATTGTTGGCGGACGGTTCCCAAGTCCACAATGAGTCATTTCCGTGACTCGGTTTATGTCGTGAATCGTCACCTACATTAATACGATAGAGCGGATTTACGCGAGAATTCGGCGCCACGAAGTGGCTTCGATTTCTCACGATCCGCTCTAGAAATACCCCCCCCCGCCGTAACCGTCGTCTGTCGGTCCGAACAGGGACTGCAGATAGGCGTATTCGCGCCTGAGGCTCTGACGCTGGTTGAGCTTTTGCTGGGCACCTTCGGGGAAATCGCTGAACTGGATGACGCCGTTCTTGATCAGAACCTCGATCAAGTCCTCCAGGACACGGATGAAGGCGATATCCGCGTCCTGGAAGGTCCGCTGGATGGCCTCGTCGTTGTCCGTCCCCTGGCTGACGAACTTATGCAGTTCGGGGTCGCCCGGATCGACCGGCTCCAGGCCGGTTTCGGTCGCTTCGTTGAAGACCGCGACGATCCGCCCGGTCTCGTCTCGCCTGACAAAGGGCATGGCGGAACGTCTCCTTATCCCTTTCAACTTACCCGCAAAACGCGCTGCGCTCAACGCCCCTCCCGCCACCAGGCGGCGACCAGCAGCAGCATGGCCAGAACCGGCAAAAGAGGAGCCGGGAACAGCGGAACCCGTTTCGAGCCGGTCACCACCCTGGCCTTGTTGCGGACGAACCCCATCCAGCCGCGCCCATGGCGGTCCCTTCCGACATCGACGCGCCGCACCCCGGGCCGTCCGTCGGTCAACCAGAAGACGCCGCCGCCAGATGCCTTGGCCTCCGGCGCCAGCCTGTCGGCGCTCGCCCGCAGATCCGATTGTTCGCGGGTGCTGGGGGAGCCCTTGATGGCGAAGACCGTGTGCGTCCCGTCACTGGCGCGATAGAGACCCGGGTCCGAGGCTTCGGCGGAGCCTTCGAAAAGGCCCGGCTGCCCGGCCGTCATCTCGATCCGGGTTTCATCCCCCGACGGGCCGGTAACGGTCACCGCCGGAGCGTCCCGGGACAGGGTACGGCGCTCGACGGCGATCCGGTCTGCGTCCATACGCGCGGCCAGGGCTTCCTCCTCCAGGTCTGGCTCCTTCATCAGCCAATGGACCACGCGGCGCATGAGTTCGGCATAGGGCCCACCGCCCTCGAACCCCCGGGCCCAGAGCCAGATGTGGTCGCTCAGGAACTGGGCAATCCGGCCCTCGCCGACACGCCCGACCACCAGAAGAGGTAGGCCCTCCGGCCCCTGCAGCAGGGCATCCCCGGTTATGGTCTCCGCCTCAACGGCCCGGAACCAACGCCCCCAGGTCTCGGATCCGAGGCGGTTGGTCACCGGATGACGTTCGCCGATCGCGCTCAAGGCCGGCTTGAACCCTTCCTCCAGCACCCGGCCGGTGGTCCGCGTGGGCAGAATCTCGCGAAGCCGGGTCCTCTCCAACCCTCGCGGACCCGCCAGTTCAGGTCCCGATGCGGCCAGCAGGGCCCCGCCATTGCGCACATAGTCGACGAGGTTACGCTGATAGGTGGATGTCATGACCTGCCGCAGCACGTAGCGGTCGAAGACCACGAGGTCGAATCCGTCCAGGTTTTCCTCGAACAGGCTCTTCACCGGAAAGGCAATGAGGGCCAGTTCGTTGATGGGCGTAAAGTCCCGCTTCTTCGGCGACCGCAGTATGGTGAAATGGACCAGATCGACCAGAGGGTCCGACTTCAGCAGATTGCGCCATGTCCGCTCCCCGGGATGCGGCTGGCCCGAAATCAGCAGCACCCGCAGCCGGTCCCGTACGCCGTTGAAGCTGACCACCGTCCTGTTGTTGACCAGGCCGAGTTCCCCCTCCACGGGATCGGCCTCCAGTTCGACGACCACTGGCCCGGCCCGCTCGACCGGCAGGGAGATGCGGAACGTTTCACCGCTGCGCACCTGGGTCGACTTCAGAAGATCCCCGTCCCTTAGGATGCGGACTTCCGCCTCCCGCCCTTCTCGCATGCCGAGATCCTCGACGCGGTAGGATATCTCGATCCGGCTGCCGACGATACCATAGGCGGGCGCCTGCTCGACAACGATCCGGCGGTCGCGCTCGCCCCGTTCGCCAGTCAACAGGACATGCAGCGGCCCGGACAGGGGTTGGGACGGGGTGTCGTGTACTTGGCCGTCGGTAATCATCACCGCGCCGGCGAACCGCCCGCCGGGCGCCTGGGCCAGCTCTGTTTCCAGGGCGGCGAAAAGCGCGGTGCCCGCATCCCCCTCCCGCCCGGCGGAAACGATGCGGACCTCCAGATCGTCGAGCCGTTGCAGCGCCTCCTGGAGCGCGCGGAGGGTTTCGGAAGTCTGCTCCGTCCGGTTCCCCACGTTCTGGCTGGCAGACCGGTCGACGACGATCAGAGCCACGTCCGGGCGCGCCTCTCCGACCTCCTCCGTGAGGCGGAAATCGATCAGCGCCGCCACCAGGCACGCCGCCGCCAGGATCCTGAAGGCGATGTTCATTGCCCCAACCTCTTCAGGATCGTCGGCAGGTGGACCTGGTCCGACTTGTAGTTGCCGGTCAACGCGTACATGACCACGTTGATCCCGAACCGATAGGCCATTTCGCGCTGGCGCTCGCCGCCGGGAACCACGGGAAACATGGGCCTGAGTGCGTCATCCACCGCCCAGGCCCCAGCCCAGTCGTGATCGCCGGCAATTACTGCGGAAACCCCGTCGTTGACCCTCTCTCCCGCAGGCTCGATCCAGACGTCCCGCCCTGTCCGCCGCCCGGAAATTTCCCGCAGCAGGTAATAGGTCCGTCTCAGAACGTGATCGCCCGGCAGCCGAACGAGGGCGGAAATGCCCAGCTTTCCGGCCAATCCTGCCAGGGCGTCGCCGGACGCCACGGGTCCATCCCGGCGGTCGAAGAGGATCACGCCGCCACCCCGGAGATAAGCCCGGACCCGCGCCGCAGCGTCATCGGTGACGGTCAACGCGCGCCCAATTAACGGCCAGTAGAGCAACGGGTAAAAGGCCAACTCGTCGGTTTCCGGATTGACGCCCAAGGGCGTGTCGAGGCGTACCGAGGTGCGCCGGTTGAGAACGGTGCCGATCCCGAACAGTCCCGCTGCGCTGGTTTCGTCAACACCCGGATCGGCTGTGACGACATAGGCCAGGCGCATGCCCTGCAGCCCCTCGGGAATCTCGGCGACCCCCGGGCCCGGAACGAAGATCAGTACCACCGCCGCCCCGACCCAGGCGCGCCGGCGCAGAAGGCCCCTGACACCGAGACTGATCAGCATGTCCGCCACCATCAACACCAGGGCCGCGATCAGCAGCAGCGTCCGGAGATCCCTCTCCGTCTTTCCGCCCAGCTTCCAGCGCTCGAACCCTGCCGGCAAACCGTCCATCGGCTTCAGGGCCCCGATCGCCGGGGACAGGTTGACGGCGTGCCTGACGCCTTTGGCGCCATAGATCCCCGGAGGATGGCCTGGGCCGGCATCGGTGCGCAGGATATCGTGTTGGGTGACGGCCTTTGTCTCTGACCGGGGCGGGCCTAAACGCCCGAAACCATCCAGCAGCCAGACCGGCGCCAGTGGCAGCCCATCGCCTTTGAAGTCGATCCCGCGGGACAGGTCCAGGGTCCGGCGCAACATGTCGACGAAAAGACCCGACAAGGGCAGCGACGACCACGACGGATCTATGGCCGTATGGACCAACACGGACCAGCCTTTGCCACGCGGTGCCGCCGTGACCAGCGGCGTCCCGTCGACCAGCTTGGCCCAGGTTTTGTCGCCCAGGGAAAGCTCCGGCTCCGCAAGCACCTGGCGGCGCACGGTGACGTTTGCGGGGATCGGAAGCCCCCTGAAAGGACTGTTCTCGGCAAAGGGGGCGAGGTTCGCAGGCTTACGCCAACTCAACGCCCCCCCGAGGGTCCGGTCCGCCGGCCGGAGACGCACCGGCAACAGAGCGCCCCCGCCCTCCCGGGCCAACCGCGGCCCCGCGAAACGGACCAATATGCCGCCGGCGTCAACCCAGGCCCCGACCCGTGTCCGGTCCTCGTCGGACAGGGGCTCCGGATCAGCCAGGAGAAGCACGGCCAGGTGCCGTCCCAGAAGGTCGGAAACCGTTCCTTCCCGAACCTCGGTGAAGGGCTCCAGGGCGCGAGATAGGTAGTGGTTGGGGGACAGCAGAGGTGCGACATCTCTCCTCCTCGCCACAGCCAGACCGACCGGGCGGCGGCGCCAACGTTCGTCCACCAGCACCACCGCGCCCGCCGTTTCCTCATCCTCGATGACGATGCGCTGAACACGATTGCGGAGTTCCGCTTCCAGGACCAGACGTCTCTCTACGTGGTGTGCGCCGTTGGGAATCCGCAACGCCTCACGGAACAGAAGGCGGCCGTCCGCACCAACGGCACGGATATGGACGTCCCGGACACCGGTGTCCATTACCCGTTCGACGCGCAGCATGAAGCCTTCCCCGCCGGCCTTCGGGGAACGCAGCACCAAGGGGCCGCCGTCATCGGCGGCGGCGACGGATACCATGCCCAGGCGCCGCAGCCCCTGCAGCATCTCGGGAGCGGGTCCTGGTCCCAAGCCGTCCGTCACCCACACCACATGGCCGGGCGGTCCATCCGCAAGCCCGTCGAGCCGGGCCGCCGCCGCGCCGAAGTCGGTGCCCCACGGCTTGGGCTCCAGCGATTCCACCGCTTCCCGGGCCTGTGTGGGCGTCATCAGGGAAAGCGGCTCTGGGAAACCGTTCCGACGCGCGGTGGAGAGAACGGTCACCACCCTCTCCTCACGTTCGGCTTCGGTGAGGAGGCGCAGCAGGAAAGCGCGGCGCTTTTCCCAGTCCCGGGCAGCAGCCCAGCCGTCATCCACCAGCAGGACAACCGGCCCTTGCCCCCGCAGCATACGGCTTGCCTCCCACACCGGATGGGCGGCGGCCAGGATCAGGACGGCCAGTAGCAGCAACCTGAGGGCCAGCAGCCACGGCGGCATGTATGCCGATTCCTCTTCCGTCTTCCGGAGTCCCGACAGCAGCCGGACGGGAGGAAAGACGATTCGTCTGGGTGCCGGCGGAAGGAGGCGCAGCAACCACCAGACCACCAGCAGAGTCCCCAAGAGAGCCAGCGCCCAGGGAGCCGTGAAACCGAGGGGTCCGATCGTCAGCACCGCTTCAGAACTCCAGAGCTTGGTAGAGAGCCATCAACGCCGTTTCCGGCCCATGGTCGGTCCGGTGGATGCCGAAGCTCCACCCTTTGTTCCGGGCCAGGGCCCCGAGGGCATCCCGGTGACGCGCGAGGGCGGACCTGTATCCTTCCCTCAAGGATTCGGCCCGGCGCGCCAGGATGCCGTCCTCGCCCTCCGTCCCCTCGAATCGGACCCGGCCACTGAAGGGCAGGCTCTCCTCTGCGGGATCGAGGACTTGCAGCATATGACCGCGCGCGCCCTGGCGGGCCAATCGGACCAGCCCCGCCTCGATGTCATTCAGCGGGTCAAGGAAATCGCCGATAAGCACCACACGCGCCCGTTGCTGCAAGGGCATCGCCTGGGACAGCCCGGTCCGGCACCCATCGAGCTCGGATACCAACCGCAAAACCGCGGAACGGCCCGTTACAGGCGCTGTCCCCGACCCCATGAGGGCGACCCGTTCGCCCCCCTGGACCAGCAACGACGCCAACGCCAGCAACAGCAGCCCCGCCCGGTCCTCTTTGGTCGGTAGCGACGCGTCCGAGCGGTACGCCATGGAAGCCGAGCCGTCCCGCCACAGATATACCGGTTGCGCCGCCGCCCATTCTGTTTCGCGCACAAAATGATGGTCCGAGCGCGCCGAGCGGCGCCAGTCTATGGCCCCGACCGCATCCCCGGTCTGGTGGCGGCGGAACTGCCAGAACGTCTCTCCCGGACCCGCGCGTCGGCGGCCGTGCATGCCGGCGGAAACCGCCGCCGCCACCCGTTCCGCCGCGATGAGGATCGGCGGAAAAGACGCCGCAAGGGTCTCGGCCCGGTGATGAAGCGCCTGGTTAGCCAATGCCCTTACACATCCTGTCGATGATTGTGCCCATCTTCACCCCGTCGGCCCGGGCGGCGAAGCTCAATGCCATGCGGTGGCGCAGAATCGGATGCGCCAGCGCCAGCACGTCGTCCACCGACGGGGACAGCCGCTCCTGGATGATTGCGCGCGCCCGCACCGCCAGCATCAGGGCTTGGCTCGCCCGGGGGCCCGGCCCCCAGGACACGGCGTCGCAAACCTCGGTAATTGTGCTCTCCTCCGGCCGACCTGCGCGGACCAGCGCGAGAATGGCCTCGACCACGCCGCCGCCCACCGGGACGTGGCGGATCAACATCTGGGCGGCGCGAAGGTCCTCCGCTTTCATGACCCGTGGGGCCTCTCGGCTCTCCGCCCCGGTGGTGGAGAGCAGAATCTCACGTTCCGTATCAAGGTCCGGATAGCCCACGTCCACCTGCATGAAGAAGCGGTCGAGCTGCGCTTCGGGCAGGGAATAGGTTCCCTCCTGCTCGATCGGATTCTGGGTCGCCAGAACCTGAAAGGGCTGCGGCAGGGCATGGTATCGTCCCGCAACAGACACCCGGTGTTCCTGCATGGCCTGCAACAGCGCCGACTGGGTCCTGGGACTGGCGCGGTTGATTTCGTCGGCCATCAGAAGCTGGCAGAACACGGGGCCTTCGATAAAGCGGAAGCTGCGGCGTCCGGTCTCGGATTCCTCCAGCACCTCGGAACCCAGGATATCGGCCGGCATCAGGTCGGGGGTGAACTGGACGCGGCGTTCGGTCAGGCCGAAGACGGTCCCCAACGTCTCCACCAAGCGAGTCTTGCCCAATCCGGGGACACCGATCAGCAACAGATGCCCGCCGGCCAGAAGCGTAACCAGGGTCTCTTCGACCACCTCGTCCTGACCGAAGATGACCTGTCCGACAGCGGTTCGCACCTCAGCCAGAGTGTCGGATAGGCCTTCCAGTTCGGCAACCGGTTGCGGGGCCCCGTCCGAAGGCGCATTATTCCCATGGATCTTCGTCACGATGGCGTCTCCCGAATCTGCATCCGGTGATGATGCATGAATAAGAATATATGGAACACCTCTGATTTTCTGTACCCGCCGGACGAACGCCGGAACTTCAGTGCCGGACTGTCGACGGGCGAGGAAGCCGAACCGACGGACCTGGGCGAGGTCGGTATCCGCATCAACGCCGAGGGCGTTTGGCATTGGGGCGGTGACGGCCCTGTCCTGGTGACTGCGGGGTTCGCCGCCGGCACCTTCTTCATTCTCGGGTCTTCCGGAGACGGCATATGACGCGCGATGACGTCGCGGGCCGAATCACACCGGAAGCGGACCGGCGGCGCGGCGATCACGACCTCAACCCAGGCACCGTCCCGGCCAGCCGCTTGATGGCGGCGGCAGTCCTGATCCCCCTGGTCGAACGCGAGGAGGGACTTGCCATCCTGTTGACCCGGCGCACCAATCACCTGGAACACCACCCAGGCCAAATCAGTTTCCCCGGCGGTCACAGGGAAGATGACGACGCGGCACCGGAGATCACCGCCCTTCGCGAAACCGAGGAGGAAATCGGACTCGCCCGCGAACGGATCGAGGTGATCGGTCACCTGGACACTTATGTGACCCGGACCGGGTTCGAGATCACCCCGGTCGTGGGCGTGGTCACTCCCCCGCTTGACCTCACACTGGACACCCACGAGGTGGCAGAGGCCTTCGAAGTGCCGCTGGAACATTTCCTCGATCCCGCCAACCATCGCCGGATGAGCCGCATGTTCGAAGGCCGCGAACGTTTCTTCTGGGCCATGCCTTACGATGATTATTACATCTGGGGAGCAACGGCGGGTATGCTGATGAATCTTTACGAACGATTGCGATGAGCCCATGACCCGCATCCTGCTGCATTACCTGCTGCCGCTGATCCTGCCGACACTGGCATTCCTGGCCTGGGCGTGGTTCGCCCGTGACAACCAGGCCAAGAATGGCAAGACATGGTACAAGGACGGACCGTGGTTCTGGCTGATTTCCACGGGCTTTGCCTTGATGGTGGTGGGCTTGGTGGCGACCGCACTGACGACCGGGTCGGAGGCGGGCAAAGAGTATCATGCCCCGCGTTGGGAAGGAGACCGGGTGGTCCCGGGGCGGTTCGAATGAAGCTCGATATTCTCAGCCCCAACCCTCTGGCATTAGGCAAGGTCGCGCCCCAGACCTGGATGACCGCGCCCGAGACCCAGGCCGTCTGGGACGCGCTGACCGCAGAGGGAACCGAGGTGCGGTTCATTGGGGGATGTGTCCGCGATGCGCTTCTGAAGCGTCCAATCCGGGACATCGATATTGCCACCTCCGATCCGCCCGAAACGGTGATGGCGCTGTTGGAACGGGCCGGCATTCGCGTCATTCCAACGGGCATAGATCATGGCACCGTCACGGCGGTGGTCGAAGGGGTCCCGTTCGAGATCACCACGCTGCGTGTAGACATCGAGACCGACGGCCGGCGGGCCAAGGTCGCCTTCACCGACGACTGGATCGCCGATGCGTCCCGGCGCGACTTCACGATCAACGCATTCTCTTGCAACATGGGCGGCGATGTCTACGACCCCTTCAACGGGCTCGCCGACCTGGCCTATGGGCGGGTGCGTTTCGTCGGCAACGCCCGCGAACGCATCCATGAAGACGTGTTGCGGTTGCTGCGCTTCTTCCGCTTCTACGCGACCTACGGGCAGCCCCCCGCCGATATTGAAGCCCTCAACGCCTGCCGGGCCGCGGCCCATAAGCTGCCCGTCCTGTCCGGCGAACGGGTCCGGGTCGAGATGTTCCGTATCCTTATGTCCCCCAGCCCGGCGGATGTCATCGTGTTGATGCGGGGCAACGACGTACTTGAGAACGTCCTGCCGGAAGCCGACGAGGCGGGGCGCTTGCGGGCGATGAGCTGGCTGGATAGCCACGCCTTCAACATCCCATCGGTGAAACCGCATCCGATCCGGCGCCTCGCGTCCCTCGTCAAGACCGACGCCGGCGGTGTCGAGGTCATCGCCGGACGCTTCCGCCTTTCCGCCCGGCAGAAGAAGCGCCTGGCCGCCTTGGCCGAACCGGCTTGGGAGATCGATCCCGGCAAGGGGGAAACGGCGCTCCGTCACGCCCTCTACCATGCCGGGCCGGACACGGTGCGCGACTTGGGCCTCCAAGCCTGGGCCGGGGAACGCTCCCTCGACCCCCGCCAAACCCAGGACCGTACCGAAAGCTGGATCAACCTGCTCCACGCCTGTGACGATTGGGAGACGCCGGTCTTCCCCTTGCGGGGCCGGGACGTCCTCGCCCTCGGCATCAGCCATGGTCCCCAAGTGGGAAAACTGCTCAAAGCCATCGAGCGGTGGTGGGAAGACAAGGACTTCCGCCCCGACCATGCGGCATGCCTCGAGAAACTGAAGGAAGGGCCTCAATAAGCGACGGCATTTCGGAAATCCGGTTGTTTCCGGACGGAGCCCCATACATGCACTTATGCTGCAACTATGCTGCAGCCATGCTGCAGGACGCGGGCGCAAAAATATGTTGACCTGAGGCGAGCGGAAAAACACGCCGCACCACTGTCCATAAAGAGCATATGTGGGTGGAATGCTGCATGCAATGCTGCAAAATTCCGCGCCGTCCCGATGCAGCAAAACGGACGGAGGGGTGCGGGGTTATCCCTTCTCCCACCGCGCGGCGGCGGTGTCATCAGAGTCCCGGGCATCGACCCATTGGGAGCCTTTGCCAGTGTCCTCCAGTTTCCAGAACGGTGCCTTGGTCTTTAGGAAGTCCATCAGGAACCGGGCTGCTTCGAAGGCGTTGCCGCGGTGGGCCGAGCAGGCGGCGACCATGACGATTTGGTCTCCCGGCGCCAGTTTGCCGCAGCGGTGAATGATCAGCGTCTCCTCCAGGTTCCAGCGCGACCTGGCTTCGTCCTCGATGCGGATCAATTCCTTCTCGGTCATGCCGGGGTAGTGTTCCAGGGTCATGGAGGAGATCGTCTCGTCCCCCGCCATCTCGCGTACCAGGCCGACGAAAAGGCAAACACCCCCGATGCCATGCTTGCCGGTCGTGAGGGATGACAGCTCAGTCCCGATATCGAAGTCCTCTTCCTGGACGCGCACGACCATTGGATCAGCCTCCGGTCACCGGCGGGAACAGGGCGACCTCGTCGCCCGCCTTTACCGGGTGATCAAGTTGGACGTATTCCTGATTGACCGCAATGCGCACGGTCGCCATGTCGGCCAGAGCGTCCGCGTAATTATCGCCCCGCGTTCTGAGCCACGCGATCAGTTGACCCGCCGTGCCGACATCCTCCGGAGGGGACAGGTCTTCCTCGGCGGTTCCTACCTTTTCGCGCAGCCATGAGAAATAAAGCACCTTCATCGCGTCATCTCGGTGAACGGGATGTAGTCGACAGGCTGCCCCACTTCAATGCGGTCCACGTCTTCCGGAATCTCGATCAGGCCTTCGGAGGCGACCATGGAGGTCAGGACGCCCGAACCCTGGGTCTTGTAGATCTCGGCCACGACCCGGCCATTGTCATCTGTGCCAAGGCGCCCACGCACCCATTCGCGTCGGCCCGTCTTACCTTGCCAGTCGGTGGCGGCGGGGACAGGAATGCGGGTGGGTTCAACATCGCTGCGTCCCTGGAGCAGCGCCGTGACCGCCCGGCCGATGATCATGAAGATGACCATCGCGGAAACCGGATTGCCCGGGAGCCCGATGAAAGCCGCCTCGCCTATCTGGCCCAAGGCCACCGGTTTGCCCGGTTTGATGGCGAGTTTCCAGAAATGGAGCGAGCCCAGATCTTCGACCACGTCCTTAATGTGATCCTCCTCGCCCATACTCACGCCGCCAGAGGTAATGATGAGATCATGGTCCGGGGCCGCTTTCTCAAGCGCGTCGCGCACCGTGCCGGGATCGTCGGGCAGGATGCCGAGATCAGTGACCCGGCAACCCACACCATTCAGCAGCGCCATCACCGTGAACCGGTTTGAGTCGTAGATGCACCCCGGCGGCGTGTCACCGCCAGGGTCGCGGATTTCGTCGCCGGTGGAGAAGACGGCGGCACGGAGCTTTCTGAGCACCGTCAGTTCCGCGTAACCGACGGAGGCCGCCATGCCAACCTCCTGGGCACGCAGCAGCCTGCCCGTCGGCACCACCACGTCGCCGACGCTTACGTCCTCTGCCCGTTTGCGGCAGTGCTGTCGGCGCCGGGCGCCGGGCGGCAGGATCAGGGTGTCGCCGTCCCGCGTCACCTCCTCGACCGTGAATACGGTGTCCGGGCCCTCCGGGACCAGGGCGCCGGTGAATATCTGCAGCGCCTCGCCTCGCTTGGCCTCGCGGTCCAGCGGATGGCCTGCGGCAATTCGGCCCGTCACCGGCATGCGGGTTTCTCCTTCCACCTTTAGGTCGTCGAAGAAAACCACGTAGCCGTCCATGGCCGAATTGTCATAGGGCGGGACGTCGCGGTCGGATACCACGTCCTCCGCCAGCACCCGGCCCAAGGCTTCGCGTAGAGGCACCTGCTCCGTTCCGGTGACGGGCGTAATCTTTTCCTTTAGGGCAGCCATGGCTTCGGCCTTGGTCATCACGGCCGTGCCGCCGGTGTGGAAGCGGTCGCTCATGGATGGTCCTTCCTTGGATGCAACGCATTTTTCCCGATGATGAAGTCCGCAATGGCCGAGACATCGGCCAAGTTCAGGACCGGAAGGTCCACGCTTTCCAACGCGACGTCGCTTGCCACCGCTTCGACCGTCGAATCCTTGGTGTAGATCAAGGGCTTTCCGTTGATCGGGCGGTGCACTTCCAGCTTGGGATGGGGATGGTGCTTGAACCCCTCGACCAGCAGCAGATCGGCGGGCGACATGTGGGAGATCAACCGGTCCATATCGGGCTCGCCCTGATCCCCCAGTTCGTGCATCAGGGCCCAGCGTTTGGAGGACGCCACCAGGACTTCCGTCGCCCCCGCCTCTCGGTGGCGGTAGGAATCCTTGCCCGGCTTGTCGATATCAAAGTGATGATGGGTGTGCTTGATGGTCGATACTCGGAGGCCGCGTGACACAAATTCCGGGATCAGCTTGATCAACAACGTCGTTTTGCCGGCGCCACTCCAGCCTATGATGCCGAAGATCTTCATGCTCCCGCCCCGGTTTCCTTCATATGCTTGATCCCGGCACGGAAGTAGTCGTAGCCGGTAATCATGGTCAGGGCCGCCGCGCCCCACAGCAGGAAGACGCCGACATCCGTCGTGTCGGCAACGGGCCCGGCGGGGCCGACGATAAGAAAGCCAAGCGCCAAGATTTGGATGGTGGTCTTCCATTTGGCCAAGGTGCTCACGGGCACGCTGACCCGGAGTTCAGCCAGAAACTCGCGCAGGCCGGAAACCAGAATCTCGCGGCCCAGGATGACCAACGCCGGAAGTACCGTCCAGCCGGCAATGCGATCGACGGCAACCAGCGCCAGCAGAAGTCCGCCCACCAGAAGCTTGTCGGCGATGGGGTCCATAAAGCGTCCAAGCGCGGACTGCTGGCTCCAGGCGCGCGCAAGGTAGCCGTCGAGGAAATCGGTTACCGCCGCCAGCACATATACCGAAAAGGCCAACCAGTTGCCCAGCGGGGGGGCGACGTAAAGCAGGGCAATGACCACCGGTACGGCGGCGATCCGGGATAGGGTGAGAATATTCGGCAGGTTAAACATTATGCTCCGGCCAAAAGGCATCTTGTCGACTTTGTGGTATCGGTGCCGGGCATACTAGCTGTCTCCATGGTACCAGTCATAGATTTTATGAGCCATGGCGTGGCTAATTCCTTCAACCGCCTCAAGATCGGCTCGCCCCGCCTCTTGAACCGCCTTGGCCGAGCCGAAGTGGTGCAGCAGCGCCTTCTTGCGCTTGGCACCGATCCCGGGAATGCCGTCAAGTGTCGAGCGTTCGATGGCCCTGGAGCGCCTGGCCCGGTGGGCGCCAACGGCGAAGCGGTGCGCTTCGTCACGCAGGCGCTGCAGGTAGTAAAGAACCGGGTCCTTCGGTTCAAGTTCGATGGCGGGGCGGCCGGGCAGGAAAACGCGCTCGCGCCCTGCATTACGCTCCGGTCCCTTGGCAATGGCGGCGACGGCGACATCGTCGATGCCAAGGTCGGCAAAGACCTCTACGGCGACGCCCAACTGCCCTTTGCCGCCGTCGAGCACCACCAAATCCGGCCATAGGCCACGGTCTCGGTCCGGATCCTCCTTGCGCGCACGGGAGAAGCGGCGTTCCAAAACCTCGCGCATCATGGCGTAGTCGTCACCGGGCGTAAACTCCTTGATGCCGCGAATGGTGAACTTGCGGTACTGGCTCTTCATGAAACCTTCCGAGCCGGCGACAATCATGGCGCCCATCGCATGACTGCCGGAGACATGGCTGTTGTCGTAGACTTCGATCCTTTCGGGAGGGCCGTCGAGATCCAATGCCTGGGCCAGCCCGCCGAGAAGCCGGCGCTGGGATGCGCTTTCGGCCATGCGCCGCCCCAGGGCTTCGCGGGCGTTCGTCAGTGCGTACTCGACCACGCTCCGCTTGGCGCCACGCCTGGGGAAAACGACCTCCACCTTGCGTCCGGCATGTATCGACAACGCCTCGGCAACCAAGGACCGGTTGGGCAGAGCATGGCTGGTCAGCACGGTGCGCGGCGTCGGTTTGCCGACATAGAACTGCCCGACGAAAGCCTCCAACACCGCCGGGGCGTCCTCATCATTGGCGTGATTGGGGAAATAGGCTCGGTTGCCGAAACTGCGTCCGGCGCGGAAGAAGAAGACCTGGATGGAGGTCTGCCCGCCCGCCTGATGGGCGGCCAGCACGTCGGCGTCTTGGAGCCCTGCCGGGTTGACGTCCTGATGGCCCTGGATGCGGGTGAGCGCCTGGATGCGGTCGCGGTAGACGGCGGCGGCCTCGAATTCCAGAGAATCCGAGGCATCCTGCATTCGTTGCGCCAAGTCCTTCTGGATACGCCGGCTTTCGCCTCTGAGAAAGGCGCGTGCCTGGGCGACAAGCTCGGCGTAATCCTCTTTACCAATTCTGCCGACACAGGGTGCCGAGCAGCGCTTGATCTGATGCAGCAGGCAAGGCCGGGTGCGGCTTCCGAAAACGCTATCGGTGCAGGTGCGCAGGAGAAAGGCCCGCTGCAGGACGGCAAGGGTCTCGTTGACCGCCCAAACCGACGCGAAGGGGCCAAAGTACTCCCCGCCGGTCTTCTTGGCACCCCGGTGCTTGAGGACACGGGGGAAATCATGGTCCGAAGCGAGCAGGATGAAGGGGAACGACTTGTCGTCCCGAAGCAGGATATTGTAACGCGGCCGGAAACGCTTGATCAGGTCTGCCTCGAGCAGCAGCGCTTCGGCCTCCGTATGGGTGGTGACGAACTCCATGGAGACGATCTGCGAAACCATCCGCGCGATGCGCACGGGAAGACGTTCTGGCCGGGTGTAGGCGGTGACCCGCTTCTTCAGATTTTTGGCCTTGCCGACATAGAGAACGTCACCCTTAACGTCGAGCATGCGGTAAACGCCGGGGCTGCCGGGCAGGGTCTTGAGATGGGACTCGACGATCACCGAGCCCTTCATTTCTCGTCCATCCGCGTTCGGCTCATCAGTCATAAAAAAACCGGGTTCCCGTGGCGTTTCCAGGGCTTGTCTCACGGTTCCGTGATCTATCCACGATTCCTGTGGGTAACTGTGTTGATATCAAAGGGCGGAAAGCCAAGACCCTACGAGAACCGTGGACTTCCTCATTCTGCACAAAAAATGGGCACTTTTATAAGCCACTGATATCATTCATGTTTGCCGCGCCTTGTCAACGAATGGAGGCGTATTGTCATCATCCCATCAAAGCCGGAGAACAAAACCGAAAAGAGCATGCCCTGTGTAAAACTCGCCCGCCCAACACGTCCTATGACGTGATTTCAATGGCTTGGGCGGCAGTTGTCGGCCTGTCCATCACAGACGGGGGCTGAACCGCTCGATCTCCACCCCAACACTCGTTGCGCCGGCCATCACATCCAGCGTCTCAACCCGCCCCCTTCCCGAGCGGCCCCTCCGGTCCTTGAGGCACATGGCGGCGATGTCTTCAGGCAGGGTCTCGACCAAATTGATATGCCCTTTCTGGGTGATCGTCCGGACGCCGGTGGCGGTATCCTCGCAGCAGACCACGTTGGCAAGATCATCGCCCAGATCGACGTCACTCTTATGTACGGCGAGGTCGCGATTGATGCGAACCCGCTGGTGGGCATTGCGGGCGTCCGCAATGCGCAACGGTTCGACGAACCTAATGGGACGGGCGCTCATATTCGGCCTTCTTGCTATTCCTCGGGGGACCCGTAATCGGGGCAGTAGGCCCATCCCAGGTGCTGTCCTCCGTCCAGGGCGATCATCTGCCCCGTCATGGACTGCGCGTCAAGGACGAACCGCACGGCACGCGCTATCTCTTCAGGGTCAGCGTGGCGTTCGAGGGGGAGTTCCGACCACTGGCGGGCAAACTGCGCCTCGGACTGCCGGGGGCTAGGCAGAACCGGGCCCGGGCCAATCGCATTGACCCGGATGGCCGGTGCCAGCGCTAGCGCCAGGGTTCGGGTCAGGGTCCAAAGGCCCGCCTTGCTCAGCGTATAGGACGTGAAATGGGGCGTCAGGCTGAGGACCCTCTGGTCGACGATATTGATGACGTTGCCGTGCTGTCCGCTTCCCAGGGCCGCGGCAAAGGCCTGGGTGAGGACGAAGGGGGCGCGCAGGTTGATCGCCATGTGGCGGTCCCAGGACTCCCGTGTAGCGGATGCAGCCGTGTCCTTCTCGAAAATTGAGGCGTTGTTGACGAGGCAGGTGACCGGTCCCAGTTCCGCGCCGGCTCGGCTGATGAGTGCTTTGGTGGCCTCCTCGTCCGCCAAATCGGCGGGAAAGACTGCGGCCCGGCCGCCGCCACTCTCGATTTCTGTTGCCACGGTGCGGGCCGCATCTAGCGAACGGTTGCAGTGAATTGCCACCGCCCAACCCCGGGCGGCCAGGTCGAGTGCGATGGCCCGTCCGATACGCTGGGCTCCCCCGGTGACAAGCGCGATCATTGGTTCCTGCTGCGACATGCCAGGAGAATGGGCGATCCGGGGAAGGCTTTCAAGAGGCCAGAGCGAGCAGTGTCTCGACCCCGTAGGCTTGGATCGCGATGTAGGAAGCGTAGGCGACCAGGAAGATGGCGCCGTAGGTCCGGTCGAAGGTCCGCCCCGTGCTGAGGAAGGGCAGCAAGGCCGCCGTTGCAATTAGCATGATCCAGATGTCGAAGGCCAGGATCTGGGGCGCTACGGGAATGGGGATCACCATGCTCGCCAGGCCGATGACGAACAGAAGGTTAAAAATGTTGGATCCCACCACGTTGCCCACGGCCACGTCGGAGTGGCCCCTGACGGCCGCCACCGTAGAAGCTGCCAGTTCCGGGAGCGAGGTGCCCAGGGCGACCATGGTGAGCCCAATGACCTCTTCCGACACGCTCCAGACTCGCGCCACCAAGATCGCCCCGTCGACCAGCAGGTCCGAGCCCCACAACAAGCCTCCCAAGCCGACGAAGAGAGCCGCCCATGCCATCCAGATGGGACGATTGGCGAGGGTCTCGAATTCCTCCACCTCGTGAGCCAGCGAGGCTTCGGCGCCAACGTTGCCTGACGTCTCGCGCCAGTAGGTATAACCGAGGAATCCGGCAAACACGGCCAGCAGCAGGGCACCCAGCCAGAAATCGATGACGCCGAACCAACAGACGCCGATGAAAAAAACTGTGCTGCCGACAAGCACTAAGCTGTCCCGCGATTTCGGGTCCGCTTTGGTAAGGATCGGCTGCGCCAGCGCCACCACTCCCATGATCAGGAAAATGTTGGCGATGTTGCTGCCGACCACGTTGCCAATCGCAAGCCCCGGAGCTCCGGCAATGCCGGCGTTGATGCTGACCACCGCCTCGGGCGCCGATGTGCCAAGAGCTATGACCGTCATGCCGATGACGAGATGGGAAATGCCGAACTTCTCGGCAATGGCAACGGCGCCGCGCACCATGACTTCGGCACCGCCGAGCAACAGCAGAAAACCCACCACAACCTGCAGATAGATCATGTCCGAGCTTCCTTATGTCTTCATTCGGATTGGTCGAGCCACGTTCGTTCTTTTCCTGCCACGATGGGTCCCGATTAGCAAGTGGCGGGATTGTTCACGCCAAAGGTCCCAAGCCCCGGTGCCTTGGTTGAGCCGGGCGGACTGTTCGGGTTTTGTCATGGCGACCTCCCTCGGCTGCACGTGCCCCTTTTTCTGAGTTTATGATACCGCAACCGGTCGGAAGGCGACACGATCACGCGTCGGCGAGGTGGCAGAACTCAGTGACCAGAGTTTCGTATAGGGACCGCTTGAAGGGGACAATGAAGCGTGGGATGTCCTCCAGGTTCACCCACTTCCAGGCTCGGAATTCAGGGTGGCTGGTGGCGTTGATGTCAATGTCGGCATCAGTGCCCATGAAGCGAAGCGCAAACCACCTCTGCTCCTGACCCTTGTACTTACCGCCCCAGACCCGTCCTGCGGTGTCGGCGGGCAGGTCGTAACGGAGCCAATGGCGACTCTTGGCGATAATTTCGACCTTGTCGGTGCCGATCTCCTCGGCCAGCTCACGCAACACCGCACGGCGCAGCTTTTCCCCTTTTTTGACTCCGCCTTGCGGAAACTGCCAGGCGCCTGGCGCATCAATTCTCTCGGCGACGAGCACCCGGCCCTGGACGTTGAACAGGACGGCCCCGACGCCCCGCCGGTAGCGGCCCTTGCCATGGGTTATCTTCTTTCCTTTTCCCATCGCCTACGGTGTCATCTTCTTGTCCGCCAAGGCGGTGATGGGAGCCAGGACGATGCCCTTCTTGGCCAGGGTCGGGAACCACACGTTGAGGCGCTCCAGCGTCGTGGGATAGGGCGACGCCAGGACAACCACGAAGGCTTGGCTGCGGGCCAGGCGCTCCAGGTCCTTAAGCAGGGCGTCGATGGCGGCGCGCGACGGATCCCGGTCGAGGCGCATGCTCGCCACGGCTCGCGGCAGGCCAAGATCGGTCGCGAGGTCGGGGGCCAGCGACGTGCCGACCTCGCCACTATCGACGAACATCAGGCCCCGGTCTTTGAGGGCCTGAAGAAGGGGCTGGAGCATGTCGTTTCGGGTCAGGATACTTGACCCCATGGAGGACAGGACACCAACGTAGGTGGTCATGCGCCCAAGGAGCTTCTCGAGAAGAGCCACATTAAACTGTGGTTCCCCGGACACCTGCAGGGCATCGGGGCCGGGGTCCCGTACTGGGAAATCCTCGGTTGCCATGGGAACCGTCATCAGAAGTTCGTGCCCCGCTTGGCGGGCCACGGGCACCCATTGTTCGAGGTCGATGCCGTAGGGATCGAAGGCCAGGGTCACGGCACCGGGGAGACGCCGGATGGCGGCCTCCGTGGCCGTCCCGCTCAAGCCCAGACCGGTGATGATGACGGCGACCCGGGGCTGGCCGGCCGGCAGAGTGTCGGCCCGGGCGTAGACCTGCCAGGGCATGCGTCCGGCGAGGCCGATCCGGGGCAGCAGACCGTCCCCGGTCTTCTCCAGGAGGCCGGGTTCCGGTTCCTCGGACAACGGTTTTTCTCCCCGGCTCGACACGGGTATGCGGTTGAACGCACTGGACGGGACGGAGGCGATCTTGACCCCGGTAGTGCCGGCTCCCCCCACGCCGCCGGCCGCGATCTCGTTGAGGGACCGCGGTCCGGACGGAGGGAGCATGCCAGGTTCCCCCGTTTGGTCGGCTTGGGTCATGCCGTCGACTTCCCGGAAACCCCCCTCAAAAGCGCCTTCGTTTTGCTCCCCAGGCACTGCCCCAAGGCCGGCGACATCGGCCTCGTCGCCGCTGAAGGCCATGTAGACTCCGAGGCCGATCCCGCCTACCAAAAGCAGCCCGACCACACCGACCGCCGACAGTCCAATAACGCGGCGTTTTCCGGTGCCCAGCAGGGCGTTGATCTTGGGGGTGAGCCTGGCAAAGGGGGCCAGGATCCTCTTCAGGCGGGCTCCCCCACCCTCGAACATATCCTCGTCGTCGTAGCCGTCATCACTGCCGAAGTCGTCTTCGAAGTTGCCACCGGCTTTATCCCCCGCTCTATCGCCGGACGGCCGGACAAGTTGAGGCCTGCTGTCTTCATCGAAGTCTTCGTCGTCCTCGAAATCGTCTTCGAAGTCGCCGCCACCCTTCTTGAAGCGTTTCAGAAGACCCGCACCGGGAAACTTCAACTTCATGGGCTCTTTCCCTCGCCGGACCGGCGGCCGTCCGGGCCTCTACTGCCCCGCCGCCATGGATTCGGAATAGAATGCCAGGCCGCGCAGGAGGTCGAACGCCCGCTCCAACTGGTAGTCAAAGGGGACATCCTTCTTCTTTTCGTCCGCATTCTCCGTGGTTTCGCCCTTGTCGTCCTGCGCGTTACCGTTCTCCAGGGCGCCCCGCAGGTCCGCTTCGCGGGTTCTAGGGGAGTGTTGGATCGTCTCGACCTTCGCCTGCTGGACCTCGATGTCAGGCTCGATTCCGACCGCCTGGATGGAACGGCCAGACGGTGTGTAATATCGGGCGGTGGTCAGCCGTATCGCGCCGTGGGCCCCCAACGGGATGACGGTCTGCACCGACCCCTTGCCGAATGATTTGGTTCCCATGATGATGGCCCGGCTATGGTCTTGCAGCGCGCCGGCCACGATCTCGGAGGCGGATGCCGACCCTTCATTGATCAGCACCACCATCGGCAACCCCTTGGCAAGATCACCGGGACGGGCGTTGAAGCGCTGCGAATCCTCTTCCTTGCGTGACCGGGTGGAAACGATCTCACCCTTGTCGAGGAAGGCGTCGGACACGGCGATCGCCTGGTCCAGGAGGCCCCCGGGATTGCGGCGCAGATCCAAGACGACACCTTTCATGGCGTTGCCGATCTCATCCTCGAACTTAGCCATCGCTTTTTTGATGCCCTTTTCGGCCTGTTCGTTGAAAGACGTGACGCGGATGTAGCCGATCTTGTCCTCGATGTGCGACCGCACCGAGTTAATGCGGATCACCGCCCGGGTGATGGTGACGTCGAAGGGCTTGCCCGCGCCGCGCCGGATGGTCAGCTTGATGTCCGTATTGACGAGGCCGCGCATCTTCTCCACCGCCTGGCCGAGCGTCATGCCGAGCACCCCCTCTCCGTCCAGATGAGTAATGATGTCGCTCGGTTCGATGCCCGCCCTGAAAGCGGGCGTGTCGTCGATGGGCGAAATCACCTTCACTAACCCCCTGTCCATGGAGACCTGAATTCCCAGGCCTCCAAACTGGCCGCGGGTCTGGACCTGCATTTCGCGGAAGTTTTTGGCGTTGAGGTAGCTGGAATGAGGGTCGAGTGCGGTCAGCATTCCGGTAATTGCCGACTCGACGAGCTGCTGGTCCGTGGGTTCCTCCACATAGTCGTTGCGGACCCGCTCGAAAATGTCGCCAAACAGGTTGAGCAGTTCGTAGGTGTCGGCGGGTTGGTCCGCCGCATGGACCGGTTGCATCAGGAAACCGGCCAGCAGGGCTGCCAGGAACAATCGCGTCTTCATGCCTAATCCTTATCCTTGCGCGCCGTCAGCCAGGGGATGGGGTTGATAGGCTGACCGTTCCGGCGCAGTTCTAAGTAGAGGGACGGGCCCTTGGTGTCTACACGTTCCATCACCCCGATGGGTTCGCCGGCGATCACCGATTGCCCAACCGAGCCGTCGATCCGGCCCATCCCCGCAAGAAGCGTATGATATCCCTCGTGATGTTCGATGATCAAGAGCCGCCCATAACCCCGAAAATTGTCGGCATAGACCACACGTCCGTCATAAGTGGCCACGACCTGTGCGCCGGGTGCGGTGGCGATGGTGATGCCCTTGCGGGCCAGTCCTCCCGACAGGGACTGTCCATAGCGTCCTTTAATGATGCCAACAGCCGGGAAAACGAGTGTCCCCTTGGCGCGCTGGAAAGAGTCACTTGAGGCTCCGGGTTTACGGTCGGCTTTCTCGGCGGGTTTCTTCTTGGCCAGGACGTCTTTGCGGGCGCGACGTTCCCGCTCCAGGCGGTTGAGGAGTTCGCGTAGGCTCTCGGCCTTGCTGTTCAGGCGCCGCACGTTGAGGGAGGCCGTACGAACTTTGCCCATCGTCTTCCGACGTAACTCCCCCTTACGGGCCAGCAGGGCGTCGAGGCTGTTACGTTCGTCTTCCAGCTTAATCGCCGTCGAGTTCAGTTGGGTGCGCCTCTCTGCAATTGCCGTGCGGGCAGTGACCAGGTCTGAGATATCTGACTTCAACTTGTCCGCCTTGATCTCAATGGCGGGAACGACGGCTCTCAGAAACAGGGCGCTGCGGATGGTGTCGTTGAGTGCGAGGGGTTCCAGGATCAGGGCCCCCGGCGGATGCCGGGCCATGCGCGCCAGGGCCACCAGGACTCGGCCGATGCGACCGCGCTTTTCCGCCAGGTGACGGGCCTTCTCGGCCTCTTCCTTCACTAGGCGTGCCAATTCCGCCTCAATGCCTGCAACCTCCGTTTCAAAGACTTGGATCCGGCGCGCCGTCTCGACCAACCGGCCCTTGAGGTTCGCCATTTTCTTGTCGAGGGTCGTGACCTGGGTTTTTAGGGTCAGGGTGCGTGCCTTTTCGGCTTTGATCGCACGCGTGACGTCGTCCAGTTTGGCATTTGTCTGGCCGGTCTCGGCTGGTGCCGGGACCGAAAGGACAATCAGAACCGCCGCCGCCGACAGGGCGGAGCACAGGGAGGCAGCGGTTCGACTCCGCGTCACCGTTCCCCGGCTCCGCTGATCAGGGACCGGCCAGTCATCTGGGCGGGTTGGTCCACGCCTAAGAGTCGGAGCAGCGTTGGCGCCACGTCCGCCAGGCGGCCGCCCTCCATCCTCCCGCTCCCGTTGACCAACACCACCGGGACCCGGCCCACGGTATGAGCGGTGTGGGGGGCGCCGGTCTCGGGGTCGCGCATCATCTCGCAGTTACCATGATCGGCGGTGACCAGCATCACGCCGCCCGCCTCCTTGACCGCTGTCTCAAGTACGCCCAGGCTGTTGTCCACGGTCTCGACAGCCTTGACGGCGGCTTCCAGGATTCCCGTATGGCCGACCATGTCGCCGTTGGCGTAGTTGGCGATGATAAGGTCGAAAGCCCCCGAGTTGATGGCCGTCAACAGCTTTTCCGTTACCTCGGGGGCCGACATTTCCGGCTGCAGGTCGTAGGTCGCGACCTTGGGCGAGGGGACCAGGATGCGCTCCTCGCCCGCAAAGACCCGCTCGCGTCCCCCGTTGAAGAAGAAGGTGACGTGGGCGTACTTCTCGGTTTCGGCGATGCGAAGCTGGGTCAGGCCGGCTTCGGACACTACTTGGCCCATGATTCCGTCCAAATCCTGATGCGGGAACAGGGTATCCATAAAGCGGTCGTGATCGGCGGAATATCTGGTCATGCCGACGCGGGCCGCGAACCGCACGCGGCGCACGCGGTCGAACCCGTCGAAGTCAGGATCGCACAGCGCCGACAAAATTTCGCGTGCACGGTCGGCGCGAAAGTTGGCCATAAACACGCCGTCGCCATCACGCATGCCCGCATAGCCGCCGATGGCGGTGGGTAGCATGAACTCATCCGTTCTGCCGTCGGCATAACTGGCTTCGATGGCTCCGACCGGCTCGTCGCCCCGCACGCCTTTGCCGTCGACCATAGAGGCGTAGGCCTTGGCAACACGTTCCCAACGCGTGTCGCGGTCCATACCCCAGTAACGTCCACCCACGGTGGCGACCGTGATCCCGTCGGTATTTTCGATCGAATCGAGGAAGTTTCGCATGAACCCGGCAGCGCTCGACGGCGGCGTGTCGCGGCCGTCGAGAAACGCATGGACCTTGACCGGAATCCCGGTGGCGGCGACGATACGGGCCAGAGCGGCGATATGATTCTGTTGCGAATGTACGCCGCCCGGCGACATGAGCCCCATCAGATGGCAGGCCCCGCCGCTTTCCTTCAGGGGCTCCACCATCTTCAGCAGCACCGGGTTATCGGCCAGCGAGCCGTCGCGCAGCGCCTGATCGATGCGCGGCAGATCCTGCATGACAATGCGCCCAGCGCCCAGGCTCATGTGCCCGACCTCGGAGTTCCCCATCTGGCCGTCCGGCAGCCCGACCTCGCTGCCCGCCGTTTCCAATTGGGCGTGGGGGTAGGTTTCCAGGAAGCGGTCCCAGTTGGGGGTGCGCCCGATGGCGACGGCGTTGTCGGCGGGGTCGGCGCGGCTGCCCCAGCCGTCCAGGATGCAGAGGACGACGGGACGCTGTTTCGGGGGAACGGTCGGCATGTTGCTCCTGCCTGATGTTTGCGGCGTGCTCTTTAGCTATATCCGGGACAGCTAGTGTGGTGGATTCGAAGTTCTAAAAACGCTTACCCCATAATGATACGAACTTCGGATTCGGGACACTAGGTCAAAAGCGAGTAGCGACTAGCCTTCATGCTGTTTCGCGCGCCACCGCACGTTCCCGATTGCTTCTCAGCACTGCCCCCCAAGCTGCTAGGGCCAGTCCAAGCCAGATTAGGCTGAAGGTCAGGGTTTCCGACCCGGTTGGAATTTTTGAAAAAATTGCAATGCCAATGATGAAATGTGTGGACGGTGCGATGTATTGCAAGAATCCCATTGTCACCAATTGGAGACGGCGCGCCGCGAACGTGAATAGGATCAGGGGGATGATCGAAAGAAGACCGGTTCCGGCAATGAGCATCAAGGTATACACATCCGCGTCGCCTAGCCCCTGCCCGTTGGTACGTGACGTGAATAACAACCAACCGATGGCGGGGATCGACAGAATGATCGTTTCTAGCAGTAGCCCCTGCAATGGTGTTAGTGACCCGATTTTTTTGAGATAGCCGTAACAGCCAAAGGTAATACCTATTGTGAGAGGTATCCAAACGACCAACTCACCAGGCTGACGGATCAGATTTGCGAGCCCGGCTACGGTGCAGGCCAATGCCCCCCACTGAAGCAGGTTCAATCGTTCCCGCAAGATCCGGCGCATCGTCAAGGCTTCCCGACGCCCTCCGACGGGCTGTATAAGCGACCGGAACGGCGGCTTCCCCTGACTTTTGGACCGCGTCGCACGCATCTCCCGATGCCTCACATCGCTTCG